>NZ_JBQACR010000008.1:0-164775 GCF_051905455.1 Pelomicrobium sp. G1
ACCACGAACGGCTCTCTCCGCCAGCGCGTGTTGTGCGGAAGAATGTGGGGCAGAAAAACGAATTTTTAGAGGTTCCCTTTTTTCTTTCGCTCCCTTTGCGCCCTTCGCGTTGAAAATTTCTTTTTGCCTTGTGACTCTTGCCTCTGTGGTTGAGGGCAGCCCATGAGCATCAAGTCCGACAAGTGGATCCGCCGCATGGCGCTCGAACACGGCATGATCGAGCCGTTCGAGCCCAACCAGATCAAGGAAGTGGACGGGCGCAAGGTGGTCTCCTACGGTACCTCCAGCTACGGCTACGACATCCGCTGCTCGGACGAATTCAAGATCTTCACCAACATCAACACCACCATCGTCGACCCAAAGAACTTCGATTCCAAGTCCTTCGTCGATTTCAAGGGCGAGGTGTGCATCATTCCGCCCAACTCCTTCGCCCTGGCGCGCACGGTGGAATACTTCCGCATCCCGCGCAACGTGCTTACCATTTGCCTCGGCAAGTCGACGTACGCCCGCTGCGGCATCATCGTCAACGTGACTCCGTTCGAGCCGGAATGGGAGGGTTACGTGACGCTGGAGTTTTCCAACACCACGCCGCTGCCGGCCAAGATCTACGCCAACGAAGGGGTCGCCCAGGTGGTGTTCTTCGAGGCGGCCGAGGAGTGCGACATCTCCTACAAGGACCGGGGCGGCAAATACCAGGGGCAGAAAGGCGTCACGCCGCCCAAGATCTGAGTAGAGGACGTTCGGTCGATTCCGGCAGCTAACGGATTGAGATGGCGCCTTTTTTTTAGACGCAGGCCTGCTGGCGCAAATTACACTTGATTCCGCGGCCCCGCTTTTTATAATGCGCATTTTTTGGATCCAAGCCCTTGAAAATTCAAGCGCGCCAAGGAGGTCAGCATGACAGGCAAGAGGAGCGTTCCCCTCACCGTCGACCTGGTAAATATCCATACGCCGGTAACCTAGGTGCCTTGAGGAGACATTGATGCCCCGCGCCGCCGTCCAAGCCAGCGAATCCATCTTCGACACCCACCCGGAAGTCAGCCTCGACTTCCGGCACATCAAGAAAGCCCTGGAGCGCGGCTACGAAAAGCCGTTCCTCCTGATCGATCCCGAGATCATTCGGCTCAAGACCCGCCGTTTCGCCCAGGCGATGCCGCGGGTGAAGCCCTACTACGCGGTCAAGGCCAACCCGGACCCGCGGGTAGTCCAGGTGCTCAAGGACGAGGGGACCGGGTTCGAGATCGCCTCGGTCGCCGAGCTCGACCTCCTGCTTGGCCTCGGGGTGGCGGCGCGGGAAGTGCTCTATAGCAATCCCATGAAGTCCCGCGCCTACATCGAGTACGCGGCGGGCAAGGGCGTGGAGTGGTTCGTGGTGGACAGCGCGGAGGAAGTGGCCAAGGTGGTGGCCATCAAGCCGGACGCCAAGCTCTATTTGCGCATCGACACCCCCAACATCGGGGCCGACTGGCCCCTCGCCGGCAAGTTCGGCGCCCACCTGGTGGACGTGCCCGAGATCGTGGCCGCAGCCGCCCGGCTCAAAGCCGACGTGGCGGGGGTCACCTTCCACGTGGGCTCCCAGTGCCGCAACCCGCAGAACTGGCGCGTGGCCATCGAGCGCTCCCGGGCGGTGTTCGACCAGCTCCTCGCGGTCGGCATGCGGCCGCGCATGCTCAACATCGGCGGCGGCTTCCCGGTGCGCTACGTCAAGCCCATTCCTTCCATCGAGGTGATCGGCGAGGTAGTCAACGAGGCGCTCGAAGCGTTCCCGGCGGACGTGGAAGTGGTGGCCGAGCCCGGACGCTACCTGGTGTCCGACGCCGCGTATTTCGTCTGCCGGGTGGTGGGCACCGCCACCCGCGCCGGCCGCCGCTGGATGTACTGGGACGCGGGCCTGTTCGGCGGGATGATCGAGACCTCCGAGGGCCTGCGCTACCAGATCCTCACCGACCGCACCGGCCCGATGGTGCCGTGGTGCGTGGCGGGTCCCACCTGCGATTCGGTGGATATCGTCCTGCAGGAGGAGATGCTCCCCGAAGACATGCAGGAGGGGGATTTCATCTACATCCCCAACGCGGGCGCCTACACCACCGCCTACGCCAGCACGTTCAACGGCTTTCCCCTGCCGGAAGTCATCGTGCTGTGAGCGAGGGCGCGATCAGCGCGCTCGCTCGTACACCACGAAATGGTATTCCAGGTCCCCGGCCCGGCGCCGCTCGCGGCTCACCTCCCGCCAGGCGCTGCGGTCGTACGCGGGAAAGTACACGTCCCCCTCGAAGTCCTGCATGAGCTCGGTGACGTACATCCGGTCGGCCCGGTCGATGAGGTCCCGGAACAGCTCGGCGCCGCCGATCACGAAGATCTCGTCCTGGCGCTCGCAGGCTTCGAGCGCCTCTTCCACCGAATGGACCACCCGGGCGCCGGAAACCGCGTAATCCGCCCGGCGCGTGACGATCACGTTCTGCCGCCCGGGCAAGAGCTTGCCGATGGAGTCGAAGGTCTTGCGCCCCATCACCACGCAGTGGCCCATGGTGAGGGCCTTGAAATGCTTGAGGTCCTCCGGCAGGCGCCAGGGCAGGGCGTTGCCGGCGCCGATGACCCCGTTGCGGGCCATGGCGACCACCAGGGCGATGCGGGGGCCCGTCATACGGCGATGGGCGCCGGGATGGCCGGATGGTGGCGGTAGTTCACGAACTCGAAGTCCTCGAAGGCGTAATCGAAGATGGACGGCGGCTTGCGCAGGATCCGCAGCCGCGGCAGGGGATAGGGCTCCCGGGCGAGCTGGGTGCGCGCCTGCTCCAGGTGGTTGAGGTAGAGGTGCACGTCGCCTCCGGTCCAGACGAATTCCCCCACCGCCAGGTCGCACTGCTGGGCCACCATGTGGGTGAGGAGGGAATAGCTGGCGATGTTGAACGGCAGCCCCAGAAACACGTCGCAGCTTCTCTGGTAAAGCTGGCAGGAAAGGCGGCCTTCGGCCACGTAGAACTGGAACAGGGCGTGGCACGGGGTGAGGGCCATCTTGTCCAGCTCCGCCACGTTCCAGGCGGAGACGATGAGCCGGCGCGAGTGGGGGTTTTCCTTGATTTCTCTCACCACCCGGCTCACCTGATCGATGTGCCGGCCGTCGGGGGCCGGCCAGGAGCGCCACTGGTAGCCGTAGATGGGGCCCAAGTCGCCGTTCTCGTCCGCCCATTCGTCCCAGATGGTCACCCCCCGCTCCTGAAGGTAGCGGACGTTGGTGTCTCCCTTGAGGAACCACAGCAGCTCGTGGATCACCGACTTCAAGTGAACCCTTTTGGTGGTGACCAGGGGGAAGCCCCGGCTCAGGTCGAAACGCATCTGGTGGCCGAAGATGGACAGGGTGCCGGTACCGGTGCGGTCCGGCTTGCGCACTCCGTGCTCCAGGACGTGCCGCATCAGGTCGAGGTATTGGCGCATAGGCGTCGGCTCGATAAAACAGGCTTCGGGGGTACCGAGGCTAGTGCAAGCCCCGCCCCAGGCGCCATTATAATTCGGTCGGGCCAGGGCCGGCCCGGGAATCCACGGACGTCGCAGGCTTGCCGTGATGAAGGCAAAACCTCGGGTTGAAATCCGCTACTGCACCCAGTGCCGCTGGCTCCTGCGAGCGGCGTGGCTTGCCCAGGAGCTTCTTACCACCTTCGAGTCGGAATTGGGCGAGGTGGCCCTGATCCCCGGAAGCGGGGGCATTTTCGAAGTGCGCGTGGACGGAGAGCTGCTATGGTCCCGCAAGGACGAAGGCCGTTTTCCGGAAGCGAAGGAGCTCAAGCAGCGGCTGCGGGATCGGGTGGCTCCCGGCAAAGACCTGGGCCACTCGGAGCGCTAGCCTTGACCGCTGGGAGGGGAACCTCGGGGCGGCAAACTCTCCCCGGAAGTGCTCGCTCACGGGTGCGCTTCTAATCCCGGACTGGGGGCGTGGTCCTCCGTGCCCGGTCCACCGGCGCCGTCCCAGCCGCCCGCCCAGGTGGCGCAACGGTTGCGTCCTTGGAGCTTGGCCCGGTAGAGGGCCTGGTCGGCCCGGCGGATCAGCAGGGTGGGGGTGGTGGACCCGTCGGGAACGAGGGCGGTGGCGCCTAGGCTCATGGTGACTACGGGAGAAACGCGGGAGCGAGCATGGGCAATGGCCAGGGCCTCCACCTGCTCCCGCGCCGCGTTGCCCACCTTCTCGACGCCGGTCATGTCGGTGTCCGGCAGCACCAGGGCGAACTCCTCGCCACCGTAGCGGGCCACCAGATCGGTGGCCCGCCGGCAGACGCTCGAAAGGGCCGCGGCGATGCGCTGTAGGCAGGCATCCCCCGCCTGGTGGCCGTAGTGGTCGTTGTAGGCCTTGAAATCGTCCACGTCTCCCAGCACCAAGCCCAAGGGACTGCGGTGGCGCCGCGCCCGGGCGATTTCCTCCGCCAGCCGTTGGTCGAAGTGGTGGCGGTTGGCTAGGCCGGTAAGCCCGTCCTGGCGGGCGAGCTGGGCGAGCTCCCGATTGGCGGCGGCGAGACGCTCGCTCAGTTCGACCGTCTGGCGCTGCATGTCGTGGATGCGCTGGAGCGCCCGAATCTTGGCTCCCAGCACCACTGGGCTCACCGGCTTCGCCAGGTAGTCGTCGCCCCCGGCCAGGATGCCTTTCTCCAGGTCCGCGTCCGTTTCCCGGGCGCTCAAAAAGATGATGGGTACCCAGCGGTTGCCCTGGATCTCGCGCATCTCCCGCACCGCGGCGAATCCGTCCAGGCGGGGCATCTGCACGTCCAGCAGGACCAGGTCCACCGGCTCCCGCCGCAGGCATTCGAGCGCCTGCGCTCCATCCGAAGCTTCCGTTACGGCATGCCCCATGGCGGCGAGCATCCGGGTGAGGGCGGCCCGCGCCGTGCGCGAGTCATCTACCAGCAGGATTTTCACGGCATCCTCCCTTGGATCGTCGATCTGGCGCCAACCGTTTGCCGGGTGTCTCGGGGGGGGCGGTTCTATCCGGTTTGGGCCGCCGCGGCCTTGCGCGTCTCCGCGTTCGGGACAAGCCGCGGTCCAGACCTATGTTAAACTTGCGCCCTTGTTTTTGCGAGCCTTTCGATGTCTGGCAACACCTTCGGCAAGCTCTTCCGCGTCACCTCTTTCGGCGAATCCCACGGCCCGGCCATCGGCGGCGTGGTGGACGGCTGCCCACCCGGCCTCGAGCTCTCCGAGGCGGATATCCAGGCAGAGCTGGATCGCCGCCGTCCCGGCACCTCCCGCCACGTCACCCAGCGGCGGGAACCGGACACGGTGGAGATCCTCTCCGGCGTGTTCGAGGGGCGGACCACGGGCACGCCCATCGGGCTCCTGATCCGCAACGTGGACGCCCGCAGCCGGGACTACAGCAAGATCATGGACGTGTTTCGCCCCGGGCACGCCGACTACACTTACTGGCAGAAGTACGGCATCCGGGACTACCGCGGGGGCGGCCGGGCCTCGGCCCGGGAAACGGCGGTGCGAGTCGCGGCTGGCGCCATCGCCAAGAAGTGGCTGGGTCGCCGTTATGGCGTTCTCATCCGGGGTTACCTGGCCCAGCTCGGCCCTATCCGGGTGCCGTTCAGGTCCTGGGACGGGGTCAACGAGAACCCGTTCTTCGCCGCGGATCCGGATATGGTGCCCGAGCTGGAAGCGTTCATGGACCGGTTGCGCAAGTCGGGCGACTCGGTGGGAGCACGGATCAATGTGGTGGCCGAGGGCGTTCCGGTGGGCTGGGGCGAGCCGGTGTACGACCGGCTGGACGCCGCCATTGCCCACGCCATGATGAGCATCAACGCGGTCAAGGCGGTGGAGATCGGGGCGGGCTTTTCCGCGGTGGAGCAGAAGGGCACCGAGCACTCCGACGAGATCACCCCCGAAGGCTTCCTCAGCAATAATGCCGGAGGCATATTGGGGGGGATTTCCACCGGCCAGGACATCCTGGTCTCCATCGGCATCAAGCCCACTTCCAGTATCCGGCTGCCGCGGCGCTCCATCGACAAGGAAGGCAGGCCGGTGATCGTCGAGACCACCGGCCGCCACGATCCCTGCGTGGGCATCCGCGCCACGCCCATCGCCGAGGCGATGCTGGCCCTGGTGCTCATCGACCACGCCCTGCGCCACCGGGCGCAGAACGCGGACGTGCGCTGCGCCACGCCCCCCGTGCCCGGCCGGGCCGCCGCGGCGCCCCCGCGGGAACCGGCGCTAGAGCACCGGGAGGATCCGGAACCCGACGAGGCGTGAGCCGCCGGCCCCGCCCCGGCGCACCGGCTAACCGGTCCGGAAGGCGAGGCGCTTGGCTCGCTTTCCCCCCGTGAGGCGCTTTTCCTCCTCCCGGGCCTTCGCCCCCCGCGGGACCCCCTCGCCTGCCCCGATGTCTGACCGCTCCTTTCCCTACGGGCCCCTCGCCGGCTTCTACTTTTTCTACTTTGCCTTCGTGGGCGCGTTCGCGCCCTACTGGAGCCTGTACCTGCGCTCCCTCGGGTACGTGGCGGCCGAGATCGGGCTGCTCATGGCCCTGCCCCAGGTAATGCGCATGCTCGCTCCCGCGGCGTGGGGCTGGCTTGCCGACGCCACCGGCCGTCGAGTGGAGATCCTGCGCCTGGCGGCCCTCGCCGCCCTCCTGAGCTACGCGGGCGTTTTCTTCGGCGCGGGTTTCGCCTGGATGTGGCTGGTGATGGCGGTCATGAGCTTTTTCTGGAGCGCGTCGCTGCCCCTGGTGGAAGCGATCACCCTGTCCCACCTGGGCCCCCACGCCGCCCGCTACGGGCGCATCCGCTGGTGGGGCTCCCTCGGTTTCATCCTGGCGGTGGTGGGGATCGGCCACCTGCTGGATGGCGCTCCCATCTTCTGGTTGCTCTGGGTTCTGCTCGCCCTCAAGCTGGCGGTGGCGGCTTCGGCGGCCCGGGTACCGGACGCCCCCGTGCGCCGCGCGCCGGAAGAGGTGATGCCCCTGTGGCGGATCGTGCGGCGCCCCGAGGTGGGCGCGCTCCTCGCTGCCTGTTTCCTCATGGCTGCGGCCCATGGACCGTACTACGTTTTCTTTTCCATCTACTTGGTGGACGTGGGCTACACCAAGGGCCAGGTGGGGTGGCTGTGGGCCTTGGGCGTGATCTGCGAGATCGGGGTGTTCTTCCTCATGCCGCGGGTGGCCGCCCGCTACAGCGGCCGCGCTATCCTGCTTGTGAGCTTCGGCTGCGCCGTGCTGCGCTTCGCGCTAGTGGCCGCCTTTCCCACCGTGCCGCCCCTGATGCTGCTCGCCCAGTCCCTGCACGCGGCCACTTTCGGCGCCTATCACGCCGCGGCGGTGGCGGCGTTCCACCGCCTGTTCCAGGGAAGCCACCCGGCCAAGGGCCAGGCCCTCTACAGCAGCGTTAGTTTCGGTGCGGGCGGCAGCCTTGGCAGCCTCTTGAGCGGCTACCTGTGGGAGGCGGCGGGCCCGGGCTTCACTTTCATGGCCAGTGCCGCCACCGCGGCGCTGGGGGGACTGCTCATCGCCCGGCGCTTTCCCGCCGATCGGTAGCGCGCCCTTGGAGGGCGCCTCCTGGGGCGGGCCAGGGCTTTGTGGCATAATTCTTATCTTTCCTTGACGCCTGAAGTCATGAGCGGAAAGACCCTTTACGACAAGCTCTGGGAGAGCCACGTGGTGCACGAGGAAGCCGACGGCACCACGCTCCTTTACATCGACCGGCACCTGGTGCACGAGGTGACGAGTCCCCAGGCGTTCGAAGGGCTGAAGCTCGCCGGGCGCCGGGTCTGGCGGCCGGACTCCGTCATCGCCACTGCGGACCACAACACCCCTACTCGCAATTGGGACCAGGGAATCCGCGACCCCGTCTCCCGGCTGCAGGTGGAGACGCTGGACGCCAACATCAAGGCGTTCGGCGCCAAGGCCTATTTCCCGTTCCGGGATCGGCGCCAGGGGATCGTGCACGTGGTGGGCCCGGAGCAGGGGGCGACGCTGCCCGGCATGACCGTGGTGTGCGGCGACTCCCACACCAGCACCCATGGGGCGTTCGCCTGTCTCGCCTTCGGCATCGGTACTTCGGAGGTGGAGCACGTGCTCGCCACCCAGTGTCTGTTGACCAAGAAGGCCAAGGCAATGCAGATCGTGGTGGACGGGACCCTGGGCCCCGGGGTCACCGCCAAGGACGTGATCCTCGCCATCATCGGCGCCATCGGCACGGCGGGCGCTACCGGCTACGTGATCGAATACGCGGGGAGCGTCATCCGCGCCCTCGGCATGGAGGGGCGGATGACCATCTGCAACATGTCCATCGAGGCGGGCGCCCGCGCCGGGTTGGTGGCGGCGGACGAGAAGACCATCGAATACTTGAAGGGTCGGCCGCTGGCGCCCAAGGGTGAGCTGTGGGAGCGGGCGGTGGCCGCCTGGCGGGAATTGAAAAGCGACCCGGACGCCCGCTTCGACAAAGTGGTGCGCCTGGATGCGGCCCGGATTCGACCCCAGGTGACCTGGGGCACCTCGCCGGAGATGGTGGCACCGGTGGACGGGGAAGTGCCCGATCCCGCCCGGGAGCCGAACCCTACCCGGCGGGAAAGCTACGAGCGGGCGCTTAAGTACATGGGGCTCGAGCCGGGCACCCCGATCCGCAGCATCCGGCTGGACAAGGTGTTCATCGGCTCCTGTACCAATTCGCGCCTGGAAGACCTGCGGGCGGCGGCCAAGGTGGTGCGAAGGCGCCGCATCGCTTCCAACATCAAGCAGGCCCTGGTCGTGCCCGGCTCGGGCACTGTGAAGCGCCAGGCGGAGGAAGAAGGCCTGCACCGGGTGTTCCTGGAGGCCGGCTTCGAGTGGCGGGAGCCGGGCTGCTCCATGTGCCTCGCCATGAACGACGACCGGCTGGCGCCCGGGGAGCGCTGCGCCTCTACCTCCAACCGCAACTTCGAAGGGCGCCAGGGCGCCGGCGGGCGCACCCACCTGGTGAGCCCGGAGATGGCGGCGGCGGCGGCCATCGCCGGGCATTTCATTGACGTGCGGGAACTTCTTTCTTCCTAACGGAGGAAGCTCGATCATGATACGCAGACTCGTGATTTCCATCATGGCCGTACTGCTCGTTGCAGGGCTCGCCGCCTGCAACACCATCCAGGGCCTCGGCAAGGACATCGAGAAGGGCGGCGAGGCGATCCAGAAGTCGGTCAAGTGAGCATGGAAAAGTTCATCCGTCTCGAAGGATTGGTGGCGCCGCTCAACCGCGCCAACGTGGACACCGACGCCATCATCCCGAAGCAGTTCCTGAAGTCGATCAAGCGCAGCGGTTTCGGCCCGAATCTGTTCGACGCCTGGCGCTACCTGGACCCGGGCGAGCCGGGAGCGGACGCCTCCGGGCGGCGTTTGAACCCGGACTTTGTGCTCAACCAGCCCCGCTACCGGGGAGCGAGCATCCTGCTCGCGCGGGAGAACTTCGGCTGCGGCTCCTCCCGGGAGCACGCGCCCTGGGCGCTGCTCGATTACGGCTTCCGGGCCCTCATCGCCCCGAGTTTCGCCGACATTTTCTACAACAACTGCTTCAAGAACGGGCTGCTGCCCGTGGTGCTGGATGCCCCCGTGGTGGACCGGCTGTTCCAGGAGGTGGAGGCCACCGAGGGCTACCGGCTGCTGATCGATCTGGAAGCCCAGAGCGTGACGACGCCGGGCGGGGAGACGTTCCGCTTCGACATCGACCCGTTTCGCAAGTACTGCCTGCTCAACGGCCTGGACGACATCGGGCTCACCCTGCGGCACGTGGACAAGATCAAGGCCTACGAGGCCAAGCGGCGGGCCGAGGCGCCATGGCTGTTCGGTTGAGCATTTACGGCTGAATGAAGATCGCCATCCTCCCGGGAGACGGGATCGGCCCGGAAATCACGGCCCAGGCGGTGAAGGTGCTGGAGCGGCTGCGCCGCGACGGGCTCCCTCTGGAGTGGGCCGAGGCGCCCATCGGCGGGGCCGGCGTGGACGCAGAGGGGAACCCGTTGCCCGCGTCCACCCTGGAGCTCGCCCGGACGGCGGACGCCATTCTGCTGGGCGCCGTGGGCGCGCCCAAGTACGACGGGCTTCCCCGGGAAAAGCGTCCCGAGCAGGGGCTGCTGCGGATCCGCAAGGCGCTGGAGCTCTTCGCCAACCTGCGCCCGGCGCGGGTGTACCGGGAGCTGGCCGTCGCCTCCGCCCTCAAGCCCGAGCGGGTGGCGGGTCTCGACCTCCTGATCGTGCGGGAGCTCACCGGCGACATCTATTTCGGCGAGCCCAAGGGCATCCGGGTCAACGCCGCCGGCGAGCGGGAAGGCTTCGACACCATGGTCTACCGCGAGGGGGAAATCCGGCGTATCGCCCACGTGGCTTTCCAGGCGGCGCGGCGGCGGGGGAGGCGGGTGTGCTCGGTAGACAAGGCCAACGTGCTGGAGACTAGCCGGCTGTGGCGGGAAGTGGTGAGCGAGATCTCGCGGGAGTATCCGGACGTGGAACTGAGCCATATGTACGTGGACAACGCCGCCATGCAGCTCGTACGCGATCCCCGGCAGTTCGACGTGATCCTCACCGGCAACATGTTCGGGGACATCCTCTCCGACGAGGCCTCCATGCTCACGGGCTCGATCGGCATGCTCCCCTCGGCCTCCCTGGATGCCCGCAACAAGGGCTTGTACGAGCCCATCCACGGCTCGGCGCCCGACATCGCCGGCCGGGACATCGCCAACCCCCTGGCCAGCATCCTGTCCCTGGCGATGCTGCTGCGCTACAGTCTGGGGATGGAAGCGGCGGCGGTGCGGGTGGAGCGGGCGGTCGCGGAAGTGCTGGCGCGGGGGGTGCGCACGGCCGACATCGCGGAGCCGGGGGCGGCGCCGGTGGGCACTGCCGCCATGGGGGACGCGGTGGTGGCGGCCCTCTGAGCCTTCGGTCGATGGTTGCTTGCTGGTCGGAAGATGCAGCGGGATCGAGAGAGGTAGACGGATGCTTCGGGTAGGTTTCGTAGGATGGCGCGGCATGGTGGGCTCGGTGCTCATGCAGCGCATGCGGGAAGAGAACGACTTCGACGCCATCGAGCCGGTGTTCTTCAGCACTTCCCAGGCGGGCGGCAAGGGGCCGGCCATCGGCCGGGACGTGCCGCCCCTCAAGGACGCCAAGGACCTTGAGGCCCTGCGGGCCATGGACGTGATCGTCACCTGCCAGGGAGGCGACTATACCGGCGAGGTGTATCCTAGGCTGCGCGCGGGCGGCTGGGATGGTTACTGGATCGACGCCGCCTCGACGCTTCGCATGGACAAGGACAGCGTCATCATCCTGGACCCGGTGAACATGCCGGTGATCGAAGACGCGCTCTCGCGGGGGGTCAAGAACTATATCGGCGGCAATTGCACCGTGAGCCTCATGCTAATGGCCATGGGCGGGCTGTTCCGCAACGGCCTGGTGGAGTGGATGACGGCTATGACTTACCAGGCCGCCTCCGGCGCCGGCGCCCAGAACATGCGGGAGCTGCTCGTTCAGATGGAGACCATCGCCGGGGCGGCGAAACCGCTGCTCGACGACCCGGCCTCCTCCATCCTGGAGATCGACCGGGTGGTGACCCATACCCTGCGCCGGCCGGATTTTCCCGCGGAGCATTTCCAGGTACCGCTGGCCGGAAGCCTGATTCCGTGGATCGACCGGGAGATGGGCAACGGCCAGAGCCGGGAGGAATGGAAAGGGCAAGCGGAGACCAACAAGATCCTGGGGCGTGAAGGCGAGCCCGTGCCGGTGGACGGCATCTGCGTGCGGGTGGGCGCCATGCGCTGCCACAGCCAGGCCCTCACCGTGAAGCTCAAAAAGGACGCGCCCCTGGACGAGGTCGAGGACATGCTCGCTTCGGCCAACGACTGGGTGAAGGTCGTCCCCAACCGGCGCGAGGACTCCATCCGCGAACTTACCCCGGCGGCGGTCAGCGGCACCCTGGCCATTGCGGTCGGGCGGTTGCGCAAGCTCAACATGGGGGGCGAGTACCTGGGCGCTTTCACCTGCGGCGATCAGCTCCTGTGGGGTGCCGCCGAGCCCCTGAGGCGGATGCTGCGCATCCTCCAGCAGGCTTGAAAGCTGGGCTCGATCATCGAAGGGCGGCAACGGGACAACCACCGCCTTGGATGCCGAGATTCTCCTCAGGCAACGCCCGAGTGAGGGTGGGAAGCGAGAGTTCAATTTAACTTGAATCCATAACTATTTGATGTACACTAGAACTTCAGAAAGCCCCCAGGGAGACGCGGCGTGGTGAAACTGATTTCAAGACTCGGGCTGTTGCTGGGTGCCCTGGGCCTGCCCGTGGTGGCGCTGGCCGCGGGGCTCGGCAAGCTCACCGTGCACTCGGCCCTCGGCGATCCTTTGCAGGCGGAAATCGAGATCGTCTCCGTCCGGAGTGACGAGCTCGCCTCCCTCCAGGCGCGCATCGCGCCCCCTTCCGCCTATAAGCAGGCCAACATCGATTACCAGCCGGGGCTCGCCTCGGTGCGGGCGAAGATCGAAACCCGCGCCGGCCGGCCGGTGGTGGTCCTCACCTCCACCCAGCCCATCACCGATCCTTTCCTCAACGTCCTGGTGGAGCTCACCTGGACCACCGGAGCGGTGACGCGAGAGTACACCTTCCTGCTGGATCCTCCTGCCTATGCAGCGCCCAAGCCGGCCGTGCCCGAGGTGAAGGAAGCCCGGCCGCAGGAAGCTCCGCCGCAGCCCGCACCGCCTTCCCGGGCGGCGCCAGCACCTTCTCCTGGACCGGCCCCGGTGGTGGCGGCCGCACCCGCCGAGCCCACTCCGGGAACCTACGGGCCCGTCCGACGGGGCGAGACTCTGAGCCAGATCGCCGAGCGCACCCGTCACCCGGGGGCGTCCCTGGAACAGATGCTGGTCGCCCTGTTCCGCTCCAACCCGGACGCCTTCATGGACAACAACATGAACCGGCTTAAGGCCGGGCCCATCCTGCGTGTCCCCAACCGGGAAGAGACGATGGCCATCGATCAGAAGGAGGCGGTGGCCGAGTTCCGCGCCCAGGTGGCGAGCTGGAAAGCCTACCGGGATCAGCTCGCTGCCGCCGCGGCGACCGTGGAATCGCCCGCGGGCGAAGGGCAGGCCGCCGCGGGCCAGGTGACGGCGGCGGTGGAAGAGAAGGGACAAGCCGAGCCGCCCAAGGAAGTGCTCAAACTCTCCAAGGCGGAAGCGGAGCTCGCCCCTGCGGGCCAGTCGCTGCAGGAGCGCATCCGCGCCCTGGAAGAGGAAAACGTCGCCAAGGAAAAGGCCCTCAAGGAGGCCCAGGAGCGGGTGGCCCTCCTGGAGAAGAATATCCAGGACATGCAAAAGCTCCTGGAGCTCAAGGGCCAACCCCTCGTGCCCACGGCCTCCGAGGCAGGGAAAACCGACGCACCCCAGGCGAAACCGGAGTCTGCCGCCCAGGCGGGCGCTGCGCCCCAGCCTCAAGTGAAGCCCGAGACCGCCCCCGCCGCGCCGGCGCCCCAGCCGCCGGCCCAAGCGGCCCCGGCGCCGGAGCAGCCCCGGCAGCAAGCGGCGCCGAAACCCGCTCCGCCGCCTCCCGCGGAACCGTCCCTGATGGAGACGCTCCTAGGTGAGCCCTTTTATCTGGCCGGGGCGGGTGGCGTGGTGGTGCTGCTCCTGGGCTGGGGGCTATACGCCAGCCGCAGGCGGCAGGCCGCGAGGGCCGCGCCCGAGGAGGTGTTCGCCGAGCCGGGAATCGACTCGGCTCCGGCCGCCGCCGCGGCTTCCCAGGAAGCTACGGCGCCCCTGTCGGCGGAGAGCACCGCGGCCGGGCCGGGTACCCTGGACGAAGTGGATCCCCTCCAGGAGGCGGAGGTCTATCTCACTTACCGGCGCGACGCCCAGGCCGAGGAGGTGCTCAAGGAAGCCCTCGCCAAGACGCCCAAGCGACCTGAGCTGTACCTCAAGCTGCTGGAGGTCTACAGCATGCGCCAGGACAAGGCCCAGTTCGAGGAGACGGCGCGCAGGCTGCAAGCCATCGCCCCAGGCACCCCTCACTGGGAAAAGGCCGTGGCCATGGGCCTCGCCCTGGATCCGACCAATCCCCTTTATGGGGGCACGCCCGCTCCGGCCGCTTCCGGCGCGGGGCTGGGCACGGTGGCCCTGGCGACGGAACGAAGCTTGGGGATGGACGTCGATTTCGACCTGGGTGGCAAGCTCCAGGCGGAAACGCCTCCGCAAAGACCGGCGCCGTCGGCCGAGGGCGAGAGGGCCGGGGTCGACACCAGCACGGTGGACTTCGAGATTACCTCCGGCGTGACCGCCGGCCATCAGAGGGAGATGAAGGCCGCCCGGGACGTGGACGAGAGCCTGAGCGTCAGCTTCGATCTCTCCGGGCTGGAACAGAGCCGCACGGGGGACCGTCCGGCGGGGCCCCAGGAATCCACCGCCACCAAGCTGGATTTCGATTTCAGCCTGGACCTGGGCGAGCCGGCGCAGGAGACCCCCGGCGGGGTGAAGGACGCCCACTGGCAGGAGGTGGCCACCAAGTTCGACCTGGCCAAGGCCTATAAGGAAATGGGCGACAAGGAGGGTGCCCGGGAGATCCTGCAGGAGGTCTTGCGGGAAGGCGACGAGCAGCAACGGCGCGACGCCCAGGCCCTCCTCGAAACCCTCTGAGGCGGCGGCACCATCCGGCCCCCCTCCCGCGAACGTCCGTCCGCGGGCGCTGGTATGATGGATTCCGTTGCCTGCGCTTCGCTTCCGGCCCGTGCTGCACGCTTACCCTGTGTTCCTGATCCACCCCGCCACCGCCTTGGCGGCCTGGCTCGGCGCCGCCCTTCTGTTCCAGCGCCTGGAGGGCGCGGCCTTGGCAGCAGGCTGCGGCCTGGTCTTCGGTCTCGCCCTCGCCGTGCAACCCCGCCGGTTCCTCGCGCTCCTGATGCGCAGCCGCTGGCTGCTGCTGGCGCTCCTCGTCGCTTACGCTTTTCTGGTGCCCGGGCACGAGTCGGCGGGATGGATAGCGGGGGGAGCGCAGGCGGCGCGGCTCGCTGCGTTGCTCGCTCTCCTGGCCCTGGTGCTGGGCGGCTATAGCTGGGAGGCGCTGCTCGCCGGGCTCTATGTCCTGCTCATGCCCCTGTCCTGGGTAGGGGCGAAGGCCGACCGGGTCGCGGTGCGACTCTGGCTCACCCTGCATTACGCCGAGGGGACGGGGGAGGCGGGGCGCCGGCCCTTCGCCGAGTTGGCCCGGCTGCCGGCCGGGTCCGATGCTCCCCCCGGGCCTGGCCGTGTGGTGCTGCCGGCCCAGCGGTTTTCCTGGCGCGACGCCTGCCTGCTGGCGACGCTCGCCGCCGCTTCCGCGTGGCTTGCCGCGTGAGAATCGCCCTCGGGCTGGAATACGACGGTAGCCGTTTCTGCGGCTGGCAGAGCCAGGCGGACGGCTGCTCGGTGCAGGACGCCCTGGAGCGGGCCCTGGGCGCCATCGCCGGCCATCCGGTGCGGGTGGTGGCGGCGGGGCGCACCGACGCCGGCGTCCATGCCCTGGCCCAGGTGGTGCATTTTGACACCCGAGCGGCGCGGCCGGAAAGCGCCTGGGTGCGGGGCACCAACACCCATTTGCCGGCCTCGGTGGCGGTGTTGTGGGCCCGGCCGGTGGCAGAGGATTTCCACGCCCGCTTCAGCGCCCGGGAGCGCAGCTACCGCTACCTGCTGTTGAATCACCCTGTGCGCCCCGGGGTGGCAAGCGGCCGGGTGGGCTGGTTTCACCAAGCTCTGGACCTGGAGCGCATGCGGGAAGCGGCCCGCCACCTCGTCGGAGAGCACGATTTCAGCGCCTTCCGCTCGTCGGAGTGCCAGGCGCGCACGCCGGTGCGCACCCTCTCGCAGCTGGCGATCCGGCGCGAGGGATCCCTTCTCGTCTTCGACTTCCGGGCCAACGCATTCCTTCATCATATGGTGAGGAACATCCTGGGCTGCCTGGTGTACGTGGGCAAGGGCGCCTATCCTCCCGAGTGGCTGGCCCAGGTCCTGAAAGGCCGCGATCGGGCGCTTGGGGCGCCCACGTTTCCCGCCGATGGCCTGTATTTCTCGGGCGTGCGCTACGAGCCGCGCTGGAACCTGCCCGCGGGCTGGGCGCGAGACGCCGTGCTCCCTTTCGAATCGATTCCAGCGATGGCCCTGGAGGACGGGTGACGGCGGTCAAAATCTGCGGCATCACCCGGGCCGAGGACGCCCAGTCCGCCGCCCGCCTGGGGGCCCACGCGATCGGGTTCGTGTTCTACGACCAAAGCCCGCGCTTCATCGACCCCCAGCGGGCCGCCGCCATTGCCCGGGCGGTGCCGCCGTTCGTGACCTGCGTGGGGCTGTTCGTGGACCCGGAGCCGGCCTGGGTGCGGGAGGTGCTGGGCGTTGTGCCCCTGCAGCTTCTCCAGTTCCATGGGGACGAGCCCCCCGAGTTCTGCGCCCGCTTCGGCCTTCCCTACGTCAAGGCGGCGCGGGTCCGGCCGGAACTCGATCTGCTAAAATATTTTATTCGTTATCGCGAGGCTCGGGGGCTTCTGCTGGACGCTTACCGGCCCGGCGTCCCGGGCGGTACGGGGGAGCGCTTCGACTGGTCCCTGGTGCCCCAGGGGTTGCCGCTCCCGGTGATCCTGTCCGGGGGGCTCACGCCCGAGAACGTGGCCGAGGCGATCCAGGCGGTGCGGCCCTGGGCCGTGGACGTCTCGAGCGGCGTGGAAGCGGACAAGGGGATCAAGGACGCGGCGAAGATCGCCGCCTTCATCGAAAGGGTCCGGAATGCAGATGTACGACTTGCCCGATAAGGCCGGCCATTTCGGTCCTTACGGCGGCGTGTTCGTGGCCGAGACGCTGATGGCGGCACTGGAAGAGCTCAAGACCCAGTACGAGCGGCTGCGTCACGATCCCGAGTTTCAGGCGGAGCTGGCCGACGAGCTGCGCCATTACGTGGGCCGTCCCAGCCCGATCTATCACGCCCGGCGCTGGTCCCGGGAGCTGGGCGGGGCGCAGATCCTGCTGAAACGCGAAGACCTCAACCATACCGGCGCCCACAAGATCAACAACACCGTGGGCCAAGCCCTGCTCGCGCGGCGTATGGGCAAGCCCCGGGTGATCGCCGAGACGGGGGCCGGGCAGCACGGGGTAGCAACCGCCACCGTGGCCGCCCGCTACGGCATGGAGTGCGTGGTGTACATGGGCTCGGAAGACGTGAAGCGCCAGGCGCCCAACGTGTTTCGCATGAAGCTCCTGGGCGCTACCGTGGTGCCGGTGGAGAGCGGCTCCAAGACCCTCAAGGACGCCCTCAACGAGGCCATGCGGGACTGGGTCACCCACGTGGACGACACCTTCTACATCATCGGCACCGTGGCGGGCCCCCATCCCTATCCCATGATGGTGCGGGACTTCCAGACGGTCATCGGGCAGGAGGCCAAAAGCCAAATGCTGGAACAGTTCGGGCGCCAGCCCGATGTCCTGATCGCTTGCGTGGGTGGCGGCTCCAACGCCATCGGCCTGTTCCATCCCTACCTGGGCGAGCCCCGGGTGCGCATGATCGGTGTGGAGGCGGGCGGTCACGGCCTGGATAGTGGTCGCCACGCGGCGACCCTGTGCGCAGGTAGGCCGGGCGTCCTGCACGGCAATCGCACCTATCTCCTCCAGGATGAGGACGGCCAGATCCTGGAGACCCACTCCATCTCTGCCGGGCTGGATTACCCGGGAGTGGGGCCGGAGCACGCCTGGCTCAAGGACAGCGGCCGGGCCGAGTACGTGGCGGTCACCGACGAGGAGGCACTGGAGGCCTTCCACGCCTTGTGCCGGTACGAGGGCATCATCCCGGCCCTGGAATCGGCCCACGCCCTGGCGTACGCGGCGAGATTGGCGCCCACCCTGTCCAAGGACGCCCTGCTGCTGGTGAATCTCTCCGGCCGCGGCGACAAGGACATCAACACCGTGGCCAGCCGCTGCGGAATCAGCCTCTAAAACCGCCGCGGACGCAAGCGTCATGTCACGCATCGGCGCCGCCTTCGAGCGACTCCAGCGGCAGGGCCGCAAGGCCTTGATCCCTTTCGTCACCGCGGGAGATCCCGAGCCCCGGCTCACCCTTCCCATCCTGGAGGCCCTGGTGGCGGGGGGTGCCGACGTGATCGAGCTGGGGGTGCCTTTTTCCGACCCCATGGCCGACGGCCCCGTTATCCAGCGCGCTTCCGAGCGGGCCCTCAAGCAGGGGATCACCCTGCGTCAGGTGCTCGGCCTGGTGGAGGCGTTCCGCCGGCTCGACGGGGAGACGCCCGTGGTGCTCATGGGCTACGCCAACCCCATTGAGGCGATGGGCTATGACGTCTTCGTCGAGCAGGCGCGAGCGTGCGGGGTGGATGGGGTGCTGGTGGTGGACTATCCTCCCGAGGAGGGGGAGGCGCTGGCGCGGCGGCTCACGGCTGCGGAGGTCGACCCCATCTATCTTCTCTCCCCCACCACCCCCGAGGCCCGCATCGCCCAGGTAGCGCGGCTTGCTCGCGGCTACGTCTATTACGTCTCCCTGAAGGGAGTGACCGGCGCTTCCCACCTGGACCTGGACGACGTGCGTTCCCGCATCGCCGTCCTGCGGCGGAGCATCCGGCTCCCCATCGGCGTGGGCTTTGGCATCCGGGACGCCCGGACCGCGCGCGCGGTGGCGGAGGTGGCGGACGCGGTGGTGGTGGGCAGCCGCATCGTCCAGGAGATCGAGGACTCGCCCCGGGACGTCGTGCTGGCCCGGGTGCGGACCCTGGTGGCGAGCCTGCGGGAAGGCATGGACCAGGGCGCCGCGGCCCCGGGGAGGGTCCCGTGAGCTGGCTCCGCAAGCTCCTTCCTCCCAAGATCAAGCGCCGGGACGTGGGCGGCCGGCGCGGAGTGCCGGAGGGCTTGTGGAGCAAGTGCGAGGCGTGCGAGGCGGTGCTGTATTACTCCGACCTGGAGAAGAATCTCAACGTCTGCCCCAAATGCAACCACCACAATCGGCTCGGGGCGCGGGAGCGATTGAACCTGCTGCTGGATCCGGAGGGGCGTTTTGAGATCGGCGCCGAAGTGGTGCCGGTGGATGCGCTTAAGTTCAAAGACAGCAAGCGCTACACCGAGCGGCTCCAGGAGGCGCAGGCGGAAACCGGCGAGGACGACGCCCTGGTGGTGATCCAGGGCAGCGTCAAGACGGTGCCCCTGGTGGCGGCCGCCTTCGAGTTCGATTTCATGGGCGGCTCCATGGGCTCGGTGGTGGGGGAGCGTTTCGTGCGGGGGGTGCGGGCCTGTCTGGAGGGAAACCTTCCCTACGTCTGCTTCACCGCCACCGGGGGCGCGCGCATGCAGGAGGGGCTCTTTTCCCTCATGCAGATGGCCAAGACCAACGCCGCCCTGGGCAAGCTCGCCGAGGCACGGCTGCCGTTCATCTCCGTGCTCACCGATCCCACCATGGGGGGCGTCTCGGCCAGCTTCGCCATGATCGGCGACGTGGTAATCGCCGAGCCCGGGGCCCTGATCGGTTTCGCCGGCCCCCGGGTGATCGAGCAGACGGTGCGGGAGACCCTGCCCGAGGGGTTCCAGCGCTCGGAGTTTCTCCTGGAGCACGGGGCTATCGACCTGATCGTGGACCGGCGCCGGATGCGGGACACCCTGGCGAGCCTGGTCACCCTGCTTATGCGCGCCCCGGCCGTTTGAACCCTTCCTCCGTCCCGGATCGATTCCGGCCGTTTCCCTGCGGATCAATTCCATGCCCAGCGAATTCCCTTCCATGTCCGCCCTCGGCCCCGGGGCGAGCCTCGCCCAATGGCTCGCCCGTCTCGAGCAGGGGACTGCCCGGGTCATCGAAATGGGGCTGGACCGGGTATCCCGGGTCTGGAAGACCCTCGGGCTCGTGCCGCCGTTTCCGGTGATCACCGTGGGCGGCACCAACGGCAAGGGCTCCGTGTGCGCCCTGCTGGAATCCATCTATGCCTGCGCCGGCTACCGGGTGGGGCTTTACACCTCCCCCCATCTGCTGCGCTACAACGAGCGGGTCCGGGTGGCGCAACGGGAGGCGGCCGACGAGGCCCTGGTGGAGGCGTTCCGCCGGATCGAGGCGGCCCGGGGCTCGACGCCCCTTACCTACTTCGAGTTCGGCACCCTGGCGGCCATGCTCATCTTCATCGAGTCCCGGGTGGATGTGGCGGTCCTGGAGGTGGGGCTGGGTGGGCGCCTGGACGCGGTCAATATCTTCGACAACGACTGCGCGGTGGTGACCTGCATCGACTTCGACCACATGGAATACCTCGGCAACACCCGGGAGGAGATCGGCTTCGAGAAGGCGGGCATCTTCAAGCGCGGACGCGCGGCAGTATGCGCCGACCCGGATCCGCCGGCCGTGATTGAGACCCACGCCCGGGACGTGGGCACCGACCTGCTGCAGATCGGGCGCGACTTCGGCTACACCGCGGAAGGGGCCCACTGGACCTACTGGGGTTACGGCGTGCGGCGGGCTGGCCTGCCACGCCCGGCCCTCGCCGGCGGCTACCAATTGCGCAACGCCGCCGCCGCCCTGGCGGTGGTGGACGAGCTTAAAGAACGGCTGCCGGTGGCGGCGGGGGACATCCGGCGCGGCCTGGTGGAGGTTCGCCTGCCGGGCCGGTTCCAGGTGCTGCCGGGCCGACCGGTGGTGGTGCTGGACGTGGCCCACAACCCCCACGCGGCCCGGGCCCTGGCGGAAAACCTGGCGAGCCAGGGGCGCTTCCGTACCACCTTCGCCGTGATCGGCATGTTCAAGGACAAGGACATCCTGGGCGTCGCCCGGGCGCTCAAGCCCCGGGTGGACGTGTGGCTCGCCGCCACCCTGCCGGGGGAGCGGGGCGCCAGCGCCGAGCGCATCGTCCAAGCCCTGCGGGACGCGGGGGCGGAAGGGGAGGTACGCGCCTTCTCCCAGCCTGCCGCCGCCTTCGCCGAGGCTTCGGCCCGGGCGAGGGAGGATGATAGAATCGTGGTGTTCGGCTCCTTTCTTACCGTCGCCGAGATCATGCAGGTTCACGCGCAAGCGGGCGAGCCCAGGCCTTCCATCCCGGCCTCCTAGATGGCGAAAGCGCTCAGCAGCGAAGAGCTACAGTTCAGGAAGCGCGCGCGCAGAAGGCTGATCGGCGCCATCGCCCTGGTCTTGATCGCTGTGGTGGTGCTGCCCATGGTGCTCGAGCGGGAGCCCCGCCCCGTCTCCCAATCCATCGAGATCCGCATCCCCTCCCAGGAGACGGCGCCGCCCCTGGTGGCGCCCGCACCGCCCAAGGAGGCGGGGACGGTGAGCCGCCCGCCGGCGGCTTTGTCCTCCGCCATTGCGCCGCCCGGGGCCGCCGCGCCGGCCACCCCGAAGGAGAAGCCGGACGGGGTGCAGGCCGGTGTCGCCCCGGCGCCACCGGAGCCGGCACGAGAGGCCAGGTCCGCTGAGGCCAGGTCCGCTGCGCCAGAATCCAGGGAAAGGACGAAGGCGACCGCCGAGAACCGGGCGTGGGAAACTTCCGGCGCCTACGTGGTCCAGGTGGGGGCCTTCTCCAGCGCGGAAAATGCCAAGCAGTTGAAAGACAAGCTTTCTGCCAACGGCATCCAGGCCTATACTGAGACCGTCGCGACGGCCAAGGGAAAGCAGGTGCGGGTCCGGGCGGGTCCCTTCCCGACCCGGGAGGCAGCGGAACAGACCCTCGCCAGGCTGGAACGGCTGGGCCTGAACGGCATCATCGCTTCCCCGTGAAGGCAGGGAAAAGGCCATGAGTGCGGGTTTCCGGAACGGGTTACGCCGGCGCGAATGACTGCATTCGATTACCTGGTGCTGGGAATCGTCGGGCTGTCGGTGCTGGTGAGCGTCCTGCGGGGCGCGGTGAGGGAAGTGATGGCCCTGGGAGGATGGGTGGCCGCCTTCTTG
This sequence comes from Pelomicrobium sp. G1, assembly GCF_051905455.1. Lineage (NCBI taxonomy): Bacteria > Pseudomonadati > Pseudomonadota > Hydrogenophilia > Pelomicrobium > Pelomicrobium sp. G1. The sequence continues at coordinate 21,855 of NZ_JBQACR010000008.1, forward strand.
GTGGCGAACGCCTTCACCGCCCCCGTGGCGGAGGCGTTGCCGGTAGCGTTGCCCGGCGCGTCCCTGCGCCTGCTCCTGGCGTTCCTGCTGCTTTTCGTTGCCACTCTGGTGCTCTCGGCCCTCGTCACCCTGGCAGTGGCGGAACTCGTCAAGGTGGCGGGATTGTCCCTCCTCGACCGGGGCATGGGCGCCCTGTTCGGCCTGGCCCGGGGCGTGCTCATCGTGCTGGTGGGCGTGCTGCTGGCGGGCCTCACCTCGGTGCCGCGGGAGCCGTTCTGGCGGGAAGCGACCTTGAGCGCCCCGCTGGAGGGACTGGCGAGCAGCGTCAAGAACTGGCTGCCGCAGAAGCTGTCTCAGCAAATCCGTTTCCGGGAGGCAGAGCCCGTGGGCGGCGGCTGAATGGGGGTGACGGAAGCATGTGCGGCATCATCGGCGTAGTGGCCCGCGGGCCGGTCAACCAGTTGTTGTACGACGGGCTGCTGGTGCTGCAACACCGCGGCCAGGATGCGGCCGGCATCGTCACGGCCGAGGGCAACACCTTCCACATGCACAAGGGCCCGGGACTGGTGCGGGACGTGTTCCGCACCCGCAACATGCGGGCCCTCACGGGCAACATGGGCATCGCCCACTGCCGCTATCCCACCGCGGGCTCGGCCGAGTCCGCGGCGGAAGCCCAGCCCCTGTACGTGAATTCCCCCTTCGGCCTCGTGCTCGGCCACAACGGCAATCTCACCAACTCGGAGCAGCTCAAGCAGGAGATGTTCCGCCAGGACCTGCGCCACATCAACACCAACTCCGATTCGGAGGTGCTGCTCAATGTGCTGGCCCACGAGCTACAGGAGTGTACCGTCAACCACCGGCTGGATCTGCCCACCATTTTCCGCGCGGTGGAGGGGGTGCACCGCCGCTGCCGCGGCGCCTACGCCTGCGTGGCGATGATCGCCGGCTACGGGCTGCTCGCCTTCCGCGATCCCCTGGGCATCCGTCCCCTGGTGGTGGGCCAGGCCCACACGCACCAGGGCACCGAGTACCTGGTGGCCTCCGAGAGCGTGGCGCTGGACACCCTGGGCTTCAAGCTCACCCGGGACGTGGACCCGGGGGAGGCCATCTTCATCGACGTGGACGGCAACTTCTACAGCAAGCAGTGCGCCAAGCGCTGGTCACGCAACCCGTGCATCTTCGAATACGTCTACCTGGCGCGTCCGGACTCGGTCATGGACGGGGTGTCGGTGTACGAGGCCCGGCTCAACATGGGGGTGGCGCTGGCCGAGAAGATCAAGCGGGAGATGCGCCACCTGGACATCGACGTGGTGATCCCGATACCTGATTCCAGCCGCCCGGCAGCGCTGCAACTGGCGAACCGCCTGGGCATCGATTTCCGCGAGGGCTTCGTCAAGAACCGCTACATCGGCCGCACCTTCATCATGCCGGGGCAGTCGATCCGCAAGAAGTCGGTGCGGCACAAGCTGAACGCCATCAACGTGGAGTTCCGGGACAAGAACGTGCTGTTAGTGGACGACTCCATCGTGCGCGGCACCACCAGCCGGGAGATCGTGCAGATGGCCCGGGAGGCAGGGGCGCACAAGGTGTACTTCGCCTCGGCCGCGCCGCCGGTGCGCTACCCCAACGTCTACGGCATCGACATGCCCACCCGGGAGGAGCTGATCGCCAACGGACGCGAGCCGGAGGAGATCGCCCGGGAAATCGGCGCTGACCATCTCATCTACCAGGACCTGGAAGCCTTGAAGGAGGCGGTGCGCAAGGTCAATCCCAAGCTCGTATCCTTCGAAACCTCCTGTTTCGACGGCTGCTACATTACCGGAGACGTGACCCCCGAGTACCTGAGCTTTCTCGAGGCCCGGCGCGGGCGCGGCGCCCAGGCGGCCCAGGAGGCCGCCCAGCTCGACCTGAACCTCGTCACCGTCGATTGAGAGCCGGCTCCCGATTGACAAGCGGGGGCTTCCAGCGTACCTTGCCTCGAAGCGCCGATTTGACCGTCAGCTTGCGGGCGCTCAACAAATGCCGCTAAAGCGAGGGAAACCCGTCTCCGTCGCTGGCTGAGCGGGTTTTTTTATTGCCTTGCAGGCAGGTGCCAAGATGGCAGAGGAATTCGATTTCGAGACCCGGGCGCTGCGCACCGGAATCCACCGCAGCCAGTTCAACGAGCATTCCGAGGCCCTGTACCTCACCTCCAGCTTCGTCTTCGACAACGCCGCCCAGGCGGCGGCGCGCTTCGCCCAACAGGAGCCGGGCTACATCTACTCCCGCTTCACCAACCCCACGGTCACCGCGTTCGAAGAGCGGCTGGCAGCCCTGGAAGGGGCGCCCTGCTGCCTCGCCACCGCCTCCGGCATGGCGGCCATTCTGGCCACGGTCATGGGGCTCATGCGCTCGGGCGAGCATATCGTCGCCTCCCACAGCATCTTCGGCGCCACGGTGCAGCTCTTCACCCAGGTGCTCCCCAAGTTCGGGGTGGAGACCACCTTCGTCTCGGCCACCGACCCGGCCGAATGGGCCCGGGCGGTGCGGCCCAACACCCGGCTGCTCTTCGTGGAAACGCCGTCCAATCCCCTCACCGAGATCTCGGACCTTCGGGCCCTGGCGGAAGTGGCCCGTTCGGCGGGGGCATGGCTGGCGGTGGACAACTGCTTCTGCACCCCCGTACTGCAGCGCCCCTTCGAGCTGGGCGCGGACCTGGTCATCCACTCGGCCACCAAGTACCTGGACGGCCAGGGGAGGGTGCTGGGCGGCGCGGTGCTGGGTCCGCGGGAGCTGGTGATGGACGGCGTGTACCCGTTCCTGCGGACTGCGGGCCCCAGCATGAGCCCGTTCAACGCCTGGGTGATCCTCAAGGGGCTGGAGACGCTGAAGCTGCGCATGCGGGCCCATTCCGACAACGCCCTGCGCCTGGCCCGGTGGCTGGAGGCTCAGCCCGCGGTGGAGCGGGTCTACTACCCGGGGCTGCCCAGCCATCCCCAGCACGCCCTGGCGATGCGCCAGCAGGCCACGGGGGGCGGCATCGTCTCCTTCGTGGTCAAAGGCGGGCGCGAAGCGGCGTGGCGGGTGATCGATTCCACCCGCATGATTTCCATCACCGCCAACCTGGGCGACGTCAAGACCACCATCACCCACCCGGCCACCACCACCCACGGCCGCATCAGCCCGGAAGCGCGGGCGGCGGCGGGCATCGGCGAGGGGCTGCTGCGGCTCGCGGTGGGACTGGAATCGGTGGCCGACCTCCAGGCGGATCTGGCCCGGGGCCTGGCCCAGATCGCCTGAGTCGTGGCCGCTGCGCGGGACGCCGTCCATCGTCAGCGGGTCCTGGTCCAGGCCCTGTTACGGCCCGGCGCCTATCCCCATCCGGCCGCGGACCTCAAGCTCCTCGAGACCCACATCTCTTTCGTCATCCTCGCCGGCCCCTACGCCTACAAGATCAAGAAGCCTCTTAACCTGGGCTTCCTCGATTTCAGCGCCCTGGCCCAGCGCCGCCACTACTGCGAGGAGGAGCTGCGGCTCAACCGCCGCCTGGCCCCCGAGCTCTACCTGGAAGTGGTGGCGGTGCGGGGAGATCCACGAGCGCCCGCTTTTTCCGGCGAGGGAGCCGTCCTCGAGTACGCGGTCAAGATGCGCCGCTTCGACCAGGAGGCCCTGCTCGACCGGATCGCCGCCCGGGAGGGCCTGGCGGACGAGTGGGGGGAGCGCCTCGCGGCGCGGGTGGCGGCGTTCCACCGGCAGGCCGCGGTGGCGGAGGAAGGCGCACCGTACGGGACGCCCGCCGCGGTGGTGGCGCCGGCGGCGGAGAACTTCGCCCAGCTCCTGGTGCTGTGCCCCGAGCCGGCCCTCAAGGCGCGGCTCGAGGCCCTGCAGGCCTGGACCGAGGCCGAGGCGGCGCGCCTCCTCCCGGCGTTCCGGCAGCGCCTTGCGGCCGGGGCGGTGCGGGAATGCCACGGGGACCTGCACCTGGGCAACATGGCCCTGGTGGACGGGGACATCGTCATCTTCGACTGCATCGAATTCGATCCGAGCCTGCGCTGGATCGACGTCATGAACGAGGCGGCCTTCCTGGTCATGGACCTCCACCACCGGGGCCAGGCCCGCGTCGCGCGGCGCTTTCTCAACCGCTACCTGGAAGAGACGGGGGACTATGGGGGCGTTACGGTGCTGCGCTTCTATCTCGTCTACCGGGCCCTGGTGCGGGCCAAGATCGCCGCGATCCGCGCCCGCCAGCCGGGGCTTCCGGACGAAGAGCGCGCCGCCCAGCAGGGGGAGTGCGCCGCGTACGTGGAACTGGCCGAGCGCTTCTGCCGGCATGCGGAGAGGCTGCTGATCCTCACCTGCGGCGTGTCGGCCTCGGGCAAGAGCCGCTTCACCCGAAGGCTTCTGCCGCTGATCGACGCCATTCGCGTGCGCACCGACGTGGAGAGGAAGCGCTTGGCGGGCCTCGAGCCCACGAGCCGAAGCGGCTCCGGCCTGGAGGCGGATCTGTACGCGCTGGAGGTCACCCAGCGCGTTTACGAGCACGTGGCGCGGCTTTGCCTCGCCATCGGGCGGGCCGGTTGGATCGCCATCGCCGACGGCACCTTCCTCAAGCGCTGGCAGCGGACCCTCGTCACCGACGCGGCCCGGGCCGCGGGGCTGCGCTGCGTGGTGCTGGAATTCATCGCGGCGGAAGGAGTTTTGCGGGAGCGGGTGCGTCGGCGGCTGGCGAAGGGGACCGACGTCTCGGAGGCGGACGAACGGGTCTTGGAGAGGCAACTGGCCCAGCGGGAACCCATGGACGAAGGGGAGGCGGACCGGGTGCTGCGCTTCGACACGGGGGAGCGGCCCGATCCCGATCCGCAGGAGGTGCTGGAGCGCATCCGCGCCTGAGTCGGGTCCTTGGCGAGCGCCCTCTCCACGCTTACCGGAGGCTCAATGGAGGGCGACCGCCCGGCAGCCCGAGGCATCCACTCGCAGGAAGCCGCCCCGCTCCTCGTCCCAGTCGGTGAGCACCCAGCGCTCGCAGGAGCGCCCGTCCACCCGGTGCAAGTGGCGCGCCGGCCGGTGGGTGTGGCCGTGGATCAGGCGCGGGTAGCTGTGGCGCCTCAAGACCTCCTCCACCGCCGCGGGCGTCACGTCCATGATGGCTTCGCTTTTCTCCCCCTTCGCCCGGGCGCTCTCTTCCCGGAGGCTGCGCACCAGCGCCCGCCGCTCGGCCAGAGGCCTGGCGAGGAAGGCCCTCTGGTAGGCGGGATCGCGCACCTGGGCGCGGAACGCCTGGTAAGGCTTGTCGTCCAGGCACAGGGTGTCGCCGTGCATGAGGAGGGTGGACGTGCCATAGAGCTCCACCTGGGTGGGGTCGGCGATGAGCCGCGCTCCCGCCGCCGCGGCCCAGCGGCCGTCCACCAGAAAGTCCCGGTTGCCGTGGAGAAAGAGAATCTCGACGCCCGCCTGGGCGGTTTCGGCCAGGGCTCGGGTGATCCGGGCGTTGAAGGGGTCTTCCAGATCGTCGTCCCCGATCCAGTACTCGAAGAGATCGCCGAGGATGTAGAGCGAGCGCGCCCCCCGGGCTTCCTCTTGCAGGAAGCGGAAGAAGCGCTCGGCCGTGCGGGGGCGTTCCTCGGCCAGGTGCAGGTCGGAGATGAAAAGGGCAGCGTCCATGGCGGGGCGGCCGGTGGATTTATTCCTCCCACGCCTTCTCGATCACCACCTCTTCCACCGGCACGTCCCGGTGGAGGCCGTGGGATCCCGTTTCGACCCCCTTGATCATGTCCACCACGTCGCGGCCCGCCACCACCCGCCCGAACACGCAATAGCCCCAGCCCTGGGGGGTGGGGGACGTGAAATCGAGGAAGGCGTTGTCGGCCACGTTGATGAAGAACTGGGAGGTGGCCGAGTGGGGATCGGAGGTGCGGGCCATGGCGATGGTGTAGGTTTCGTTCTTGAGGCCGTTGTCGGCCTCGTTGCGGATGGGCGCCTGGGTGGCCTTCTGGCGCATGCCCGGGGCGAAGCCGCCGCCCCGGATCATGAAACCGTCGATAACCCGGTGGAAGAGGGTGTTGTCGTAGAAGCCGCTGCGCACGTAGGAGAGGAAGTTCTCCACCGTCGCCGGGGCCCGCGCGGCGTCGAGCTCCAAGGCGATCTCGCCGAAGCGGGTTTTCATCTTGACCATGAGAAGCTCCTTTACTCTCGCGGGCGGGGCCGGTGGTCCCAGCCCCGCGCCGGGTGGGAGGGGGCCCGGGGGTGCCGGGGCGGCGCAGGCGCCGTGATATACTTTTTATTGTTTATCCGGCGGTTACTTCTGAGCCGGAATTCTATCTCATGCGCTTCCTCTAAGATACCGGACCTGCTCCCCGGCGGACCAGCGAAAGACGAAATTCGATGCTGAGGATCTACAACAGCCTTACCCGGCAGAAGCAGCCCTTCGTGCCCATCACGCCGGGCAAGGTGCGCATGTACGTGTGCGGCATGACTGTGTACGACTACTGCCACCTGGGCCACGCCCGGGTGATGGTGGTGTTCGACATGGTGGTGAAATGGCTGCGCGCCTGCGGCTTCGACGTCACCTACGTGCGCAACATCACCGACATCGACGACAAGATCATCAACCGGGCGCGGGAAAGCGGCGAGCCGGTGGAACGGCTCACCGAGCGCTTCATCCGAGCCATGCACGAAGACGCCGACCGGCTCGGAATCGAGCGGCCGACCCATGAGCCCCGGGCGACCCAGCACGTGGGGCACATGCTGGAGATGATCCGGATGCTGCTCGCCAAGGGCCTCGCCTACCAGGCGGCGAACGGGGACATCTATTACGCGGTGCGCAAGTTCCCGGCCTACGGCAAGCTCTCGGGCAAAACCCTGGAAGACCTGCGGGCGGGCAGCCGGGTGGAAGTGGATCCCCACAAGCAGGATCCCCTCGACTTCGTCCTGTGGAAGGCGGCCAAGCCGGGCGAGCCCCAATGGCCCTCGCCCTGGGGGCCGGGTCGGCCCGGCTGGCACATCGAGTGCTCGGCGATGAGCGAGCACTACCTGGGAGAGCACTTCGACATCCACGGCGGCGGGGAGGACCTGCAGTTCCCCCACCACGAGAACGAAATCGCCCAGTCCGAGGGCGCCCACGGCCACGTGTTCGTGAACTACTGGATGCACAACGGCTTCGTGCGCGTGGACAACGAGAAGATGTCCAAGTCCCTGGGCAACTTCTTCACCGTGCGGGAAGTATTGGAGAAGTTCCAGCCCGAAGTGGTGCGCTTTTTCATCCTGCGCGCCCACTACCGTAGCCCCCTCAATTATTCGGACCAGCATCTGCGCGAGGCCCGGGCCGCCCTTACCCGGCTCTACACGGCCCTCAAGGACGTGGAGGCGCCTGTGGACGGGGTCGACTGGAATGATCCCCGGGCCCGGCGCTTGCGCGAGGCCATGGACGACGATTTCGGCACGCCGGAGGCCATCGCCGTGCTGTTCGACCTGGCGAACGAGGTGAACCGCAGCCGCTCGCCCCGGGACGCCGCCCTGCTCAAAGGGCTGGGGGGCGTGCTGGGGCTGCTGCAGCAGGAGCCCCTCCAGTTCCTGCGGGAGGCGCCGGCGGCCGAGGCCGGCGCCTATTCCGCGGAACGCATCGAGCGGTTGATCGCCGCCCGGGCGGACGCGCGCCGGGCGCGCGACTTCGCCGAAGCCGACCGCATCCGGGAGGAGCTGGCGGCGGCGGGCATCGTGCTGGAAGACACGCCCAAGGGGACCCTGTGGCGCCGCGCCTAAGCCGGCTGCTGGTCCTGGCCCTGCTCCTGGTGGCGGGCGGCTGCGGGGAGGACCGGGGGCGGGACGGGACGGGCAAGGGCCTCGAAGAAGAGGTGCGGCAGACGGCACGGGCGGCGGTCGACCGGGCGCGGGAGGAAAAGGAAGCCTTCGTGCGCCGCACCGAGGAGGAGCTGGCGGCCCTGGAGAAGGAAGTGAAGGAGCTGCGCCGGCGGGCGGAGCGGGCCGGCTCGGAAGCCCGGGAGGCCCTCGAGAACGCCGCCCAGGCGCTGGAAGAGCAAGCCCGCGCGGCGCGGGAGCGGCTGGCCCGGCTCAAAGAGGCGGCGGGAGAGGCCTGGCGCGAGCTCCGGGAGGAGGTGAGGGAGGCCGTCGCCCGGGCCCGCCAGCAGTACCGGGAAATCATGGAGCGCCTGGGCGGAGGAGACGAGCGCGCCGCCTGACGCGGGCGCCTTCGTCCGGGGGCAAGGAGTCCGAGAATTGCCGTGAACGAGAACCTCAAGCGCAACCTCACCTCCTCCACCCTGTGGCTGCGGGCCCTCGCCATGCTGCTCATGGGGGTGGTCTACACCATCACCGAGCTGGTGCTCGTCGCCGTGATCGTGCTCCAGTTCCTGTTCCGCCTGGTCACCGGCGAACCCAACGGCAACCTCCTCCGCTTCGGCGCCCAATTGGCCGCCTTCGCTTACAACATCTTCCTGTTCCTCACGTTCAACACCGAGCAGAAACCTTTTCCGTTCCAGGATTGGGAGGCGAGCGCCCGCCCCTGGCGCCCGGCGGACGAGGGGGAAAATCGGAAAGTGGCGGCGCTTCTCACGCCCGATCCCCGGGACTGGCGGCCCGATCCGGAGGAATAGGGCCCCGCCGGGATGCAGGATCAAGACCTGCTGGTATGGGCGGTCCTGGCGGTGCTGGCCGCCACCGGCTATCTCACCTTGGTGGTGGCGCCGTCGAGGCGCTCCCAGCGGGAGCGCAGGGCCCGGCCCCTGCTGGAGCAGCGCTGCCCCTTAAGGGCCGGGATCGGCCCCCTGTTCTACCTGGGCGGATTCGGCCGGGTGGCCCTGTACGACGACTTCCTGGTGGCGATTTACCTCATGCGCGCCGAGCTGGACTATGCCGACATCGAGCGGGTGGAGTTCAAGCGCCAGCTCTTGCGCAAAGGCGTGTACTTCTATCCCCGGGCGGGCAAAGGGCCCCGCTACGTGGCGGTGTTTCCCCGGGATCCGGGGCCCCTGCTGGCGATCCTGCAGGCCAAGGGTTTTTCCATCGCCGGCTTGAGTAGTTCCTGGAACGTTTGAAGCTCGGACTTTGCGAAACGAGGAGCTCATGACGAGACGAATCCTGACGCTCACGCTGGCCCTGGGCTTGGGGACACCGACGCTCGCCCACCACGGCTGGAGTGGATACGACAGCTCGACCCCGCTCACCCTCACCGGCGTGATCAAGCGCTCCGGCTACGAGCATCCCCACGGCTTCATCGAACTGGAGACGCCGGGCAAAACCTGGCGGGTGGTCCTGGCGCCGCCCAGCCGTATGAGCAACCGGGGGCTTCCCGCCTCCGCGTTGACGCCGGGCACCCCGGCCACCGTGGAAGGCTATCCCCACCGCAGCGATCCCCAGGAGATGCGCGCGGAGCGCATCACCGTGGGGGGCAAGACCACGGAGCTGCGCTGAATGGCGCCGGAGGAGGCAGTGCTCCCCCTGGCGCTGGTGGAGGCGCTGCCCATCGCCCGAGCGATGCGGGAGAGCCTGTGGCTCTATCCCATCGTGGAGGTGGTGCATCTGCTCGGCCTCGCCGTCCTGGTAGGGGGCGTGGTGCTGTTCGACCTGCGGGTGCTGGGCGTCTCGAAGCGCCTGCCGGTGGGGGCCCTGGCCTGCCATCTCCTGCCCTGGAGCTTGGCTGCGTTGCTGCTCATCGTTCCCAGCGGCCTGCTCATGTTTTCGGCCCATGCCTCCGAATTCATCGCGAACCGGGTGTTCCTGCTCAAGATGAGCCTGCTGATGGCGGCGGGGATCAACGCCCTGATGTTCCACCTGGGCCCCTTCCGGCAGGCGGCGGCCTGGGACACGGACGTCCCGGCGCCCGGGTTGGCCCGGCTCCACGCGGGGGCCTCCATCCTGATCTGGATCGCCATCGTCGCCTGCGGCCGGCTCCTCGCCTACACTTAGAGCCCCGCACCGCCGGCTTCGCCATGGGATCCCTCATCGCCATCAAGATCGGGCTGCTGGCTTCCGCTCTAGTGATGGGAAGCATGGCCTTCTTCAGTGCCGTGGTGGCGCCCCTCGTCTTCACCCGGCTGGAGGCTGCCGCGGCGGGCCAGTTCCTTCGCGCCCTGTTTCCCTGGTACCACTTAGTGGTGGGGATCGGCGGGCTCGCGGCCGCCGGGGCGCTGGCTTGGGTGCGCCCGGCGGAGGCGGTCGTGATGGCCGCAGTGGGTTTCGCGGCGCTGGCCCTGCGCCGGTGGCTGTTGCCGGTCATCCAGCGGCACCGGGACGCGGCCGCGGCGGGGGACGAGGAAGCCCACGCCCGCTTCGACCGGCTCCACCGCCTGTCGGTGTGGATCAACGCCCTGCAGTTTCTCGGCGCGGTGGCGGTAGTGGCGCGGCTGGGCGGATGAAAGGGCGAACGCCTCAGACCCGCCGCCGGGGACCGGGACGCCCGTTTTCCACCGCGAATTCCGCCAGGGTGCGGATCGGGCTTTCCGGGTTCGCGACGTCGTGCAGGGCCCTAAGCCGCGCCACGGCCCGGTCCGGGGTGAGCTCCAGGGTGGTATAGCCGCGGAAGCGGCTGTCGGCGAACAGGATGTGGGGGTTGTCCTCCACCATTTCCTGGATCCGGCGCCAGGAGAAGCCCCGGGAGCTGATGGAGGTGGTGACCAGCTCGCTCGCCACCGGGGCCGAGCCGGGATCGTCGAAATCGATCTTGAGCTCGCTCACCGCGAAAGCGTGGATGTCGCCGCTCAAGATCAGGGGATTGGGGACGCCTTCGGCCGCCAGGGTTTCCAGCAGGCGCCTGCGGGCGGCCGGGTAGCCGTCCCAGCTGTCGGTCCAGAAAGCCTGGCCGGGCCCCGGCTGCCGGTCCGCTTGGGCCATCATGGTCTGCTGGGCGATCAGGTTCCACCTGGCCCGGGTCCGCTGGAGACCCTCCGTGAGCCAGCGCTCCTGGCGCAACCCCAGCATGGAGCGGGCCGGATCGAGCCGCTGCGGGCAGTTTTCCCGGTCCACCGTTCTGCCGCCGCTCCGCCAGGGCCGCGGGCAGGGCTGGGGATCCCGGTACTGGCGGCCGTCCAGGACGAAAAAGCGGGCCAGGGGGCCGAAGCCGGCCTGGGCGTAGAGTTGCATCGCGGGCCCGGAGGGCCGGGCGGTTCGGGGCAGGGGCATGTGCTCGTAATAGGCCTGGTAAGCCGCCGCCCGCCGGGCGAGGAAGGTCTCCCGCTCGTCCCAGTCCTGGCTCCGGTCGCCCGCGTAGTCGTTGTCCACCTCGTGATCGTCCCAGGTGGCGAGCCAGGGGAAGGCCGCGTGGGCCGCCTGGAGGGCGGGGTCCAGCCGGTACAGGGCATAGCGCCGACGGTAGTCTTCCAGGGTCAGCGCTTCCCCCGCCCCGTGGGAGCGTACCTTGTTCGCCGCAAGACCGCTGGATTCGTAGATGTAGTCCCCCACGTGCACCACCAGGTCCAGGGGCTCGGCGGCCATGTGGCGGTAGGCGGCGTAGTGGCCGTGCTCGTAGTGCTGGCACGAGGCGAAGGCCAGGGCCAGGCGGGAGACCGCCCCACCGGGAGCGGTGCGGGTGCGGCCCACGGGGCTCACCGCATCGCCGGTGCGGAAGCGGTAGTGGTACCAGCGGCCGGGCTCGAGCCCGGTCACTTCCACGTGGACCGCGTGGGCCAGTTCCGGCAGGGCCACGGCCTCGCCCCGGGCCAGGACCCGGGCGAAGGTCTCGTCGGTGCCCACTTCCCAGGCGACGGGCACCGGGGCGGGAGGCATGCCGCCGCCCGTCGCCAGGGGCTCCGGGGCGAGCCGCGTCCACAGCACGAAGCCGTGGGGACGCGGATAACCCGATGCGACCCCCAGGGTGAAGGGGTCGCGCCCGGCGGGAGCCGGCGCGACGACGCGGGGAGCGCAGCCCGCCGCCGCCAGGCCCGCGAGCCCGAGGAGAAAGGCGCGGCGGGTGAGGTTCATCCGGTGATTTGCTTCCGGTGCAGGATGAAGGAATGGTCCGAGGGATCCGCTCGAGCCGCCAAGTTTACAGCCCTCTTCATGAAATTTTTGAAACCGTGGGGCGGGATTTGTGCCCCGGCGAGTCCCCCTCTACTATGCCGGCATGGGTTTGCCTTCCCGTTGTGTCCTCGCCGCGCCGATTCTCTGGCTGGCAACGGCCTGCGCTCTTGGGGCCGAGCGGCTCGGGGCCTATGGCGCCGACCTGGCTGGAACCTCCGTCTCGGGGATCTCTTCCGGCGGCTACATGGCGGTCCAGTTCCATCTGGCCCATGGGACCCTGGTGGAGGGGGTGGGCGTCTTCGCCGCCGGGCCCTACGCCTGCGCCCAAGGAGATCTGGACAGCGCCCGTTTCTCCTGCATGGAAGGGGAGCCGGACGTGCCCCGACTCGTCGCCCTGACCCGCCGATGGGCGGCGGAGGGCCGGATCGATTCCCTCGCCCCCCTGGCCCGCGCCCGGGTGTGGGTGTTCTCGGGCTACAACGACGGGGTGGTGCGCCGTCCGGTGACCGAAGCCCTGGTGCGCTACTACGCCCATTTCGTGCCCCAGGCCCAGATCTTCCACCAGACGGCCCTTCCGGCGGGCCATGCCCAGGTGACCCGGGACTACGGCACCGCCTGTTCCATGACCGGCGGGCAGTACCTGGCCGATTGCGATTACGACGGCGCCGGGGCGCTTCTCCAGTTCCTCCACGGGCGTCTCGCGCCCCCCACCGCGGCGTCCCGGGAACGGCTCAGGCGCTTCGACCAGGGGGAATTCGCCGGCGGCGCCCCGCGCCGCATCGGCCTCGCCGACGAGGGCTACGTGTACGTGCCCCGGGCGTGCGAGGAAGAGGGCCGCTGCCGGGTGCACGTGGCCTTCCACGGCTGCCTGCAATATGCCGGCCGCATCGGCGACGCCTACGCACGCCACGCTGGCTACAACGCCTGGGCGGAGGCGAACCGCCTCATCGTGCTCTATCCCCAGACCACCGCCACCTGGGCCTGGCCGTTCAATCCCAAGGGGTGCTGGGACTGGTGGGGCTACACCGGTCCCGCCTATGCCCAGAAGGACGGCGCCCAGATCAAGGCGGTGCGGGCCATGCTGGACCGGTTGGCGGAGGGCGCTTCCAGCGGCCCGCAGATCCGGGCCGCGCTTCCTTCCGAGCCCGCCCTATGGGCGGATGCGGCCGAAGGCGCGGTGGCCCTCGCCTGGACGCCGGTGCCCGGGGCAAACGGCTACGAGGTGATCCGCGAGTCGGGGGATGGGCCGTCATCGGCGTTCCACCCGGTGCAGGGACCGAGCTTCGCCGACCACGGGCTTCGGCCCGAGACCGGGTACGCCTACCGGGTGTTGGCCCAAGTGGGGAACGAACGGCGGGAGGTCGGGCGCACGGTCCTGCGCACCCGGCCTCGGCCGCCCGCCTGCGATCCGTATTTCAGCGACAACGTGACCCACGTCCGGCGGGGCCGGGCCTACGTGGCGTGGGGCTGGACCTACGCCCGGGGGTCCCACGAGCCCATGGGACTGTGGTCGCCCTTCAAGGAAACGACCCTGCGGCGGGCGGACGGGGGCTACCGGGTCGGCCCGTGTCCCTGAGGGGGCCGGGACCGCCGGTTCCGGGATCGTTCCGCGTTCAATCCCCGGCCGGGGAGATGCGAAACTCCAGCACCGGCTCGCAGGCGCGCAGCGTTTCGGCGAGCCGCCGCATGTTGTCGGGGGAAGTGGTGCGGATCACCATGCCGTATTCGAAGAACCTGCCCTCGCCGGTCAGGCGATAGTTCATGTTGGCGATGCTGAAGCCGTGGGAGGCGATGAGCCGGCGCAGCTCCTGCTCGGGCATGGCCGCCTCTCGGGCGAATCGCACGTGATGGTGGGCGTAGAACTGGCTCGGCATGGCGTGCTCGATCCAGCGAAACACCGACAGGATGCCCAGCACTGCGAGGGTGGCCAGCACCGCGGCGAAATAGAAGCCCACCCCCACGAGAATGCCGACGGCCGCGGTGGCCCAGATGGAGGCGGCGGTGGTGAGACCCCGCACCGTCAAGCCCTCCTTGAAGATCACCCCCGCCCCCAGGAACCCGATGCCGGTCATGATCCCCTGGGCCATGCGGGTCGGGTCGGTGCGCACCGTCTCCAGGGGCACGCCGGGGAGCCATTGCCACTGGTAGAGGGTGACCAGCATGAGCATGCTCGAGGCGATGCACACCAGGGTATGGGTGCGGAAGCCCGCCGGCCGGCCGTGAAAGCTGCGCTCCAGGCCGATCGAGCCGCCCGCCACGGCGGCGCCGAGGAGGTGCAGGATCACGGTCAGGTAGGTTTCCGGCATAGGCTTCTCCCGTCCAGTTTCCCGCGGCCGGCCTAGGTGAGGGGATGGTCCACGATCTTACGGAACGCCGGGCGCTCCTCGAGGCGCCGGTACCAGGCGTCCAGATGGGCCATGGCGGGCCGCTCCACCGGGAGGTTGAACCAGCGCTGGGCCGCAGCCCCCAGGACGAGGTCGCCCATGGTGAGCTGGCTGCCGGCCACGAAGAGGCGTCCGTCGAGGGCCTCGTTCAGGATGCCGAACGCATCGATGGTTTTCTTACGGGCGTCCTCGATGTCCTGGGCGTTGCGCTTCTCCGGGGGCGTGCGCACCAGACCCCAGAACACCGGCCGCAGCCGCGGCCACAGGGTGGACATCTGCCAGTCCATCCACTTGTCGGCGTCGGCGCGCTCCACCGGATCCACGGGCCAAAGGCTTCCGGCTCCGTATCGGGCAGCGAGATAGCGCACGATGGCGTTCGACTCCCACAGCGTCAGAGGGCCGTCCTCGATGGTGGGCACCAGGCCGTTGGGGTTGAGCCTGCGGTACTGGGGGGTGTCTACCACGCCGTACTCCATGCCGGCGTCGATGCGCTGGTACTGGAGCCCCAGCTCCTCGGCGCACCACAACACTTTCTGCACGTTGATGGAATTGGCCCTGCCCCAGATCTTCAGCATGGAGTCCTCCTCGACGATGGGCGGTGGTGAGCTCGAGGACGGACGCGGCCTCGCGCCGGCGGGTCCGCAAGCCCGGGAATGGTGGGGGGCATTGTACTCTCCACGCTACGGCCAACGGAATCGGACCGGACGCCCGGCCGCAGCGCCTCCCGGCTAACATTTCCATTCGCGCCCATGCCAGCCCCCCCTTCATTCCCGTCTGGGGCCGCCCCGGCGCGCCATCCGCCGGGGCTCGCCCTCCTTTTCGTCACCGAGATGTGGGAGCGTTTCTCTTACTACGGCATGCGGGCCATCCTGGTGCTGTTCCTGATTGCGGCCCCCGAGGCGGGCGGCTTCGGCTGGAGCGTGGAGCAGGCGAGCCGGCTGTACGGCTGGTACACCGGCCTCGTTTATCTCACCCCAGTCATCGGCGGCTACCTGGCCGATCGGTGGCTGGGCACCCACCGGGCCCTGGTGGCGGGCGGCAGCATCATCGCGGCGGGGCATTTCTGCCTAGCCCTGGAGACTCTGGCCTCGTTCTACCTGGGGCTCGCCCTCATCATCGCCGGCACCGGTTTGTTCAAGTCCAACGTCTCCACCATGGTGGGCCAGCTCTACGGGCCCGAGGACCCCCGCCGGGATAGCGCCTTCACCTTGTTCTACATGGGGATCAACCTGGGGGGACTGGCCGGGTCCCTGGTTTGCGGCTACCTGGCGGAAAGTCCCCGCTTCGGCTGGCGTTACGGTTTCGCCGCGGCGGGGGTCGGCATGGTGCTGGGGCTGGCGGCCTACCTGGCGGGCCGTCCTCGGTGGCTCGGGGACGTGGGAGACCGCCCCGCCCGGGCCGTTGCGGTTTCGGCGGCGAGGGCTCCCTCCGGCCCGGAAGACCGGCATCGGGTGCTGGCCTTGTGCCTCACGTCGCTTTTCGTGGTCTTCTTCTGGATGGCCTACGAGCAGGCGGGCTCTAGCATGACCGTGTTCGCCGAGCGCTCCACCGACCGCAGCATCCCCGAATGGCTCGCCCCGCTAGTGCCCCTCACCTCGATTCCGGCCGCCTGGTTCCAGGCCCTCAACCCGGCCTTCATTCTGGTGCTGGCGCCCGTGGCCTCCGTCCTGTGGCGGCGCCTGGACGGGAGCGGCCGGGGACCGTCCACCCCCATGAAGATGGCCTTGGGCCTCTTTTTCCTGGGGGCGGGTTTCGCCGTCCTGGCGGTGGGCACGGCGGGCGGAGGGCCGGGGCTCGTGGGTCCGGGGTGGCTGGTGGCCGCCTACCTGCTCCACACGCTGGGGGAGCTGTGCCTGTCTCCCGTGGGGCTTTCCATGGTGACGCGGCTCGCGCCGGTGCGCTTCGCGTCCATGCTGATGGGGGTGTGGTTCCTCTCCAACTTCGCGGCGAACCTGATCGGAGGCTATCTGGCCGGGATGCTGGAGCGGGTAGCCAGCGGCGAATACTTCCGGCTGCTGGGCGGCCAGGCGGACTTCTTCCTGATCTTCGTGGTCACCTCCCTCGGGGCGGGGCTCGCCTTGGCGGCCCTCTCGCCTTGTCTTCGCCGGCTGGGCCACGGGCGCCTGTAGCGGGACGTCAAGGGGAGCAGGGCAGGATCAGGGCTGGAAAAACTCCCGCACCTTGTCCATCCAGCTCTTGTGGCGAGGGTTGTGGTGCTCGCCCCCCTCCCGGGAAAGGCGCTCGAACTCCTCCAGCAGCTCCTTTTGCCGGGGCGTAAGGTTGACCGGGGTCTCCACCACCACGTGAACCAGGAGGTCGCCGACGGCGTTCGAGCGCAGGGCCTTGATGCCCTTGCCCCGCAGCCGGAACACCTTGCCCGACTGGGTCTCGGGGGGAATGCGGATCTTGGCCGCCCCTTCCAGGGTGGGGATCTCGATCTCGCCCCCCAGGGCGGCGGTGGCGAAGCTGATGGGCATTTCGCAGTGGAGATCGTTGCCGTCCCGGGTGAACACCGGATGGGGCGCGATGTGGATCACCACGTAGAGGTCCCCCGGCCCGCCGCCCGAGAATCCCGCCTCCCCTTCGCCGGAGAGGCGGATGCGGTCCCCGTCGTCCACCCCCGGCGGGATCTTCACCGACAGGGTCTTGTGCTTCTTCACGCGGCCGCTGCCGCCACAGTTGCCGCAGGGATGGGGGACGTGCTTGCCCGTGCCGTGGCAGGTGGGGCAAGTTTGCTGGATGGAAAAGAAGCCCTGCTGCATCCGCACCTGGCCGTGGCCGCGGCAGGTGGGGCAGGTGACGGGACCGCTTCCCGGCCGAGCCCCCGACCCGTGACACGCTTCGCAGGTGGCTAGCGTGGGCACCCGGATCTTGGTCTCGGTGCCCCGCGCTGCCTGCTCCAGGGTGATCTCCAGGTTGTAGCGCAGGTCCGCACCCCGGTACATGGAGGCGCGGGTACGCCCGCCCGTGCCGAAGATGTCGCCGAAGATGTCGCCGAAGGCGTCGGCGAAGCTGCCGAAACCGCCGAACCCGGCCCCGGCGCCTGCGGCTGCGTCCACCCCGGCGTGGCCGAACTGATCGTAGGCGGCCCGCTTGTCCGGATCGGAGAGCACCTCGAAGGCCTCTTTGACCTCCTTGAAACGCTCCTCCGCCTGGGGGTTGTCCGGGTTGCGGTCCGGGTGGTACTTCATGGCGAGGCGCCGGTACGCCTTCTTGATTTCCTCGTCGGAGGCGTCCCGGTTGACGCCCAGCACCTCGTAGTAATCTCGCTTAGCCATGGCTCGGTGGCGGACCGCATAAGACGACAAGGCGCAGAGTATATGCCGAGAAGACCCGCCTTCTCAGCGTCTCTGCGCCTTTCCGTCCGTCAGGGCTGCCTACTTCTTGTCCTTGACTTCCTCGAACTCCGCGTCGACCACGTCGGAATCCTGCTTCTTGCCCCCTGCCCCCGAGGACGCGCCCGCCCCCGCGGCCTCCGCCTGGGTGCCGGCATACATCTTCTCCGCCAGCTTGTGGGAGGCTTCCGCCAGCGCCTGGGCCTTGGCGTCGATCTCCGCCTTGTCGTTGCCCTTGATGGCGGCCTCCGCCGCGGCGATGGCCGCCTCGATCTTGGATTTTTCCTCCGCCGAGAGCTTGTCGCCGTACTCCTTCAGGCTCTTGCGCACCGAGTGGATGAGCGCGTCCGCCTGGTTGCGGGCGTTGACCAGCTCGAACTGCTTGTGGTCCTCGGCCGCGTGCAGCTCGGCGTCCTTGATCATGCGCTGGATCTCTTCCTCGGTGAGGCCCGAGCCGGCCTGGATGCGGATCTTGGCCTCCTTGCCGGTCGCCTTGTCCTTGGCGGTTACGTGCAGGATGCCGTTGGCGTCGATGTCGAAGGTCACCTCGATCTGGGGCACGCCCCGGGGCGCCGGCGGGATGCCCTCCAGGTTGAACTGGCCAAGGCTCTTGTTGCCCGCCGCCATCTCCCGCTCGCCCTGCAGCACGTGAATGGTCACTGCCGTCTGGTTGTCTTCGGCGGTGGAGAATACCTGGGTGGCCCGGGTCGGGATGGTGGTGTTCTTCGGGATCAGCTTGGTGAATACGCCGCCCAGGGTCTCGATCCCCAAGCTCAACGGCGTGACGTCGAGGAGCAGCACGTCCTTCACCTCGCCCTGGAGCACCGCCGCCTGGATCGCGGCGCCGATGGCCACCGCCTCGTCCGGGTTCACGTCCTTGCGCGGCTCGCGCCCGAAGATCTCGCGCACCTTCTCCTGCACCTTGGGCATGCGGGTCTGCCCGCCCACCAGGATCACGTCGTCCAGGTCGGAGGGCTTCACTCCCGCATCCTTCATGGCGATCAGGCAGGGTTCCACCGTCTTCTCGATCAGGTCCTCCACCAAGCTTTCCAGCTTGGCGCGGGTGATTTTCACCACCAGGTGCTTCGGCCCGCTGGCGTCCGCCGTGATGTAGGGCAGATTTACCTCCGTCTGCTGGGCGGAGGAGAGCTCGATCTTGGCCTTTTCCGCCGCATCCTTCAGCCGCTGCAACGCCAGAACGTCCTTACGCAGGTCGATGCCGTGCTCCTTCTTGAACTCGTCGGCCAGGTAGTCGACGATCCGCTGGTCGAAGTCTTCGCCGCCGAGGAAGGTGTCGCCGTTGGTGGCGAGCACCTCGAACTGGTGCTCCTTGTCCACCTCGGCGATCTCGATGATGGAGATGTCGAAAGTCCCGCCGCCCAGGTCGTACACGGCGATCTTGCGGTCGCCCTCCTTTTTGTCCAGCCCGAAAGCGAGGGCTGCCGCGGTGGGCTCGTTAATGATGCGCTTCACGTCCAGCCCGGCGATGCGGCCCGCGTCCTTGGTGGCCTGGCGCTGGGAATCGTTGAAGTAGGCGGGTACGGTGATGACCGCCTCGGTCACCGGCTCGCCCAGGTAGTCCTCGGCGGTCTTCTTCATCTTCTTCAGCACTTCCGCCGAGACTTGAGGCGGCGCCAGCTTCCTGCCCCGCACCTCGATCCAGGCGTCGCCGTTGTCGGCCCGCACGATCTTGTAGGGCACCATCTTGATGGCCCGCTGCACCATCTCTTCGTCGTACTTGCGCCCAATCAGGCGCTTCACCGCGTACAGGGTGTTCTGGGCGTTGGTGATCTGCTGGCGCTTGGCCGGCGCTCCCACCAGGATCTCGCCCTCGTCGGTGTAGGCGACGACGGAAGGAGTCGTGCGCGAGCCTTCCGAGTTCTCGATGACCTTGACCTTGCCGTTCTCGATCACGGCCACGCACGAGTTGGTCGTCCCGAGATCGATGCCGACAATCTTGCCCATAAGCCTGTTCCTTTTTGAAAAGTCTGGATTTTTCCGTAGGTGGTAAATGCGGGCGCGGCTGCCCTATTTCAAGCCTCGGCCTTGGGCTTGGACACCACCACCAGCGCGGGACGGATCACTCGATCGTGCAACATATAGCCCTTCTGCATCACCTGCATCACCAGCCCGGCGGGGCCGTCGGACTCCACCGTGGTCATGGCGTGGTGGCGATGGGGATCGAACTTCTCGCCTTGGCCCGGGTTGATCTCCCGGATGCCGAATTTCTCGAACAACTGGTCGAGCAGCTTCAGGGTGAGCGCCACGCCCTCGCGCAACTGCTCGAAGGAAGCGTTCTCCACCGTGAGGGTGGTCTCCAGGCTGTCCTTGATGGGCAGCAACTGGGTCGAAAAGCTCTCCACCGCGTACTTGTGGGCGTTGGCGATCTCCGCCTCGGCGCGCTTGCGGAGGTTGTCCGCCTCCGCCTTCGCCCGCAGCCAGGCGTCGTAGTGTTCCTGGGCGGCTTGCTCGGCTTTTTTCAGCGTCTCCTCCAGACTGGCGATCACGTCGGGCTCCGGCGCCTGGGCTAGGGTTTGTTCAGGAGCGCCGGACGGGGCCGGCTCCCTTGCTTCCGTGGCTCCCTCGACGGCGGGGGCGCCCATCGGCTCCGGGGAAGGGACCTTGTCCCGCTCGATTTCTTGCATAGGCACGTTCCTCCAGTGAACTGAAGAATTAAATTTGCTATGGCGGCGCCCGCCGGGGATTTCAAGGGCTGTGGACGCGTTTTCCTCGCTATATTAGAGTGTGCTAATCTTTTTCAAGATGGCGGAGACGGCCAAAATCATCGACTTGCAGGGCGAGCCGGAAAGTCGGGTGCGCACCGCGGCTTTCTATGCCCTGCGGGACCTCGCCCGGGGGGAACGGGCCACGGTGCTGACCCGGGAGGAGCCCACCCTGGTGTTGGAGGCGGTCAACCTGCAGTTGCGCGGGCGGCTCGCCTGGCGGGTCTTCCCGGAAGGGGGGGCCTGGCGGGCCGAGGTGGGGCTCAAGGAGGATGCCCCGCCCCAGGACGCGATCGATCTCCTCACCCGGCACCACGCGTCCCTCGACCGCCTCTTTGTCCGGGCGCTCGAGCGGGTAAACGACGGGGCGGTGGCGGAGGCGGCCCCTTTGCTCGCTTCCTTTGCGGCCGAGCTGCGGGCCCACATCGCCTTCGAAGACGGCGTTCTCGCCCTGAGGCTCGCCGTTCCCGCCAGCCCGGCGGGGGACGATCCCCTGTCCATCATGCTGCGGGAACACCGGGAAATCCTCGCCCAGCTCGCCCTGCTGGAGGAGTGCCTGGCCCAAGAGCCCCCCGACAGGGCGGAGGTGGGCGCCTTCTGCGCCATCCTCTCGGGAACCCTGGCGAAGCACGAGCATCGGGAGGAAAACCACCTGTTTCCGCTATGGCGCCTGGGCCTCGACCGGCTCGCCCCGGCGGAGCGCCGGCGCCTGCTCGACGACCTGCTCGCCCGGCTGCCCTGGATGGATCCGCCCGGCTGAGCCCCTTCATTCCGCGGGGGTCGTTTCCGCCTCCCGCTTGGCGATGGGGGTGATCAGGACCCGGTCCACCCGCTTGCGTTCGTTGTCCACCACCTGGCGCCGGCGAAGACGCCCACCGCCGTGATGCCGATCTGGATGGTGGACAAGAACGGCCCCGGCTGCTCGGCCAGATGGAGCGCGGCGGCGGCGGCCGGGTCGCCCCGGTCCGCCCATTGGCGCAGCTGCAGCTTGCGGGCGGTGACGATCGCCAGCTCGGACATGGCCAGCACGCGGTTCAGAAGGATGAGGCTTCCGAGAATGAACAGGTCCATCGTTTTTTCCGTCGGGAGAGGAAAGGGGGTTGTGTTAGGCGGCAGGCGCCAGAACGGCATCGGCCTCCACGCCCGGGGACCTGCGGGGAAAGATCAGGCCTGGGCCCCCAGGGCCAGGGCCCGCTGCCGGGAGCGTTGCAGCGCCTCGGGCCCCGGTTCTCCTTCCAGCCACCCCTGCATGTGACCCTGGGCCAGCTCGGCCAGGGCGTGGATCCAGTCGGGCCGGTCGTTGAGGGCGGGGATGTAGTGGAACTCGCCACCTCCGGCGCCGAGGAACAGGGCCTTGCCCTCGATGGCGATTTCTTCCAAGGTTTCCAGGCAGTCGGCCACGAAGCCGGGGCAGATCACGTCCACCCGGCGCGTCCGAGCCCGGCCGAGGGCGACGAGGGTATCGGCGGTGTAGGGCTTCAGCCACTCGGCCCGCCCGAAGCGGGACTGGAAGGTGACTCGGTACTGGTCGGATTTGAGGCCCAGGGCCTCCGCCAGCAGCCGGCCGGTTTTCTGGCACTCGCAGTGGTAGGGGTCGCCCTTGTCCAGCGTATAGCGCGGCACCCCGTGGAAGCTCATGATGAGGAGCTCCCCCTGGCCGTGCCTTTCCCAGTGGTCCCTCACCCGACCCGCCAGGGCGGCGATGTAGCGGGCATGGTCGTGGAAGTGCTTGACGAGCCTCAGGGCCGGCACGTTGCGCATGGACTTCGCCGCCGCGAACACCGCGTCGAAGGCGCTTGCCGTGGTACTGGCGGAATACTGGGGGTACAGGGGCAGCACCAGCACCCGATCGCAGCCCAGGGCCTTGAGCTGCGCAAGCGCCTGGGCCACGGAAGGAGTGCCATAGCGCATGGCGTACTCCACCGCGGGGGCGGGCTTGATCCGCTCCCCCAGGGTGCCCAGCAGCAGCTTCGCCTGCCGCTCGGTGTGGAGGCGCAGGGGCGAGCCCTCAGGCGTCCAGATCTGGGCGTAGCGCTTGGCGGATTGTCTGGGACGGGTGGTGAGGATAAAGCCGTTTAGGATCAGCCACCACAGGGGGCGGGGAAGCTCCACCACCCGCGGGTCCCACAGGAACTCCTTGAGGTAGCGGCGCAGCGCGGCGGGCGTGGGGGCGTCCGGCGTGCCCAGATTGATGAGCAGCACCCCGGCTCGGGTCGGGCGTCCGTGCTGGAAAGGGGGCTCGGGGGAATAGGGCACGGGGGCTCAAGCTTGCCGGAGGGAGGACGTACCGCGGCGCCCGCCCCCTGGCCGCCCGGATCGGGCGTCTTGCGGTGGACGTCGCCTCATTGCTGGGACAGGGCCCCGGAGAGGAGCTTGGCCGTGATCTCCACTAGGGGGATCACCCGGTCGTAGGCCATGCGGGTGGGGCCCACCACGCCGAGCGTCCCCACCACCCGGCCGTCCACCTCGTAGGGGGCGGTGACCACGCTGCATTCGTCCAGGGGTACCACCCCCGACTCCTCGCCGATGAAGATCTTCACTCCCTGGGCCTGGCGGCTCGCTTCCAGCAGCCGGAGCAGGTCGGTTTTGCGCTCGAACAGATCGAAGAGCTGGCGCAGCCGCGACCTGTCGGAGGACAGATCGCGGATGTCCAGCAGGTTGTGCTCTCCGGTGACCACCACCGCGTCCCGGGTGTCCTGCACAGCTTCGCTTCCCGCCTCAATGGCGGAGGTCATGAGCTCGACCATCTCCCGCCGCAGATCGGTAAGCTCCTGCTTCAAGCGCCCCCTGATCTCGTCGAAGGTGAGCCCGGCGTAGTGCTGGTTGAGGTAGTTGGAGGCCTCGGCCAGCTCGGAAGCGCTGTAGCCGCGCTCCGGGACGATGACCCGGTTCTGGACACTGCCTTCGGGCGTGACGATGATGAGGAGCAGCCGCCGCTCCGAGAGCTTCAGGAACTCGATGTGGCGGAAGGCCGGGACGTCGGGCCGGGGCAGCATCACCACGCCGGCAAAGCGGGTGAGCTGGGAAAGCAATTGGGAGGCGGCGTTCACCAGACGCTGGGGGTTATCCGGGTGCAGGTGCTCCGACAGCTCGGCTACTTGGCGCTCCTCCAGGGGCTTCACCACCAGAAGGCTGTCGACGAACAGCCGGTAGCCTCGGACCGTGGGCACCCGGCCGGCCGAGGTGTGGGGACTGGCGACGAGGCCCATATCCTCCAGGTCGGCGATCACGTTGCGGATGGTGGCCGGGGACAGGTCCAGCCCGGAGTACTTGGAAAGGGAGCGCGAGCCCACCGGATCGCCCTCCACGATGTAGCGCTCCACCAGGGTCTTCAGGAGAATCTGGGCCCGCTCGCTCAGCATGGGAAAATTCTACAACCGCCCCTCCGGCGGCACCAGCCGCAGCCTTAAGGGCGCCGGCCCCGCTTCGCCCGGTCGTTTTGTGGTTTAATCCCCGCGATGAACGAGTCCTTCAAGACCATCGCCCTGGTGGGGAAGTTCAAGAGCGCCGAGATCGCCGGGCCGCTCCTCAAGCTTGGCGCCTACCTGAAAGAGCGCGGCATCGAGGTGTTGGTGGACCGCCTGACCGCGACCCACCTGGGGCAAGCCGGCTACCCGGCCCTCACCCTGGACGAGATCAGCCGCCGGGCGCAACTGGCGGTAGTACTGGGCGGCGACGGCACCATGCTCAACATCGCCCGCACCCTCGCGCCCTACGGAGTGCCCCTGGTGGGCGTCAACCAAGGGCGTCTCGGTTTTCTCACCGACATCTCGGTGGACACCATGCTGGAAACCCTGGGCGCCATGCTGGACGGGCAGTACGTGGTGGAGGAGCGCATGCTGCTCGCGGGAGAGGTGGTCTCGTCCCAAGCCGTGGTGTTCCAGGGGCTCGCCCTCAACGACGTGGTGGTGCACCGGGGCACCAAGGGGAGCATGATCGAGTTCGAGGTGCGCCTGGACGGCCAGTTCGTCTATAGCCAGCGCTCCGACGGGCTCATCGTGGCCACTCCCACCGGCTCCACCGCCTATGCCCTTTCCGCCGGCGGCCCCATTGTCCACCCGGGGCTTAAGCTCATCACCCTGGTGCCCATCTGCCCCCATACCCTCTCCAACCGGCCCATCGTGATCGGCGCGGACTCGGTGGTGGAGATTCTGATGCACGAGACCAACAGCTCTCGGGTGCATTTCGACAGCCACTCCCACGCGGAGCTGCGGGAAAACGACCGGGTGGTGGTGAAGCGCTCGCCTAGCCCAGTCAGGCTCCTCCACCCGGTGGGGCACAGCTACTACCACATGCTGCGGGAGAAGCTGCGCTGGAGCGAGCAGCCCTTTTTCCAGTCCCAGTCGTAGCCCGCGCCACCCGTACCAGCCATGCTACGGTACCTGCGTATCCGTGATTTCGTGATCGTGGAAGAGGTGGAGCTGGAGTTCGCCCCCGGCTTCACCGCCCTCACGGGGGAGACCGGCGCCGGCAAGTCCATCCTGATCGACGCCCTGGCCCTGGTGCTGGGGGAGCGGGCGGACGCGGGAGTGGTGCGAAGGGGCGCGGCGCGGGCGGAGATCGCCGCCGAGTTCGACGTCTCCCGGCTCCCCGGGGTTGAAGCCTGGCTGGCGGAGGGGGGCTTCGACGCCGAGCCGGGAAGCTGCCTGCTGCGCCGGGTGCTAGAGCTCTCCGGCCGCTCCCGGGCCTTCATCAACGGGGCGAGCGCCACCGTACAGCAGCTTAGGGAGGTGGGGGAGCGCCTGGTGGACATCCACGGCCAGCATGCCCACCAGTCCCTGCTGCGCGGCGACTACCAGCGGGAACTGCTAGATGCCCTGGGCGGGCAGACGGCCCTGGCCCAGGAAGTGGCGGCGGCCTACCGCCAGTGGCAGACCCTGCGCGCCCGGCGTATCGAGTGGCAGAAAAACGAGCAGGCCCTCGCCCGGGAACGGGACGAGCTGGAGCGGGACCTGAAGGAGCTGGAGGCCCTCGCTTTTTCCCCCGACGAGTGGCAGGCCCTGCAGGCGGAACACAAGCGGCTTGCCCACGCCGCCGCCCTGCTGGAGGGCGCTCAAGGGGCCCGAGAGGCCCTCGAGGGGACGGATGGGGCGGTGCTGGCCCAAGTCCGGGGGGTGATCCAGCGCCTTTCCGCTCTTACCGACTACGATTCCCGGCTCAAGGAGGCGCTGGAGCTTCTGGAGCCGGCGGAGATCCAGCTCAAGGAGGCGCTCTACAGCCTGAACCGCTACGCTTCCCGCCTGGAGCTGGACCCGGACCGGCTCGCCCAGGTGGAGAGCCGCCTGGCGGCGATCCACGGTTGCGCCCGCAAGCACCGGGTGACGGTGGAGGAGCTGCCGGAGCGGCTAGCCCGGGTACGGGAGCGGCTGGACGAGATCGGCGGGGCGGCGGGCCTCGAGGCCCTGATGGCCCAGGAAGAGGCAGCGCGGGAGGCCTATCTGGAGCGGGCGCGCCGGCTCTCCCAGGGCCGGAGAAAAGCCGCGGAGACCCTCTCGGAGGCGGTCACCCGGGCGTTCAGGGACCTAGCCCTGGGGGGCGGCCGTTTTACGGTCGCCTTCCACCCGGCGGATCCGGGAGGCAGCTTCGGCCTGGAGCAGGTGGAGTTCCAGGTGGCGACCCATCCGGGAACTCCGCCGGGCCCCCTGGGGAAAGTCGCCTCAGGAGGGGAGCTTTCCCGCATCAGCCTGGCGATCCAGGTGATCGCCAGCCGCGTGGCCCAGGTGCCCACCCTGATCTTCGACGAGGTGGACGCAGGCATCGGCGGCAAGGTGGCGGAGATCGTGGGGCGGCTCCTCAAGCAGTTGGGGACCTTGCACCAGGTGATGTGCGTGACCCACCTGCCCCAGGTGGCCGCCGCCGCGGACCATCAATGGCAGGTCACCAAGCTGGCACGGGACGGGGCGGTGGTGAGCCGCATCCGGCGGCTGGAAGCAGAGGAGCGGATCGACGAGATCGCCCGCATGGTGGGGGGCATGAAAATCACCGAGACCACCCGTCGGCACGCGCAAGAAATGCTCAAGGCCGTGCGGAACGGGGCTTGAGGGGGGAAAGCTCGCCTCACCCCGGGCGCTTCGCCCCCTTCAGGTGGGGGCAGTTTGGCTTGGTGCAGTCGGCGTAGATGTGCAGGGAATGGTCGTGGATGGTGAATCCCCGGTCCTTGGCGATCTTTACCTGGCGGCGCTCGATCTCGGGATCGTAGAACTCCTCCACCCGCCCGCACTGCAGGCAGACTAGGTGATCGTGGTGCCCGCCCTGGTTCAGCTCGTAGATGGCCTTGCCGCTTTCGAAGTGGTGCCGCATGAGGATCCCGGCCTGCTCGAACTGGGTGAGCACCCGGTACACCGTGGCGAGGCCCACGTCGATGCCCTCGGCGATGAGCTGCTTGTACACGTCTTCGGCCGAGAGGTGCCGCACCTTGCTGGTCTCGAACAGGTTGAGGATCTTGATCCGCGGCATGGTGGCTTTAAGCCCCATGGTCTTCAGCGCGTCGGGCGTGCTCATGGCATCCTCTCGGTGCAAGCGTCCTTTCGGGTATCATAAAACGTTCACGTCACGTTGAAAACGACACCTCGATCGATGTGCCGGTTCCTGCCCCTGTCTATTGTGCTGTGGCTCGCCGCCTGTTCCGGCTACCTGGGCCTCACCCCCTACCGGATGGACGTGCAGCAGGGCAACGTGGTGACCCAGGAGATGGTGTCCCGGCTCAAGCCCGGGATGACCCGGGAGCAGGTGAGGTTCATCCTGGGCACGCCCCTGGTGGCCGACCCGTTCCACGCGGACCGCTGGGATTACGTGTACCGGCTAGAGAAGCGGGGGGAGCTGGTGGAGGAGCGCAAGCTCACCGTGATCTTCGAGGAGGGGCGGTTGAAGCGGGTTGAGGGCGACGTGGTGGCGGCCCCGCCGGGAGAGGCCCCGGCGGCCGAGGCCCACCGCGGCGCGACCGCGGCCCGCTAGCCCGGGCAAGCCGATGGAGCCCATTCGCGTCGCCGTCGCGGGAAGCTCCGGGCGCATGGGGCGGGCGCTCCTGGAGGCGATCGCCGCGGCTCCCGACCTGCGACTGCACGCCGCCCTGGATCGGCCCGGCAGCCCGGTCCTTGGCCGGGACGCGGGGGAGCTCGTCGGCGCGCCCAACGGGGTGACCGTCACCGACGACCTGGCCGCGGCCCTCTCCGGCGCCCAGGTGCTCATCGATTTCACCCGGCCCGAAGGAACCCTGGAACACTTGCGGGCCGCCACCGTCCGGGGGGTCAACCTGGTCATCGGCACCACCGGATTCACCGAACCCCAGAAGCAGGCGATCGCCGAAGCCGCTCGGACCGTAGCCATCGTCCAGGCGCCCAACTTCAGCGTGGGCGTCAACCTGGCGCTCAAGCTCCTCGACCTGGCGGCCCGGGTGCTCGCTCAGGGCTACGACGTGGAGATCGTGGAAGCCCACCACCGGCACAAGGTGGACGCCCCGTCGGGGACCGCGCTGCGGATGGGGGAGGTGGTGGCCCGGGCCCTCGGCCGAAACTTACGCGAGTGCGCCGTTTACGGCCGGGAGGGGATCACGGGAGAGCGGCCGGAGAAGGCCATCGGCTTCGCCACGGTGCGGGGAGGGGACATCGTGGGTGAACATACCGTCATCTTCGCCGGCACCGGCGAGCGGCTGGAAATCAGCCACAAGGCCGGCAGCCGCGCCACCTTCGCCCAAGGGGCGCTACGGGCAGCCCGGTTCGTCGCGGGGCGGCCCCCGGGGCTCTTCGACATGCAGGACGTGCTGGGCCTGGGCTGAAAAGCTCCGCCGCGGGGACCTCATCGGACGTCCCCGTCCCGGGGCCTCGATTGAAGCCGTCTCCCCCTTCCCGTATAATGCGCCAAAAAACGGGATGGGCGCTGCGCTCGTCCCGTTTCTTTGTATCCTCCACGCCGTGCCCTGGGAATTGCCAGTGTCCGACCGTCCGCCCGCCTTGCTCGTGCTCGCCGACGGGACCGTATTCCGGGGGCTCTCCATCGGCGCGGAAGGGGCGGCGAGCGGGGAGGTGGTGTTCAACACCGCCATGACCGGCTACCAGGAGATCCTGACCGATCCTTCCTATTGCCGGCAGATCGTGACCCTCACCTATCCCCACATCGGCAACACCGGAGTCAACCCGGAGGACGTGGAATCGGACCGGGTGTACGCGAGCGGCCTGGTGGTTCGGGACGTGCCGGTCGCCTACAGCAATTTCCGGGCGACCCAGAGCTTGCCCGATTACCTGCGGGATCAGAACGTGGTGGCGATCGCCGGCATCGACACCCGCAAGCTCACCCGGATCCTGCGGGAGAAGGGGGCCCAGAACGGTTGCCTGATGGCGGGCCGCGTGGACGAGAAAGAAGCCCTGCGGCTTGCACGGGAGTTCCCGGGCCTGGCCGGCATGGACCTCGCCCAGGTGGTGAGCTGCCAGAGCGCCTATTCCTGGGACGAGGGGGAGTGGTTCCTGGGCGCCGGCTACGCCAAGGCGCCCGAGGCCAGGTTCCACGTGGTGGCCTACGACTACGGGATGAAGCGCAACATCCTGCGCAAGCTCGCGGCCCGGGGATGCCGCCTGACCGTGATCCCGGCTCGCACCCCCGCGGCGGAGGCGCTTGCCCTCCGGCCCGACGGGGTGTTCCTCTCCAACGGTCCCGGCGATCCGGAACCTTGCACCTACGCCATCGAGGCGATCCGCCGGCTCCTGGACACGGGCATCCCCATGTTCGGGATCTGCCTGGGGCATCAGCTCCTGGGGCTTGCCGCCGGCGCGAAGACCGTGAAAATGAAGTTCGGCCACCACGGCGCGAACCACCCGGTGCAGGACCTGGAGACCGGGCGGGTGATGATTTCCAGCCAGAATCATGGGTTCGCGGTGGATGCCGCGACCCTGCCGGAGCATTGCAAGGTGACCCACGTGTCCTTGTTCGATGGCAGCCTCCAGGGGTTCGCCTTTTCCGACCGGCCGGCCTTCTGCTTCCAGGGGCACCCGGAGGCGAGCCCCGGCCCCCACGACGTGGATTACCTCTTCGACCGCTTCGTGTCCCTCATGGCGCTCAGGAAAAGCGGCAAGCGGGAGATCGCCGCCGCCCCCGCCGGGGCGCGGGCCTGCCGGTAGGCCATGCCCAAGCGCACCGACATCCAGTCGATCCTCGTCATCGGCGCCGGTCCCATCGTCATCGGCCAGGCGTGCGAGTTCGATTATTCCGGCGCCCAGGCCTGCAAGGCCTTGAAGGAGGAGGGTTACCGGATCGTGCTGGTCAACTCCAACCCGGCCACCATCATGACCGACCCGGAGCTGGCCCACGCCACCTACATCGAACCCATCCACTGGCAGGCCATCGAGAAGATCATCGCCCTCGAGCGCCCCGACGCCCTGCTGCCCACCATGGGGGGCCAGACCGCCTTGAACTGCGCCCTGGACCTGGCCCGGGAAGGGGTACTGGAAAAGTACGGGGTGGAGATGATCGGCGCCAGTCGTGAGGCCATCGACAAGGCGGAGGACCGGGAGAAGTTCAAGCTGGCCATGAACCGCATCGGGCTCGCCTCGCCCCGTTCGGCCCTGGCCCACAGCATGGAAGAGGCGCTGCAGGTCCAGGCCATGGTGGGCTTCCCCGCCATCATCCGTCCCTCCTTCACCCTGGGCGGCACGGGGGGAGGGATCGCTTACAACCGGGAAGAGTTCGTCGCCATTTGCGAGCGGGGCTTCGACGCCAGTCCTACCCGCGAGGTGCTGGTCGAGGAGTCGGTGATCGGCTGGAAGGAGTTCGAGATGGAGGTGGTGCGGGACCGCAAGGACAACTGCATCATCGTCTGCTCCATCGAGAACCTGGATCCCATGGGGGTGCATACCGGCGATTCCATCACCGTGGCCCCGGCTCAGACCTTGACCGACAAGGAATACCAGATCATGCGCGACGCCTCCATCGCGGTGCTGCGGGAGATCGGGGTGGACA
Source organism: Pelomicrobium sp. G1 (assembly GCF_051905455.1). Taxonomy (NCBI): domain Bacteria; kingdom Pseudomonadati; phylum Pseudomonadota; class Hydrogenophilia; genus Pelomicrobium; species Pelomicrobium sp. G1. The sequence goes on from NZ_JBQACR010000008.1 coordinate 52,194, forward strand.
CCGGGGGCTCCAACGTGCAGTTCGCCATCAACCCGCTTGATGGCCGCATGGTGGTGATCGAGATGAATCCCCGGGTGTCGCGCTCCTCGGCCTTGGCGTCCAAGGCCACCGGCTTTCCCATTGCCAAGGTGGCGGCCAAGCTCGCCGTGGGCTACACCCTGGACGAGCTGCGCAACGAGATCACCGGCGGCGCCACGCCCGCCTCCTTCGAGCCCTCGATCGACTACGTGGTCACCAAGATCCCCCGCTTCGCCTTCGAAAAGTTTCCCCAGGCGAACGACCGGCTCACCACCCAGATGAAGTCGGTGGGGGAAGTCATGGCCATCGGCCGCACCTTCCAGGAGTCCCTGCAGAAGGCCTTGCGGGGCCTGGAGACCGGCGCAGATGGCCTGGACGAGAAGAGCGCCGATCTCGCCGTGATCGAGGCGGAGCTGGCCAATCCGGGCGCAGAGCGCATTTTCTACGTGGCCGACGCCTTCCGTTGCGGGCTTTCCCTGGAAAAGGTCCACGAGCTCTCCCGGATCGACCCCTGGTTCCTCGCCCAGGTCCAGGACCTGGTGAGGCAGGAGCAGGCCCTCGCCGGCAAGGGGCTCGAGGACCTGGACCGCCCGGCGCTCGCGCGGCTCAAGCGCAGCGGATTCTCCGACCGACGCCTCGCCGCCCTGCTGGGCACGACCCAGGAGGCGGTGAGAAAACGGCGCTACGCCCTTGAGCTGCACCCGGTCTACAAGCGGGTGGACACCTGCGCCGCCGAGTTCGCGACCCGGACCGCCTACATGTACTCCACCTACGAAGAGGAGTGCGAAGCCGAGCCCACCGGGCGCAAGAAGGTGATGGTGCTCGGCGGCGGGCCCAACCGCATCGGCCAGGGCATCGAGTTCGACTACTGCTGCGTGCACGCGGCCCTGGCGCTGCGGGAAGACGGATTCGAGACCATCATGGTCAACTGCAACCCGGAGACGGTGTCCACCGACTACGACACCTCCGACCGGCTGTACTTCGAGCCCCTCACCCTGGAGGACGTGCTAGAGATCGTGCGGGTGGAGAAGCCCTTCGGGGTGATCGTGCAGTACGGAGGGCAGACGCCCTTGAAGCTCGCCCGGGACCTGGAGCGCAACGGCGTGCCCATCATCGGCACCAGCCCGGACATGATCGACTGCGCCGAGGACCGGGAGCGGTTCCAGGCCCTGCTGCACCGCCTGGGGTTGCGGCAGCCGCCCAACCGCACCGCCCGCACTCCGGAGGAGGCCCTCCGGCTGGCCCAGGAAATCGGCTATCCCCTGGTGGTGCGCCCGAGCTACGTGCTGGGGGGGCGGGCCATGGAGATCGTGCACGACGAGCGGGAGCTTGCCCGCTACGTGCGGGAGGCGGTCAAGGTGTCCAACGACTCCCCGGTGCTGCTGGACCGGTTCCTGAACGACGCCATCGAGGTGGACGTGGACGCGGTGAGCGACGGGGAGCGGGTGCTGGTAGGCGGCATCATGGAGCACATTGAGCAGGCGGGGGTGCACTCGGGCGATTCCGCTTGCTCCCTGCCCCCTTATAGCCTCTCCCTGGCGCTCCAGGGAGAGCTCAAGCGCCAGACCGTAGCCCTGGCCAAGGGGCTCGACGTGGTGGGGCTCATGAACGTCCAGTACGCGATCCAGGACGGGATCGTCTACGTGCTGGAGGTCAATCCCCGCGCTTCCCGCACGGTGCCCTTCGTCTCCAAGGCTACCGGGCTGCCGCTCGCCAAGATCGCTGCCCGATGCATGGTGGGCAAGACCCTCGCCCGCCAGGGGGTGGTGGAGGAGGTTACGCCCCACTATTTCTCGGTCAAGGAGGCGGTCTTCCCCTTCATCAAGTTCCCGGGGGTAGACACCATCCTGGGCCCGGAGATGAAGTCCACCGGCGAGGTGATGGGGGTAGGGGAGACCTTCGCCGAAGCGTTCGTGAAATCCCAGGTGGCGGCGGGGGGGAAGCTCCCCCGCGCCGGCAACGTGCTGCTTTCGGTGCGCGCGGCCGACAAGCCCCGGGTGATCGAGATCGCCCGGGCCCTCGCCTCCCTGGGCTTCGGCCTCATGGCCACCAAAGGGACGGCGGCGGCGCTCGAGGCCGCGGGCCTGTCGGTCACGCCCGTCAACAAGCTGGGCGAAGGACGGCCCAACATTGTGGATTACATCAAGAACGGCGAGATCAATCTCATCATCAACACTACCGACGACAGCCGCGCGGCGATCCAGGATTCCTATTACCTGCGGCGTGAAGCGCTGCAGCACCGCATCACCTACTACACCACCGTGGCCGGGGCCCGGGCGGCTTGCTTGGGGATGCAGCACATGCGCGAGTCCAAGGTCTACGATCTCCAGGGACTGCACCGGGCGCTGAGGGCGACGCGCTCGGCGGCCTGACCCGCCGGCTTTTCCCCTGGCTTGGCGGGTCCGGCCGCATCTCGTTATCCTAAAAATTCCATGGAGGGAGTGTTCGCAGGCATGAACAAGATTCCGTTAACGGTGACCGGCGCCGAGAAGCTGCGCGCCGAGCTCCACGACCTGAAAACGGTGCAGCGGCCGGCGATCATCCAGGCGATCGCCGAAGCCCGCTCCCATGGCGACTTGTCGGAGAATGCCGAGTACCACGCCGCCAAGGAGCGGCAGAGCTTCATCGAGGGGCGCATCAACGAGCTGGAGGCGAAGCTCTCCAACGCCCAAATCATCAACCCGGCCCTGCTGGACGCCGACGGCCGCTGCGTGTTCGGCGCCACCGTGGACCTGGAGGACATGGCGAACGGGGAGGTGGTGACTTACCAGATCGTGGGGGACGACGAGGCGGACATCAAGGAAGGCAAGATCTCCATCAGCTCCCCCATCGCCCGGGCCCTCATCGGCAAGCGTCCGGGAGACGTGGCGGAAGTCCTGGCTCCCGGGGGAATCCGGGAATACGAGATCCTGGACGTGCGCTACGTCTGAGGCGTTTTCCCCTTGCCCGGGAGCCTTCCGCTCCGGGAAGGCGCGCGGCGGGCCCGCGGCACCCGTCGAGGGTTTTTCCCCGGGGCGGCGGGCGGCGCTTGCGGCTTGGGCCGGTAGAGCACCAGCATCCTGCCGATCTGCTGGACCAGGCTGGCGCCCAAGGCGGCGCCCAGGGCCGCAGCCGAGGTGGCCCGCTCCCGCCGGTCCCCCGCGGCGAGGCGCACCTTGATGAGCCCGTGGCTCGCGAGCTGCCGGTCGATTTCCGCCACCACAGCCGCCGAGAGCCCGGCCTCGCCCGTGAGCACCACCGGCTTGAGCTTATGGGCCCGGGCCTTGAGCGAGCGCCGCTCGGCGGGGGTAAGCTCTGGCATGACGCTTTCTTTTCTTTCGCCGAAGGTGCGCGATCTTAGCCCATGGCCCGCTCCAAGACCAGCAAGGCGTGGATGCAGAAGCACGTGTCCGACCCCTATGTCCGGCGGGCCCGGGCCGAAGGCTACCGTTCGCGGGCGGCTTACAAGCTCCTGGAACTCAACCGGCGGGACCGCCTGCTAAGGCCCGGGCTCACGGTGGTGGACCTGGGGGCGGCCCCCGGGGGCTGGAGCCAGGTGGCGGCCGCCCGGGTGGGGGCCGCGGGCCGGGTGCTGGCCGTGGATCTTTTGGAGATGGTCCCGATCCGGGGCGTGGAGTTCATTCTCGGGGATTTCCGCGCCCCGGCGACCCTGGATCGGCTCGCTGGCGCCCTGGGCGGCCGCCCGGCGGACCTTGTGCTCTCGGACATGGCCCCCAACATAAGCGGTATGGCCGAAGTGGATCAGGCCCGCAGCCTGGAGCTGGCCCAGGCGGCGGTAGAATTCTGCGAGGGCCATCTGAAACCGGGCGGCACCCTCTTAGTCAAAGTGTTTCAGGGGGCTGGGTTCGAGGAATTCGCGGCGGGGTTGCGGCGGCGGTTCTCGAAGGTGGCCGTTCGCAAACCCGGCGCGTCCCGCAACCGCTCGGCGGAAGTGTACCTGCTGGCGAGGGGTTTCGGCGGGCTCTTGCGAACCACGGAAGGGGGCATTTAGGGTTAAAATAGCGCTTGGGGCCCGGAGATGGGCCCTTAAGCATCTTTTTCAGGAGCAGCTTTGAACAATCTCGTCAAGAACATCGCCATCTGGCTGGTCATTGCCCTGGTGCTGATGACCGTGTTCAACCAGTTCAGCACCCGCCAGCAGCCCCAGGCCCAGATGAACTACTCCCAGTTCATCGAGGAGGTGAAGGCGGGGCACATCGCCAAGGTGACCATCGAGGGGCGCACCCTCAAGGGGGTGAAGACCGACGGCAAGCGCTTCGTCACCTATTCCCCCTCCGACCCGTGGATGGTGAGCGATCTGCTCAAAAACGGCGTGATCATCGAGGCCAAGCCCGAGGAGGAGCCGTCGCTGCTCATGAATATCTTCGTCTCCTGGTTTCCCATGCTGCTCCTCATCGGCGTGTGGATTTTCTTCATGCGCCAGATGCAGGGCGGCGGCCGGGGCGGGGCTTTCTCCTTCGGCAAGAGCCGGGCGCGGATGCTGGATGAATCCCAGAACACCGTCACCTTTGCCGATGTCGCGGGCTGCGAGGAGGCGAAGGAGGAGGTGGCGGAGCTGGTGGAGTTCCTGCGCGACCCGGGCAAGTTCCAGAAGCTGGGCGGGCGCATTCCCCGCGGGGTGCTCATGGTGGGCAACCCGGGCACCGGCAAGACCCTGCTCGCCAAGGCGATCGCCGGCGAGGCCAAGGTGCCCTTCTTCAGCATCTCGGGCTCCGACTTCGTTGAGATGTTCGTCGGCGTGGGCGCCGCCCGGGTGCGCGACATGTTCGAGCAGGCGAAGAAGCACGCTCCCTGTATCGTGTTCATCGACGAGATCGACGCGGTGGGGCGCCAGCGGGGTGCCGGCTTGGGCGGCGGCAATGACGAGCGGGAACAGACCCTGAACCAGTTACTGGTGGAGATGGACGGTTTCGAGTCCACTTCCGGCGTGATCGTGATCGCGGCCACCAACCGGCCCGACGTGCTGGACCCGGCCCTGCTCAGGCCCGGTCGCTTCGACCGGCAGGTGGTAGTACCCCTGCCCGACATCCGCGGGCGCGAGCAGATCCTGATGGTGCACATGCGCAAGGTGCCGGTGGCGCCGGACGTGCGCCCCGACGTGATCGCCCGGGGCACGCCGGGCTTTTCGGGCGCGGACCTCGCCAACCTGGTGAACGAGGCGGCCCTCTTTGCGGCGCGGGCCAACAAGCGGCTCGTGGACATGGAGGATTTCGAGCGGGCCAAGGACAAGATCATGATGGGTGCCGAGCGGCGCTCCATGGTCATGCCCGAGCACGAGCGCAGAAACACCGCCTACCACGAGGCCGGCCACGCGGTGGTGGCCAAGCTCCTGCCCAAGACCGACCCGGTGCACAAGGTGACCATCATCCCGCGGGGGCGGGCGCTGGGGGTGACCATGCAATTGCCGGAAGAGGACCGCTACAGCTACGACCGGGAGTACATCCTCAACAAGATCGCCGTGCTCTTCGGCGGCCGCATCGCCGAGGAAATCTTCATGAACCAGATGACCACGGGGGCGTCCGACGACTTCCGCAAGGCTACCGACATGGCTCGGCGCATGGTCACCGAGTGGGGCATGAGCGAGGTGATGGGTCCCATGGTGTATGGCGAGAACGAGGGTGAGGTGTTTCTCGGCCGCTCCATCACGACTCACAAGAACGTGTCCGAGGCCACCATGCAGAAGGTGGACCAGGAAATCCGGCGCATCATCGACCAGCAGTACGCTTTGGCGCGGCGGCTGATCGAGGAGAACCGGGACAAGGTGGAGCTGATGGCTAAGGCGCTCCTCGAGTGGGAAACCATCGACGCCGACCAGATCAACGACATCATGGAAGGCCGCCCGCCGCGGCCGCCCAAGCCGGCCGTGGCCCCGGCGCCCGCGGCCCCCGCGTCCCACGATAACAAGCCCAGCGCTTCTCCCACCACCCGGCCGGCCCAGGAGACCTGAGCGCCGGGAAGCGACGGCTGCCAAGGAGGGAAGGTGGCATGAACTCGAGCCTCCAGCCCGGTTCCTCCTTCCTCCCGCCGCTCTCCTCCCTATGAACCGGTCTTTGCGCTGCGGCGGGTTCACCCTGGACCTTTCGCGCCCCCTGGTCATGGGGGTGGTCAACGTCACCCCCGACTCTTTTTCCGACGGCGGTCGATACCTGTCGGCCCAGGCCGCCATCGATCACGCCCGCCGACTGGTGGAGGAGGGGGCCGATCTCCTGGACATCGGCGGGGAGTCTTCCCGGCCGGGAGCCGAACCGGTGCCGGTGGAAGAGGAGTTGCGGCGGGTGATGCCGGTGCTGGAGGCGGTGGTGGCCCTGGGGGTGCCGGTGTCGGTGGATACCATGAAGCCCCAGGTCATGCGCGCCGCGATCGGCGTCGGCGCGGCCATGGTGAACGACATCCTGGCGCTGCGGGCCCCGGGGGCGCTGGAGGCAGTGGCGGGAAGCGACGTGGCGGTGTGTCTCATGCACATGCAGGGCGAGCCGCGCACCATGCAGGTGAACCCTACCTACGGGGACGTGGTGCGGGAGGTGCGGGACTTCCTGGCCGAACGGGTGGCGGCCGCCGAGGCGGCGGGCATCGAACGCAGCCGCATCGTAGTGGATCCCGGCTTCGGCTTCGGCAAGGACCGCTCCCACAACCTGGCTCTATTCCGCAACCTGCCGGTGTTCGCCGCCCTGGGCGTCCCGGTGCTGGTGGGGCTGTCGCGCAAGTCGGTGCTGGGCAGGCTCACCGGCCGGGACGTGAACGAGCGCCTGGCCGCGAGCCTCGCCGCCGCGGTCCTGGCGGTGGAGCGGGGCGCCCACATCGTGCGGGTCCATGACGTGGCCGCCACCCGGGACGCCCTGGCGGTCCTGGCGGCCGTTGCCGGCGCTGCCTGAAAAAGTGGCATCCGCAGCCGCCTTTCCCTTACCTCCCCATCATTTCCCGCCCGGTCTTGAAGGGACGCCCCGGGCCCAGCCGGCATGAATTCCGGGCCAGGCCGGGATGGGGCGGACCGGCCCTTGCGCCTGACGGCGGCTCGCCGGGAAGTCAGGCGATTGTTCCCGGAAGGCGGGTAGAGTAGATTGATGCCGTTCGTCAGTCACGGGCGGCGCGGCGTATGAAAAGAAAGTATTTCGGAACGGACGGAATACGGGGACGGGTCGGGGAGGCGCCCATCACCCCCGATTTCGTGATGCGGCTGGGCTACGCGGCGGGAAGAACGCTTCTCGCCCGCTCTTCCCTCCCCAAGGGGGAGCGGCCGGCGGTGCTGATCGGCAAGGACACCCGCATTTCCGGCTACATGCTGGAGGCTGCCCTGGAGGCGGGCTTCTCGGCCGCGGGAGTGGACGTGATGCTCTCCGGCCCCATGCCCACGCCGGCGGTGGCCTACCTCACCCGGGCCTTGCGCTTGCAGGCTGGGGTGGTGATCAGCGCCTCCCACAATCCCTACGATGACAACGGCATCAAGTTCTTTTCCGCCGACGGCTTCAAGCTCGCCGACGAGACCGAAGAAGCGATCGAGGCCGCCCTGGAGGAGCCCCTGGACACCATGCCTTCGGCGGGCCTGGGAAAGGCGCGGCGGGTGAACGACGCGGCCGGGCGCTACATCGAGTTTTGCAAAAGCACCTTCCCCTCCCGGCTCGACTTGCGGGGGATGCGGCTGGTGGTGGATTGCGCCCACGGCGCCACCTACCACGTCGCCCCCCACGTGTTCCATGAGTTGGGGGCCGACGTGGTGGCCATCGGCGCCGATCCGGACGGCCTGAACATCAACCAGGAGGCCGGTGCCTTGTACCCCCAGGCCCTCCAGCGGGCGATCCGCGACCAGGGGGCGGACCTGGGGATCGCGTTCGACGGAGACGGGGATCGGGTGGTGATGGCGGACGCGGAAGGGCGACTCTACGACGGGGATCAGCTCCTCTACGTGATCGCCCTGTTGCGCCGGGCGCTGGGGACCCTGGACGGGGGCGTGGCGGGCACCCTCATGACCAACTACGCCCTGGAGCGGGCCTTTGCCGAGCGCGGCGTTCCCTTCAAGCGGGCGAAGGTGGGGGACCGCTACGTGCTGGAGCTCTTGCTGCGGGAAGGGTGGGAGCTGGGGGGCGAGAATTCCGGCCACATCATCTGCCTGGACAAGCACACCACCGGCGACGGCATCGTCTCCGCCCTGCAGGTGCTGCACGCGATTCGCGGGCGGGGACAAAGCTTGGCCGAGCTGACCCGGGAGCTCCTCCTCTATCCCCAGGTCTTGGTCAACGTGCGAGTGGAGCGGGGGTTCGATTTCCGCCGCGACCCCCGGGTCCAGTCGGCGGTGGCGGAAACCGAGCGGCTGCTGAACGGGGACGGCCGGGTGCTGCTGCGGGCCTCCGGCACCGAACCCGTCATCCGGGTCATGGTGGAGGGCCGCTCCCGGGAGCAGGTGGCCCGGCTCGCCCAGAACCTGGCCGACGCGGTGCGGGAAGCGGCGGGCTGAAGCCCCCCCATCATAAAAATTAAATTTAAATTCAATAGCTTATATACACACCCGGGCGCTGGACGCTACGGCCTTCCGTTTGTCACGAAACTGTAACCGGGCAGGCGTAGGATTCGGTTTGCACGTTTACGTAACCAGACGAGGAGAACGATTCATGCATATAGCGACAGGGTACAAATGGCTCGGTGCGGCGGCGTTTCTGGCCGGCTCCTTCGGCGCGATGCCCTTCGCCCATGCCGACATCGTGAAGGTCGACGGCTCCAGCACGGTCTACCCCATCACGGAGGCGGTGGCCGAAGAGTTTCAAAAGTCCACCAAGGGCAAGTACAAGGTGACCGTCGGCATCTCCGGCACCGGCGGCGGCTTCAAGAAGTTCTGCCGCGGGGAGACCGACATCTCGAACGCCTCCCGTCCCATCCTTAAGAGTGAGATGGAGCAGTGCCAGAAGAGCGGCATTCGGTACATCGAACTACCGGTTGCCTTCGACGCCCTCACAGTGATCATCAACCCGAAGAACACCTGGGCCGAAGAGCTGACCGTAGGGGAGCTGAGGAAGATGTATCACCCGGATTCCCAGGGCAAGGTAACCAGCTGGAAGCAGGTTCGCGAGAGCTTTCCCGACGCGCCCCTCAAACTGGCCGGCGCCGGGGCGGACTCGGGCACCTTCGATTACTTCACCGAGGCGGTCAACGGAAAGGCGAAGGCCAGTCGGGGCGATTACCTGGCAACGGAAGATGACAATGTGACGGTGCAGTTCGTCAGCCGCGATGTGAACGCCATCGGTTACCTGGGGCTTGCCTACTACGTGGAGAACAAGGACAAGTTGAAGGCGGTCAAGATCAAAATGGACGAAAAGAGCCCGGCGGTCGCTCCCTCCATCGAGACGGTCAACAAGGGCACTTACCAGCCCCTCTCCCGTCCGATCTTCATCTACGTGAGCGAGAAGTCGCTGGCGAAGCCCGAGGTCCGGCAATTCGTCGAGTTCTACCTGACCCACGCCGGCAAGCTCGCCAAGGAGGTGGGCTACGTGGATCTTCCCAAGGCGGCCTACGAGCTGGCCATGCAAAACTTCAAGAACAGGAAGCTGGGGACCGCGTTCGGCGGCGAAGCCGAAGTGGGGGTGGCGGTGGAAGATCTCCTCAAGCGCGAAGCCAAGCTGTAACTGCCAGTGACAAAAAGCCGGGGGAGCATCCCCCGGCTTTTTACTACCCCGCGCCGTCTGCCATAATAACGACTTCGCTTGTCATCCCCCATGAGCACCGTGGTCCCCGCGACGTCAGAACAGACGGCTGCTGCCCTGGCGAACAATCGCCTGATGCACCGGCGCTTCCGGAACATCAAGGAGCGACTTATCGAATCCGCGCTCTTCCTGGCGGCGTTCTCGGCTGTTGTGACCACCATTGCCATCGTAGTCATCCTGGTCTACGAATCGATCGGCTTCTTCGAGCAGGTTTCCATCGTTGAATTCCTGACTGATACCCAATGGACGCCGCTTTTCACCGAGAAACACTTCGGGATCCTCCCCCTGCTCTCGGGGACGCTGGTGGTGGCGGGCGTGGCGCTGGCGGTGGCGGTTCCCCTCGGGATCGTGATCGCGCTTTACTTGAGCGAGTTCGCGCCGCATTCGGTGCGGGAGGTGGTAAAGCCTTTTCTCGAGATGCTCGAGGGCGTGCCGACCGTGGTGTATGGTTATTTCGCCTTGCTGTTCGTGACGCCGCTGCTGCAGAAGTTCATCCCCGACCTGCAGGGGTTCAACATGCTCGGCCCCGGCATCGTGATCGGGATCATGATCATCCCTTACGTCTCGTCGGTGTCCGAGGACGCCATGCGGGCCGTGCCCATGGCCATGCGCGAGGGCAGCTTCGCCATGGGGGCGACGCGACTGCAAACGGCCCTGCGCGTCGTGCTGCCGGCGGCCGCCTCCGGAGTAGTTGCCGCATTCGTGCTCGGCATATCGCGGGCGGTCGGGGAGACCATGGTAGTCGCCATCGCCGCCGGGCAGCAGCCCAACTTCACCTGGAATCCGATGGAGCCGGCGGCGACGCTGACCGCCTACATCGTGCAGGTTAGCCTTGGCGATCTCCCCCACGGTTCTCTTGAATACCAGACCATCTTCGCCGCCGGGCTGACGCTGATCGTGCTGACACTCGGGTTCAACGTGCTTGGACACCTTTTGCGCCAACGTTTCCGCGAGGCCTACTGATGGCGCATCCGCACCCGCGAGACCTGGAAGCCATCCGCCGGATGATCGGCCGCCGCAAGCTGGGAGATCATCTGTTTGTGCTGCTCGGAATCCTGGCGACCATGGTGGGCGTGCTGACCCTGTTGGCGCTGTTCATCGATTTGCTGATCGACGGGGTGCCAAGGATTTCCTGGGATTTTCTTACCAGCTTTCCGTCGCGCCGGGCCGGGCAGGCCGGCATCCTTTCGGCATGGGTCGGCACCTCCCTGGTGATGCTGGTCACTTTGTTCGCCGCGGTCCCTCTCGGCGTCGCAGCAGGAATCTATCTAGAGGAATACGCGCCCAAGAACTGGATCACGGCCCTGATCGAGATCAACGTGACCAACCTGGCCGGAGTCCCGTCCATCGTCTACGGCTTGCTCGCGCTGGGGCTCTTCGTTTACGCGCTGGGATTCGGGCAGAGTATCCTGTCTGCCGGACTGACCCTCGCCCTGCTGATTCTTCCCGTGGTCATCGTGGCCACCCGCGAAGCGATCCGCTCCGTCCCGCAAGCCATCCGGGAGGCGGCCTACGCAGTGGGCGCCACCAAGTGGCAGGTGGTGTCGGACCATGTCCTGCCGTATTCGTCGGCGGGGATTCTCACCGGCGTGATCATCGGGCTCGCCCGGGCGATCGGGGAGACCGCGCCGGTCATCACCATCGGTGCGCTCACCTTCATCGCCTTCCTGCCCCCATCGCCCATCTCTAGCGAGCCGCCGTTCATCAATTTCGAGTGGCTGTTTTCCCCATTCACCGTCCTTCCGATCCAGATGTTCAACTGGGTGACGAGACCGGAATCCGCGTTCCTGGTGAACGCGGCGGCCGCCGGCGTCGTGCTCATCGTCATGACCTTGCTCATGAACGCCCTGGCGATCTATCTGCGCTACCGGATCCGCCAGAAGATCAAGTGGTAAGCAGGAGGAACGCCCCGATGACGGTCATGACTCCGCCCCCCGCCGGCACCCCGATCAAGGCCGAGGTGCGGAATTTCAACTTCTACTACGGCACCTATCACGCCCTCAAGAACATCAACATGCCGATCGCCGAGTACCAGATCACAGCGCTGATCGGCCCATCCGGCTGCGGCAAGTCCACTTTCCTGCGGTCGTTCAACCGCATGCACGACCTCTACCCCGGAAACCGGTACGAAGGCGAGATCCACCTGCACCCGGACAACGTGAACATCCTGAGCCCCAAGGTGGACCCCATCGAGGTGCGGATGCGCATCAGCATGGTGTTCCAGAAGCCCAATCCCTTTCCCAAGTCGATCTACGAAAACGTCGCTTACGGCCTGAGGGTGAGGGGCGTACGGCAGAAGGCGGTGCTGGACGAGAAGGTGGAAGAGGCGCTGCGCAGTGCGGCCCTGTGGGAGGAGGTGAAGGACCGCCTGGACGATCTGGCCTTCAACCTCTCCGGCGGCCAGCAGCAGCGCCTGTGCATCGCTCGGGCCCTGGCCACGAACCCGGAGCTGCTTTTGTTCGACGAGCCCACCTCCGCCCTGGACCCCATCGCCACCGCCAGCATCGAAGAGCTGACCGCCGAGCTTAAAAGAAAGGTCACGATCCTCATCGTCACCCACAACATGCAGCAGGCGGCCCGCATTTCCGACTATACCGCCTACATGTACCTGGGCGAGCTGATCGAGTTCGGCCCGACCGACGAGCTGTTCATCAAGCCCAAGAACAAGCAGACCGAGGACTACATCACGGGCCGGTTCGGCTGAACCGGTCGCCCACGCTCCGCAGCGGGAGGTCACTCCCCTACGGCATCCCGGCGGCGCCGCCGAGGCATGCGCCGACCTGTCCCGATCTCGGGAGAAGAACTTTGGGGACCGCGGACGGCGACCTCCCGGCTTTTCGGTTGACCCTATATAGCTGAGCGGGTAACATTTCTTAGTTTTAAGGGATCGGGTCCGAATGCGCCGAAAGCTCGTTGCAGGCAACTGGAAAATGCACGGAAGCCTGGCCGAGAACCGGTCGCTGCTGACGGCCGTCGTGCCTGCGACCCGAGGGCTCAACCGGGTCGACGTGGCCGTCTGTGTTCCGTTCCCCTACCTCCAGCAGGCCCAAGAGCTGCTGTCTGGGACCCACATATTGTGGGGGGCGCAGGATGCCAGCCGGCACGCGAAGGGGGCTTTCACCGGCGAGGTTTCGGCCCGGATGATCGCCGAGTTTGGTGCCCGCTACGTGATCGTCGGTCACTCGGAGCGCCGCACCTACCACGGCGAATCGGACGCCCTGGTGGCGGCCAAGGGCGAGGCGGTGCTGAAAGCTGGGTTGACCCCCATCGTCTGCCTGGGGGAGAGGCTGGAGGAGCGGGAGCGAGGTGAGACCGAAGCGGTGGTGGCCCGCCAGCTCGAGGCGGTGATGGACAGCTTGGGCGTCGCGGCCTTGAGCGGTTGCGTCCTGGCCTACGAGCCCGTGTGGGCGATCGGCACCGGCAGGACGGCGACACCCGAGCAGGCCCAGGAGGTCCACGCCTACCTGCGTCGCCGAGTGGCGGAGCGTGACGGCGCGGTGGCCGCCGGCCTCATCATCTTGTACGGCGGCAGCGTGAAGGGCTCGAACGCCCGGGCCTTGTTCTCCATGCCGGACATCGACGGAGGGTTGATCGGCGGCGCGTCCCTGGTGAGCGAGGAATTCGTTGCCATCTGCCGGGCTGCCCAGGCGTAGAGAGGTAAAGCGTGAAAATCTTGATCCTGGTCATTCACGTGCTCGCCGCGGCGGGTATCATCGGGCTGGTTTTGCTCCAGCACGGCAAGGGCGCGGACATGGGCGCGGCGTTCGGTAGCGGTGCTTCGGGCAGCCTCTTCGGCGCCACCGGTTCGGCCAATTTTTTGAGCCGCAGCACCGCGCTCCTGGCGGTGGTTTTCTTTCTGACCAGCATGGGGCTTGCCTATCTCAGCGGTCAGAAGGCCGAACGCCAGGGCGTGATGGCCGACCAGCCGATGCAGAGCAAGCCGGTGGCGCCGCCGTCCGAGGTGCCGGCGCCGGGCACGGAGGCGTCCAAGGCGAAGGAGATACCGAAATAGGGGTCGCCGGTGGCGAGCAACAGTGCCGGTTGCCGGGATTCCTGGCCCGGGCGGGTCCCCATCCAGCCTACGAATAACAATGTCGCCGACGTGGTGAAATTGGTAGACACGCCGTCTTGAGGGGGCGGTGGCGAAAGCCGTGTGAGTTCGAGTCTCACCGTCGGCACCACAGGTTTCTCCCCGGCGTTCCTCGGAACTTCCCGGGTGCGGGCGCGGCTCTAAATTGATGCTGTGGTGCTCTGCGGCCTTGCCGCCGGACGGTAGGGCGCGCCGGGCCCGTGCGGCGGCGAGAAGCGGAAGCGGATGCTCGAAAACTATTTTCCGATCTTGATGTTCATCCTGGTGGGGCTCGCGGTGGGCGTGCTGCCCATCGCCCTAGGCTGGTTCGCCAGCACGGCCCTCGGCGTCAACCGCCCGGACAGCGAGAAGCTCTCTCCCTACGAGTGCGGCTTCGAGGCCTTCGAGGACGCCCGGATGAAGTTCGACGTGCGCTACTACCTGGTGGCGATCCTGTTCATCCTGTTCGACCTGGAGATCGCCTTCCTTTTCCCCTGGGCGGTGGTGCTGAAGGAGATCGGGATGTTTGGCTTCGTCGCCATGCTGTTGTTCCTGGGAATCCTCGTCGTGGGGTTCGTTTACGAGTGGATGAAGGGCGCGCTGGAATGGGAGTAGGCGGTGCGGTGACGAGCGGAAAGGCCCGGAGTCGCGGGCAGACGGCGGGCCGCTTCCCACTGGCGATCCGGAGGTAAGAGGCCATGGGCGCTGAGAACCTGCTGGAGAAGGGCTTCATCACGACGACGGCGGACAAGCTGATCAACTGGACCCGCACCGGGAGCCTGTGGCCCATGACCTTCGGGCTCGCTTGCTGCGCGGTCGAGATGATGCACGCCGGCGCCTCCCGCTACGACCTGGACCGGTTCGGGGTCGTGTTCCGACCCAGCCCGCGCCAGTCGGACGTGATGATCGTGGCCGGCACCCTGTGCAACAAGATGGCCCCGGCCTTGCGCAAGGTCTACGACCAGATGGCGGAGCCGCGCTGGGTGATTTCCATGGGGTCCTGTGCCAACGGCGGCGGCTATTACCACTATTCCTATTCGGTGGTGCGCGGCTGCGACCGCATCGTGCCGGTGGACATCTACGTTCCCGGCTGCCCGCCCACCGCCGAAGCGCTGCTCTACGGCGTGATCCAGTTGCAGAACAAGATCAAGCGCACCAACACCATCGCCCGCTGAGCCTATGACCTCCCGGCTCGACACGCTTGCCCAGGCCCTGCGGGATGTCCTCGGGGCGAGGCTCAAGTCCCTGAAAAGAGCGCTGGGAGAGTTCACTCTCACCGTCGTCGCGACGGACTTGCTGGAAGCGATGCGCACGCTGCGCGACGATCCGCGGTTGCGTTTCGAGCAGCTGATCGACCTGTGCGGCGTCGATTACCGGGACTACAAGAACGGCCTGTGGGAGGGCCAGCGTTTCGCCGTCGTCTATCATCTCCTCTCCCTGACCTACAACTGGCGGCTGCGGGTGCGCGCCTTCGCCGAGAGCGACGAATTCCCGGTGCTCGATTCGGTAGTGGAGCTGTGGCCCGCAGCCAACTGGTACGAGCGCGAGGCCTTCGACCTGTACGGCATCGTTTTCACCGGCCACCCGGACCTGCGCCGCATCCTGACCGACTACGGCTTCATCGGCCATCCGTTCCGCAAGGACTTCCCCCTGTCCGGCTACGTGGAGATGCGCTACGACCCCGACCTGCAGCGGGTGATCTATCAGCCCGTCACCATCGAGCCGCGGGAGATCGTGCCGCGCATCGTCCGCGAAGAGACCTACGCGGACATCGGCGGGAACCAGGAAGCGCCCCGGGCACCGGGTGCCCAGTGAGGATAACGGCGGCCCATGGCTGAGATTCGCAATTACACGCTGAATTCAGCCGTGCTTTCGGGGAAGGATTACTGAGCATGGCCGAAATCAGGAACTACACGCTCAATTTTGGTCCCCAGCACCCGGCCGCCCACGGGGTGCTGCGCCTAGTCCTGGAGCTGGACGGGGAGGTGATCCAGCGGGCCGACCCCCACATCGGCCTCCTGCATCGGGCCACGGAGAAGCTCGCCGAGCACAAGACCTATATCCAGTCGGTGCCCTACATGGACCGCCTGGATTACGTCTCCATGATGGCCAACGAGCATGCCTACGTGCTGGCCATCGAGAAGCTCCTGGGGATCGAAGTGCCGATCCGGGCCCAGTACATCCGGGTCATGTTCGACGAGATCACGCGCATCCTGAACCACCTGCTGTGGCTCGGGGCCCACGGCCTGGACATCGGCGCCATGACCGTGTTCCTCTACTGCTTCCGCGAGCGCGAGGATTTGATGGACTGCTACGAGGCGGTGTCCGGGGCCCGGATGCACGCGGCCTATTACCGCCCGGGCGGCGTCTACCGGGACCTGCCCGACCGCATGCCCCAGTACCAGCCGTCCAGCATCCGCAGCGAAGCGGAGGTGAGAAAGCTCAACGAGAACCGGCAGGGGTCGCTGCTCGACTTCATCGAGGACTTTACCGAGCGCTTCCCCAAGTGCGTGGACGAATACGAGACGCTGCTCACCGACAATCGCATCTGGAAGCAGCGCACCGTGGGCATCGGGGTGGTATCCCCGGAGCGGGCGCTGGCCCTGGGCTTCACCGGCCCCATGCTGCGCGGCTCGGGTGTCGCCTGGGATCTGCGCAAGAAACAGCCCTACGAGGTGTACGACCGGCTGGAGTTCGACATCCCGGTCGGGGCGAACGGCGACTGCTACGACCGCTACCTGGTGCGCATCGAGGAGATGCGTCAATCGAACCGCATCATCAGGCAGTGCGTCGACTGGCTGCGCAAGAACCCCGGGCCGGTGATGATCGATAACTACAAGGTGGCGCCGCCTTCGCGGGTCAAGATGAAGGAGAACATGGAGGAGTTGATCCATCACTTCAAGCTCTTCACCGAGGGCGTGCACGTGCCCGAAGGCGAGGCGTATGCCGCGGTGGAGGCGCCGAAAGGGGAGTTCGGCATCTACCTGATCTCCGACGGCGCCAACAAGCCGTACCGCATGAAGATCCGCGCCCCGGGCTTTCCGCACCTGGCGGCGATGGACGAGATGGCCAGGGGTCACATGCTCGCCGACGTAGTGGCGATCATCGGCACCATGGACATCGTGTTCGGCGAGATCGACCGGTGAGGGCCAGATGAACGCTCCCATGGTGCTTTCCCCAGCGGCCCTGGCGAAGATCGACCGGGCGCTGGCCAAGTACCCCCCCGACCAGAGACGCTCGGCAGTGATGGCGGCGCTCACCGTCGCCCAGGAGGAAAAGGGCTGGCTCTCCAAAGAAACCATGGAATTCGTCGCCCAGTACCTGGGCATGCCGCCTGTCGCGGTCTTCGAGGTGGCCAGCTTCTACACCATGTACAACCTGGAGCCGGTGGGGCGCCACAAGATCACTCTCTGCACCAACCTGCCGTGCGCCCTGCAGGGCGCCCTGGAGGCCGCCGAGCGCTTGAAGAAAAAGCTCGGCATCGACTTCAACCAAACCACCCCGGACGGGCAGTTCACGCTCAAGGAAGGCGAATGCTTCGGCGCCTGTGGCGATGCGCCGGTGTGCCTGCACAACGACAAGCGCATGATGTCGTTCATGACCCCGGACAAGCTGGATGCCTGGATCGAGGAGCTGCGCAGTAAATGAACGCGCCCCTGCCTCCGTTCCCGCCAGACGTCTACGGCCCCGACGCCGTCATCCTCAAGGGCCTGAACGGCTTGAACTGGCGCCTCAGGGACTACGAGAGCCGCGACGGCTACAAGGCCTTGAGGAAGATCCTGGCCGAGAAGATCCCGCCGGAGGCGGTGATCAACGAGGTGAAGAAGTCCGCCCTGCGCGGTCGGGGCGGCGCGGGCTTTCCCACGGGCCTCAAGTGGAGCTTCATGCCCAAGGGCTACCAGGGCCAGAAGTACCTGGTGTGCAACTCCGACGAGGGGGAGCCCGGGACCTTCAAGGACCGGGACATCCTGCGCTACAACCCCCACATCGTGATCGAGGGCATGGCCATCGCCGCCTACGCCATGGGCATCAGCACGGGCTACAACTACATCCACGGCGAGATCTGGGAGATCTACGAGCGCTTCGAGGAGGCGCTGGAGGAGGCCTATCAGGCGGGCTACCTGGGGAGGAACATCCTGGGCTCGGACTTCAGCTTCGATCTGTACGCCCACCACGGCTGGGGCGCCTATATCTGCGGCGAAGAGACCGCCCTGCTGGAATCCCTGGAGGGCAAGAAGGGCCTGCCCCGGTTCAAGCCGCCGTTCCCGGCCACCTACGGCCTGTACGGCAAGCCCACCACCATCAACAACACGGAGACCTTCGCCGCCGTGCCCTGGATCGTCCTCCACGGCGGCGACGCCTTCGTGGCGCTGGGGCGGCCCAACAACGGGGGCACCAAGATCTTCTCGGTGTCGGGCCACGTGAATCGCCCCGGCAACTACGAGGTGCGGCTCGGCACGCCGTTCGCCAAGCTCCTGGAGATGGCCGGTGGGGTGCGCGGCGGGCGCAAGCTCAAGGCGGTGATCCCGGGCGGCTCCTCCATGCCGGTGCTGCCGGGCGAGGTGATGCTCGCCACCGACATGGACTACGATTCCATCGCCAAGGCGGGCTCCATGCTCGGCTCCGGCGCGGTGATCGTCATGGACGAGACTACCTGCATGGTGCGGGCCCTGCGCCGTCTGTCCTACTTCTACTTCGAGGAGTCCTGCGGCCAGTGCACGCCTTGCCGCGAGGGCACCGGCTGGCTTTACCGGGTGGTGGACCGTATCGAGACCGGCCGCGGCAAGCCCGAGGACCTGGACCTGCTGCTCTCGGTGGCGGACAACATCCTGGGGCGCACCATCTGCGCCCTCGGGGACGCGGCGGCGCTGCCGGTCAAGAGCTTCGTGACCCATTTCCGCAGCGAGTTCGAGCACCACATCGAGCACAAGCGATGCTTGGTGCAGTCGTCGATTTGAGGGGGTGCGCCGGGTGGATCGACCGAACGTGATGATCGCGCTGGAAATCGACGGCAAGCCGGTGGAGGTGCCCGCTGGCAGCACCGTGATGGAGGCGGCCAACCAGCTCGGAATCTACATCCCTTACTTCTGCTACCACAAGAAGCTGTCGATCGCCGCCAACTGCCGCATGTGCCTGGTGGAGGTGGAGAAGGCGCCCAAGCCTTTGCCCGCGTGCGCCACGCCTGTCGCCTCCGGCATGAAGGTGTACACCCGTTCGACCGTGGCGCGCAAAGCCCAAGCGGGAGTCATGGAGTTCCTGCTCATCAACCACCCCCTCGATTGCCCCATCTGCGACCAGGGCGGTGAATGCCAGCTCCAGGACCTGGCGATGGGCTACGGCATGTCCGCGTCCCGGTACGAAGAGCCCAAGCGGGTGGTGACCAACAAGAATCTGGGCCCCCTGATCGCCACCGACATGACCCGCTGCATCCACTGCACCCGCTGCGTGCGCTTCGGGCAGGAGATTGCCGGGATCATGGAGCTCGGCATGGCCCACCGGGGCGAGCACGCGGAGATCCTCACCTTCATGGGCAAGACGGTGGACTCCGAGCTCTCCGGCAACGTGATCGACCTCTGTCCTGTCGGGGCCCTCACCAGCAAGCCCTTCCGCTACACGGCGCGCCCCTGGGAGCTAGCCCGGCGCCGTTCCGTGAGTCCCCACGACGGGCTCGGCGCCAACCTGGTGGTGCAGGTGAAGGGTGACCGGGTGATGCGGGTGCTGCCGCGGGAGAACGAGGAAGTGAACGAGTGCTGGCTGGCCGACCGGGACCGGTTCTCCTACGAGGCGTTGCACGGCGAGGAGCGTCTCACCGAACCCATGGTCAAGCGCGGCGAGGACTGGGTCCCGGCAAGCTGGCAGGAGGCGCTGGAGCTCACGGCGCAGGCCTTCGACCGGATCCGCCGAGAGCACGGGCCGGAGGCCCTCGGGGCGCTCCTTTCCCCCCACAGCACCCTGGAGGAGCTCTACCTGGCGCAGAAGCTCGCCCGCGGGTTGGGCTCCGGCAACGTGGACCACCGGCTGCGCCAGTCGGACTTCAGCCTGGATCCCCACCTCAAGGGCGCCCCCTGGCTGGGCCGTCCGGTGGCGTCCCTGGACCGGCTGAAGGCGGTGCTGGTGGTGGGCAGCACGCTGCGCAAGGATCATCCGCTCCTTGCCCACCGGTTGCGCCAGGCGGTGAAGCGGGGTGGCGAGTTGAGCCTGGTGAATCCCGTGGGCGACGACCTGTTGACCCGGGTTGCCCAGGAGATGATCGTGGCGCCCCAGACCATGGCCCAGGCTCTGGGGCAGATCCTCAAGGCCCTAGCCCAGGGGAAAGGCGGGAGGCTTCCCGCCGAGGTGGAGCAGGCCATCGCGCCCCTGGAAATCTCTGCGCAGGCGCGGGCCATCGCCGAAAGCCTGGCCCGCAGCGACGCTTCCGCCGTGCTGCTGGGCAACCTGGCCCAGCACCATCCGCGTTACGGCACACTGCACCTCCTCGCCCAGTGGATCGCCGAGCTCTCTGGCGCGAGCTTCGGCGTGCTGGGGGAAGCGGCCAATAGTGTGGGCGCCTACCTGGCGGGGGCGATTCCCCATCGCGGCGCTCTGGGCGCCGCCGCCTCCCCGGGAATGAACGCCCGGGACATGCTCCTCGCGCCGCGCCGTGCCTACCTGGTGCTCAACTTGGAGCCGGCGCTGGACGCCTACGACG
Source organism: Pelomicrobium sp. G1 (assembly GCF_051905455.1). Taxonomy (NCBI): domain Bacteria; kingdom Pseudomonadati; phylum Pseudomonadota; class Hydrogenophilia; genus Pelomicrobium; species Pelomicrobium sp. G1. Next base: position 72,658 of record NZ_JBQACR010000008.1, read on the forward strand.
CTCGCCAGGCGGACCTCGCTCTAGCGAGCGCAGAGTTTACGGTGGCCCTTACGAGCTTCCGCAGCCCGGCTCTAGAGCGAGCCCATGTATGGCTGCCGATCATACCGTTCACCGAAACCCCGGGCACCTTCGTCAACACGGAGGGGCGCATCCAGTCGTTCCACGCCGTGGTACGCCCCCAGGGAGACGCCCGCCCGGCGTGGAAGGTGTTGCGCGTGCTGGGGAGCCTGCTAGGGCTGCCGGGCTTCGATTACGAAACCATCGAGGAGGTGCGCGCCGAGGCGCTCCCGCCGGATGGGGACGTGTCGGCCTACCTGGACAACGGGGCCGAGGGCCTTCCCCTGGGAGACCTGGACGGCCCGGCCGAGGTCCTGTATCGGATCGGGGAAGTGAGGATCTACGACGCCGACCCGATCGTGCGCCGGGCGCGCAGCCTGCAGCGAACCCGCGACGCGGCGCCGCCGGTGGCGTCGATGAGCGGCGCGTTGATGCGGCGGCTCGGGCTCAAGGAAGGCGACCGGGCGAGGATCGTCCAAGCGGGGGGCAGTGCGGTGCTGGAAGTGGTGCGGGATGATCGCCTCCCGGACGCCTGCGTGCGGGTGCCGGCGGCCCATTCCCTCACCCGGGATCTGGGCGGCATGCTCGACCCGGTGAGCATGGAGCGCGTGCCGTCGTGAGACGCTAGGGCGAAGCCGATGACCTTTTTCGAAGACCTTTTCGGACCCACCTGGCCCGCGGTCTGGACCCTGGCCAAGATCGTGGCGATCGTGGTGCCGCTGCTCCTGTGCGTGGCCTACCTCACCTACGCCGAGCGCAAGCTGATCGGCTACATGCAGGTGCGCATCGGCCCGAACCGGGTGGGCCCCAAGGGGTGGCTGCAGCCCATCGCCGATGCGTTGAAGCTGCTGCTCAAGGAAATCGTCATCCCCAGCGGGGCCAACAAGGTCCTGTTCGTGCTGGCGCCGGTGCTGTCCATCATGCCTGCCCTGGCGGCCTGGGCGGTGGTGCCTTTCGATCCGGACCTGGTGCTGGCCGACATCGACGCGGGATTGCTGTACGTGATGGCGCTCACCTCCATGGGCGTCTACGGCATCATCGTCGCCGGCTGGGCGTCCAACTCCAAATACGCCTTCCTGGGCGCCATGCGCTCGGCGGCCCAGATCGTCTCCTACGAGATCGCCATGGGCTTCGCTCTGGTGGGTGTGTTGATGGTGGCGGGCAGCCTCAATCTGGTGGAAATCGTCAAGGGCCAGCAAGGGGCCGGCTTCTGGTCCTGGAATCTGATCCCCCTGTTCCCCCTGTTCCTGGTGTACTTCATCTCCGGGGTGGCGGAGACCAACCGGCTGCCCTTCGACGTAGCGGAAGGGGAATCGGAGATCGTGGCCGGCTTCCACGTGGAGTACTCGGGCATGGCTTTCGCCGTCTTCTTTCTCGCCGAGTACGCCAATATGATCCTAGTGGGGGCGCTCGCCTCGGTGATGTTCCTGGGAGGGTGGCTGCCACCCTTGAACGTCGCCCCGTTCACCTGGATACCAGGCTTCGTCTGGTTCCTGATCAAGGTGGCGTTCATGGTGTTCCTGTTCCTGTGGTTCCGCGCCACCTTCCCGCGCTACCGCTACGACCAGATCATGCGCCTCGGCTGGAAGGTGTTCATTCCCGTGACGCTGGTGTGGATCGTGCTGGTGGGGGCGCTCATGCAGACGCCCCTCTGGGTGTGGTGATTGCGGGAGGAAGGATCGTGATCGAGCGCATTCGGGATTTCTTCAAAACCTTCCTGCTCCTGGAGCTGGTGAGGGGCATGATGCTCACCGGCCGTCATCTGTTCGCGCGCAAGATTACGGTGCAGTTCCCCGAGGAGAAGACGCCCCAATCCCCCCGCTTCCGCGGGCTGCACGCCTTGCGGCGCTATCCCAACGGGGAGGAGCGTTGCATCGCCTGTAAGCTGTGCGAGGCGATCTGCCCGGCGCTGGCGATCACTATCGAGTCCGAGCAGCGCGCCGACGGCACGCGCCGCACCACCCGCTACGACATCGACCTCACCAAGTGCATCTTCTGCGGTTTTTGCGAGGAGTCGTGCCCAGTGGACTCCATCGTAGAGACGCGCATCCTCGAGTACCACGGGGAGAAGCGCGGCGACCTGGTGTACACCAAGGAAATGCTGCTCGCCATCGGCGACCGCTACGAGGCGCAGATCGCGGCGGACCGGGAGGCGGACGCGCCCTATCGCTAGCCCGGACATTTCACGAAGACGCCCCGAGATGACTTTCCAGCAATTCGTGTTCTATTTCCTGGCCGCCATCCTGGTGTTCGCGGCCCTGCGGGTCATCACCGCGCGAAACCCCGTGCACTCGGCCCTGTTCCTGGTGCTCGCCTTTTTCACCTCGGCCGGGCTGTGGCTGTTGCTGGAGGCGGAATTCCTGGCCATCACTTTGGTGCTGGTGTACGTGGGGGCGGTGATGGTGCTGTTCCTGTTCGTGGTGATGATGCTCGACATCAACATCGACCGGCTGCGGGAGGGCTTCCTGCGCTGGTTTCCGTTCGGGGCCGCCCTGGCGGTCCTGATGGTGCTGGAGATGGGGCTGGTGTTGTGGGGCAAGTATTTCGCCCCCGAAGCCATGCCGGCTCCGGCCCCGCGACCCGCCGGGTACAGCAACACCAAGGAGCTGGGCCGCGTGCTCTACACCGAGTACGTGTACCCGTTCGAGCTGGCGGCCGTGCTGCTGCTGGTGGCGATCGTCGCCGCCATCGCGCTGACGCTGCGCCGGCGCAAGGACACGAAGTACGTGGATCCCGCCAAGCAGGTGGTGGTGCGCCGGGAGGAGCGGGTGCGGCTGGTGTCGATGCCGGCGGAAAAAGAACGCGGCTGAAAGCCCGGACCCGGGTGCCGGTCCGGTTCATTCTTTCTTGAAAGGAAAAGGGGAGCGCCGTTGATAACGCTGTCCGAGTACCTCGTTCTGGGGGCGATCCTGTTCGCCATCGCCGTGGTGGGGATATTCCTCAACCGCAAGAACGTGATCATCCTGCTGATGGCGATCGAGCTTATGCTGTTGGCGGTGAACATGAACTTCATCGCCTTCTCGCACTTCCTCGACGACATCGCCGGGCAGGTGTTCGTGTTCTTCATCCTGACCGTGGCGGCCGCCGAGTCGGCCATCGGTCTCGCGATCCTGGTGGTGCTGTTCCGCAATCTGCGCACCATCAACGTCGAGGACCTGGATCACCTGAAGGGCTGAGGCGTCCATGACCGGCATGCAGCAGATCTATCTCCTGGTGCCGCTGGCACCGCTCGTCGGCTCCCTCGTGGCGGGCCTGTTCGGCTGGCTGATCGGGCGCACCTGGTCCCACCGGGTGACCATCGCCCTCATGATGGTGAGCTTCGCCGCCTCGGTGGCGGTGTTCGTGGACGTGCTCCAGGGCAACACCTTCAACGGCACGGTCTACACTTGGGCCACCTCCGGGGAAGCGCGTTTCGAGATCGGCTTCCTGATCGACCGCCTCTCGGCCCTGATGATGGTGGTGGTGAACGCGGTGTCCCTACTGGTGCACATCTACACCATCGGCTACATGGAGGAGGACCCGGGCTACCAGCGGTTCTTTAGCTACATCTCCCTCTTCACCTTCTCCATGCTGATGCTGGTCATGTCCAACAACTTCCTGCAGCTTTTCTTTGGCTGGGAAGCGGTGGGCCTGGTTTCGTACCTGCTGATCGGCTTCTGGTACACGCGCCCGAGCGCGATCTACGCCAACCTCAAGGCGTTCCTGGTGAACCGGGTGGGGGACTTCGGCTTCCTGTTGGGCATCGGCATGGTGTTCTACCACTTCGGCACCTTGGATTACGTCTCGGTGTTTCAAAAGGCGCCGGAGCTGGCGGGGAGCGTCGTGGAGATCTTCCCCGGCTCGCCCTGGCTGCTCATGACGGTCATCTGCGTGCTGCTGTTCATCGGCGCCATGGGCAAATCGGCCCAGTTTCCCCTCCACGTGTGGCTGCCGGATTCCATGGAGGGCCCCACGCCCATCTCGGCCCTGATCCACGCCGCCACCATGGTGACCGCCGGCATCTTCATGGTAGCCCGCATGTCGCCCCTGTACGAGCTGTCGGAGACGGCGCTGTCTGTGGTCCTGGTGATCGGCGCCATCACCGCCTTCTTCATGGGACTGGTGGCCATCGTGCAGAACGACATCAAGCGGGTGGTGGCCTATTCCACCCTCTCCCACCTGGGCTACATGACGGTGGCGCTGGGCGCCTCCGCTTATTCGGTCGCCATCTTCCACCTCATGACCCACGCCTTCTTCAAGGCGGTGCTGTTCCTGGGCGCTGGCTCCGTGATCATCGCCATGCACCACGAGCAGGACATGAGGCGCATGGGCGGCCTGCGCAGATACATGCCCATCACCTACCTGGCGGTACTGATCGGGGGACTGGCCAACGTGGGTTTCCCGGGCTTCGGCGGCTTCTTCTCCAAGGAGGCGATCATCGAGGCGGTTCATTTGGCCGACCGTCCGGGCGCCACCTTCGCCTACTGGGCGGTTACGCTGGGCGTGTTCGTGACGGCGCTCTACACCTTTCGGCTTCTGTTTCTCACCTTCCACGGCCCGGAGCGTTTCCGCCACCCGCAGCCCCACGGGGCCCACAGCGGCCATGGGGGCGACGAGCACCACGAGGTGCACGTGCCCCACGAGTCCCCCTGGGTGGTGACCTTGCCCCTGGTGCTGCTTGCCGTGCCGTCGGTGGCGGCGGGCTGGCTGATCGGGCCGATCCTGTTCGGGGATTATTTCGGTCCGGCGATCCGCATCTCCCCTGAACACGGGGCGCTGGCGCACATGGCCGAGGAATTCCGCGGGGCGTTCGCCATGATGGCCCACGCCGTGTTCACGGCCCCGTTCTGGCTGATGGCCGCCGGCATCGCCACCGCTTGGTACCTGTACATCGTCCGCCCCGACCTGCCCGGGCTGGTCAAGGAGCGGGCCGGTCTGCTGTACGCGATCTTGGAGCGCAAGTACGGCTTCGACGAGTTCAACGACTGGTTCTTCGCCGCCGGCGCCCGCCGGCTCGGCGCCGGTCTGTGGAAGGTGGGGGACGTGAAGGTGATCGACGGCTTCATGGTCAACGGCTCGGCGTACATGGTGGCCTGGTTCTCCTCGGTCGTCCGCCGTCTGCAGTCGGGCTACATCTACCACTACGCCTTCACCATGATCATCGGCGTTTTCCTCTTGCTCACCCTGCGCGACTACCTGGGTCGCTGGCTGGGTTGGGGGGTTTGAAGGGGCTTTCGAACCCGCCGCGACGATAACCGGACCACCATGATTTTTGGCCTTCCTTTGCTCAGCGTCGTCATCTGGCTGCCCATCCTGTTCGGCGTGGCCGTCCTCGCCACCGGCGACGACCGCAGGGCGGCGCTCGCCCGCCGCCTGGCCCTGGCGGGGTCGGTGCTCGGGTTCCTGGTGGCGCTGCCCCTCTACACCCAGTTCGACCCGTCCATGGCCGGCATGCAGTTCGTGGAAAAGCACCTGTGGATCGAGCGCTTCAACGTCCACTACCACCTGGGCATCGACGGCATCTCCCTGTGGCTGATCCTGCTCAATTGCTTCACCACGCCCCTGGTGGTGCTGGCCGGCTGGCGCGTGATCGAGGAGCGCGTTTCCCAGTACATGGGCGCGTTCCTGCTCATGTCGGGGTTCATCAACGGCGCCTTCAGCGCGCTGGACGCGGTACTGTTCTACGTGTTCTGGGAGGCGCTGCTGATCCCCATGTTCATCATCATCGGGGTCTGGGGCGGCCCGAACCGGGTGTATGCGGCGGTCAAGTTTTTCCTCTACACGCTGCTCGGGTCGCTGCTCATGCTGGTGGCCTTCATCTATCTGTATCTCAAGTCCGGGGGCAGCTTCTCCATCCTGGATTACCACCGGCTGCCGCTGCCGCTCACGGTCCAGATCCTGATATTCATCGCGTTCCTGGCTGCTTTCGCGGTCAAAGTCCCCATGTGGCCGGTGCATACCTGGCTTCCGGACGCCCACGTGGAGGCTCCGACTGGCGGCTCCGTGGTGCTGGCGGCGATCCTGCTCAAGCTCGGCGGCTACGGCTTCCTGCGCCTGTCGCTGCCCATCGCTCCCGACGCGAGCCAGGTTCTGGCGGAGTTCATGATCGCCCTGTCGCTCATTGCCATCGTCTATATCGGTTTCGTGGCGCTGGTGCAAGCGGACATGAAGAAGCTCATCGCCTATTCTTCGGTCTCCCACATGGGCTTCGTCACCCTGGGCTTTTTCTTGTTCAACGCCTACGGCGTGGAAGGGGCGATCGTGCAGATGATTTCCCACGGTTTCGTCTCCGGGGCCTTGTTCCTTTGCGTCGGCGTCCTGTACGACCGGCTGCACTCCCGCCTCATCGCCGACTACGGCGGCGTGGTCAACACCATGCCGGTGTTCGCCGCCTTGTTCATGCTCTTCGCCATGGCCAACGCCGGCCTGCCGGGGACCAGCGGCTTCGTGGGCGAGTTCCTGGTCATCATGGGCGCGGTCCAGGTCAACTTCTGGTATGCCTTCTTCGCCGCCATGACCCTCGTCCTTGGGGCCGCCTACACCCTGTGGATGTACAAGCGGGTGGTATTCGGCGCCATCGCCAACGCCAAGGTGGCGGCGCTCAAGGACATTTCGGCCCGGGAGGGGCTGGTGTTGGGGCTGGTGGCTGCGGCGGTGCTGGCAATGGGCGTCTATCCGCTTCCCTTCACCGAGGCGATGCATGCCTCGGTGAACGAGCTGCTCGCCCACGTAGCGCGCGGCAAGCTGTAAGGAGGATTCGGCGTGAGCTTCGAGGTGCCCAACCTGATTCCCGTCCTTCCGGAGCTGCTGGTCCTGGCCGCCGCCTGCACGATCCTGCTGGTCGATCTTCTGATCAAGGACGAGCGCCAGGCGGCGACCTACGCCCTCACCCAGCTCACGCTGCTCGGCGCGGCCGTGCTCAGCGTCGCCACCGCCGGCGCCGAGCGGGCCTACACCATGAACGGCATGTTCGTGGACGATCCCATGGGGGACGTGCTCAAGGTCACGGTCTATATCACGGTGGCGGTGCTGCTCACCTACTCCCGCGAGTATCTGTCGGCCCGCGGGCTGCTCAAGGGCGAGTTCTTCGGCCTGGCCCTGTTGGCCACCCTGGGCATGATGGTGATGGTCTCCGCCAGCCACTTCCTAGTCCTGTACCTGGGGCTGGAACTCCTTTCCCTGAGCCTGTATTCCATGGTGGCCCTGCAGCGGGACTCCGCCGTGGCGACCGAGGCGGCGATGAAATACTTCGTCCTGGGGGCGATGGCCTCGGGGATGCTGCTGTACGGCATGTCCATGCTCTACGGCGCCACCGGCACCCTGCAGCTCGACGAGGTGCTGGCGGCCATCCAGGGCGGCGCGGCTCAGCGCACCGTGCTGGTGTTCGGCCTGGTGTTCGTGGTGGCGGGGCTGGCGTTCAAGCTGGGGGTGGTGCCTTTCCACATGTGGGTGCCGGACGTGTACCAGGGGGCGCCCACGGCCATGACCTTGTTCATCGCCTCGGCGGTGAAGCTGGCGGCATTCGGCTTCGTCATGCGCCTCCTGGTGGATGGCCTGCAACCCCTGTTCGCCGACTGGCAGGGCATGCTGGTGATCCTGGCGCTCGCCTCCATGGCGATCGGCAACGTCACCGCCATTGCCCAGAGCAACATCAAGCGCATGCTCGCTTATTCCACCATCGCCCACATGGGCTTCATGCTCCTGGGCTTTCTCTCGGGGGAGGTGAACGGCTACAGCTCGGCCATGTTCTACGTGGTGACCTACGTGCTCACCACCCTCGGGGCTTTCGGCATGGTGATGCTCCTTTCCCGGGAAGGTTTCGAGGCGGACAACCTGGACGATTTCAAGGGGTTGAACCAGCGCAATCCCTGGTATGCCTTCATCATGCTGATCCTCATGTTCTCCCTGGCCGGCGTGCCGCCTACGGTGGGCTTTTTCGCCAAGCTCTCGGTGCTGCAGGCCGCCCTGGAGGCGGGCTTCGTGTGGCTGGTGGTCGCGGCGGTGGTGCTCGCCCTGATCGGCGCCTTCTATTACCTGCGCATAGTCAAGCTCATGTATTTCGATCCGCCGGCCACCGGGGAGCCCTTGCGCCCGCAGGCGGACGTGCGCCTGATGATGGGTGCCAACGGGCTGGCGGTGCTCGCGTTAGGAATCCTGCCCCAGCCCCTCATGGCGCTGTGCGTCTTCGCCGTACAGCGGGCCTTCTGACACGGCATCCCTGCCGGGCTTGAAAAGAGCAGAGCTCGATGACCAAGCGGGACTTCACCGAAACGCGTCTGCGTTCCCGCCGTGCCTTCGAAGGCAAGCTCTTGCGGCTCGAGGTGGACGAGGTCCGCCTGCCCGACGGGACAACCGCCGTGCGCGAGCACGTGGTGCACCCGGGGGCGGTGGTGATGATCGCCTTCGTCGACGAGCGCCGGCTGCTGCTGGAGCGCCAGTACCGCTATCCTCTGGGCCGGGAGTTCTACGAGCTTCCAGCGGGGAAGATCGATCCTGGGGAGGACCCGCTGTGCACGGCCGAGCGGGAGCTCAAGGAGGAGACCGGCTACCGCGCCCGCTCCTGGGTTTGGGTGGCCACCCTGCACCCCTGCATCGGCTATTCCAACGAGCGGCTCGTCTATTACCTGGCCCGGGACCTGAGCTTCGAAGGGCACCAGCCCGACCAGGGAGAGTTTCTGGAAACCTTTGCCCTGGATCTGGGCGAGGCCCTGGAGTGGGTGCGGACCGGCCGCATCACGGACGGCAAAAGCGTCGCGGGGCTCTTCTGGGCGGAGAAGATCGTGCGCGGCGAATGGCCCCTGCCCGAGCCGGCGCGTTGAATCCCGGATCGACTTTCCTCAGCGGGATTTGAGGGCGCCGGCGGCCGGCGCTTCGGACAGGTCGACCAGGGGCACCGGGCGGCTGAAGAGGAAGCCCTGGCCGTACTGGACCCCCATGTCGAGGAGCAGCCGGACCACTTCCGCGTGCTCCACCCACTCGGCTACCACCTGGCGGTTCATGCCCCGGGCGACATCGCACACGGCCCGGATGAAGATCCGGCTGCCTTCGTCGTGGAGCAGGTCCCGGACGAACCCGCCGTCGATCTTCAGATAATCCACCGGGAAGCGCTTGAGATAGTAAAACGAGCTGAACCCCGCCCCGAAGTCGTCCAGGGCGAAATGGCAGCCCCGCTCCTTCATGCGCTGCATGAAGGAAAGGGTCACGTCCAGCTCCGACATGGCGGCGGTCTCGGTGATCTCGAACACCAGCCGCTCGGGATCGACCCCGGATTCCCCGAGCGCCGCGAGCAGGCGCCGCGTCCAGTGCTCGTCGGAAATGCTGGCGCGGGAGAGGTTCACGAAATAGCGGGCGTTGCGAGGGGCGGCGCCGCTCGCCAGGAAGCGGGTGAGCTTGCGGATCACGGCGAGATCGATGTCGCGCACCACGCCCAGGGTTTCCGCGATCTCGATGAACTCCGACGGCGGGATCAGGCTTCCGTCCTGCTCGCGGATGCGGGCCAGCACCTCGTGGTGCACCGGTTCCCCGCTCGCCAGCGCCACCACCGGCTGGGCGTAGAGCACGACCCGGTCCTCTTCCAGGACTTCCCGGAAACGCCTGGCCCAGTGCACGCGCTTGTGGGTGCTGCGCAGGCTGTTCGAATCCTGGTCGAACAGGACGCAGCGGTTGCGGCCCTGGTCCTTGGCGTGATAGAGGGCGATGTCCGCGGCCGCCAGCAGGCTGGAAAGGTCCGCCCCATGGAACGGGTACAGGGCGATGCCGATGGAAGCGGTGAGGTTGGAGAGCTTGCCCGTCCCCGCCTCGGGGGCGAACTTGTAGTGGCGCACCGCTTCCAGCACCCGTTCGGCCACGTGGTGGGCCTCAAGGCGCAGCGCCTCGGGGACCAGGATGGCGAATTCGTCGCCTCCTAGGCGGTAGACCTGGCCCGGCAGCTCCTGCAGGAGTTGTTTGAGAACCCCGGCGACGCCGACGATCAACTGGTCCCCGACCCGGTGCCCCAGGTTGTCGTTCACGTACTTGAAGTGGTCGATGTCGATGAACAGCAGCGCCCCCACGCCGCCGCCTTCCATGGCGGCCGCCAGCTCCTCTTGCAGGGACAGCCGGTTCGGCAGGTCGGTCAGGGTGTCGAACTTGGCCAGTCGCTCGATGCGCTGGGCGGCGAGCTGTTGCTCGGTGATGTCCCGGGCCGTGCCCCGGATGCCGACGATCTGGTGGCTTTCGTCGTAGGAGACCCGGGCGTTGATCCCGACCCAGCGGTCGTGACCCCGGGCCGACACGATGTGGGTCAAGTAGTTGCGTACCTCCCCCTGGCGCTTGAGCAGGGCGAGGAAACGGCGGTTGGAGATGTGGGAGGGGCGGGTTTCGAAGTCGAAGAAACAGCGCCCCAGCAAGGCCTTGGGCGGGAGCCCGAAGATGTCCTGGGCGGCGTTATTGAGGTAAGTGAAGCGGCCCAGGGCGTCGGTGGCCCAGATCAGGTCGTGGGAGGTCTCCACCAGGTCTCGGTAGCGCTGCTCGCTGTCCACCAGAAGCTGGACGATGCGCCGCTTTTCCTTGAGTTCGCGCCGAATCGTCGCCAGCTCGTCGGCCTGCTGGCGGCCCTCGCCTGCCCCCAGGCTCGCAAGTCGGTCGATGAGTTCTCGCGGATACCGGCGGTGTCCTCCCCGCGTCCGGGTCGCCACCAGGACGCCCTGCTTGTCCCAGCGACGCAGCGTCCACACGGGAATCCCCAGCCGGGCTGCGGCCTCCCGGGCGCTGTAGCCCGGGTCCTTCTCCCCCATGGAATCCTCCCTGTACTCCTCCAGGTCCCATGGTGGGGCAAACCTCGTGCCCGGTCAATGCAATTGGCGGGGAACCCCCAGGTCGTTCTGGCGAGAGACCAGCTTCTGCATGAGCCGCATGTCCCGGGAAGTGAGGCGTAAGGCGCTGTCGACCCAGATTTCCACCACGTCCAGCAGCTCGGAGAAGTCCAGCCGGTGCACCCGCCGCCGGGCGCGGTACATGGCGTTCAGGCCGTTGCGGTTGCGGGACTGGCTGCGGATCAGGGCCGCCACCTCGGCCGCTCCCTGGCCGTCTTCGCATACCACATCCACCACGCCCATTTCCCGCATTTCCTGGGCGCTGTAGACCTTGCCGCTGGCGATCAGTTGCTCGGTGAGCTTCTGCCCCACCTTGCGCTCGAGGAACGAGTAGGCTCCCATGCCGGGGAAAAGGTTGAAAAGGATCTCCGGAAAGCCGAACCGGCTGCTCGCCTCGGCCACGATGAGGTCGCTGGAGAGGGCGCACTCGAAGCCGCCGCCCAGGCACTCCCCCTGGACCAGGGAGATGGTGGTGATGGGAAGGTCATAGCCCACGTAGTTGCGGTACAGCACGTCGATGCAGGCACGCCCGTACATGAGGAGCCCCTGCCGGTCGCGGCGCTCGATCAGGGCCACGAACAGGTCCAGGTCCCCGCCCAGGTTGAATACCCCCGGCGTTGCCGAGCTGAGGACGGAGTAGGCGATGGGGAGCTTTTCCCCGTCCACCGAGAGCTCGGCGCCGCTCATGTCCACCAGGTCGCAGTAGCTGCGCAGATCCCGCAGGAGGGCTGGATTGAAGCAGGGCCTGGGGGAGGGTTTCCACTGCAGCCAGAGCGCTTGCTGCTCTCGCTCGTAGCGCGCCGCCAGCTGGGGCGAGAAGCGGATTTCCCTCTGATTGTTAAATGCCGGGCCGACAACCCCCTGGCGCGGCGCTTCCAGCAGTTGGACGGGGATGTTCATTTCCATAAGGGAGCTCCTGGGATTTGTGGGATGGAATTGTCATGGGGGCCGCATAAAAAGGTGGGCACCCTCAATCATTTAAGAGCAAGCTCCGGCGGATTGCAAATCTAACAATTTGTTAAGTTTTGATTTCGGATGAGCGGACGGATGGTGATTGGCGGGCTGTTTCGAGCCGGACGCCCTGGGGAATGTGAACGATTTGATAAATTTAAAAAATTTGTGGCTCGCGCCGCATCAGTGCACGGGCGGGCAAGAGGCTCGTCATCACAAAGGCAGGCCAGGGCGAATCAGCGAGGCCACAGAAGTTCAACGGCATCTAGGGAGATCTTGAAGTTTTCCGATTCGCCCCTAATTCTTTAAATTATTTGATAAAAAAGGAACAAGGCGGTCCCATGCCCCCGGTCAAGGAAACCCTGGGCTTCCAGGCGGAAGTCAAGCAGCTCCTGAATCTCCTCGCCCATTCCCTGTACTCCCAGAAGGAGATCTTTCTGCGGGAGCTCATCTCCAACGCCTCCGACGCCTGCGACAAGCTGCGCTTCGAGGCCATGGGCGACCCGGTGCTGTACGAAAACGACCCGGATCTCTACATCCGGGTGACCTACGACAAGGCTGCCCGCACCATCACGGTGGCCGACAACGGCATCGGCATGTCGCGCCAGGAGGTGATCGAGAACATCGGCACCATCGCCAAGTCCGGGACGCGGGAATTCCTCGAGCGGTTGACCGGAGATCAGGCGCGGGATGCCCACTTGATCGGCCAGTTCGGGGTGGGCTTTTACTCGTCCTTCATCGTGGCGGACCGGGTGACCCTCATCACCCGGCGCGCGGGGCTCACCCCGGAGCACGGGGTCCGGTGGGAGTCCACCGGGGAAGGGGAGTACACCATCGAGACGGTGGAGCGACCCCAGCGGGGCACGGAAGTGATCCTGCACCTGCGGGAGGGGGAGGACGATCTCCTCTCCGGGGAGCGGCTGCGGGCCATCATTCGCAAGTACTCGGATCACATCACGCTGCCTATCCGCATGCCCAAGGAAGAGTGGGACAAGGACCGGCGCGAGTACCTGCCCAAGGGGGAGGACGAGACGGTCAACCGGGCCTCCGCCCTGTGGACGCGGCCCAAGGGGGAGATCTCCCGGGAGCAGTACGAGGAGTTCTACAAGCACGTGGCCCACGACGTGGAGCCGCCCCTCGCCTGGGTGCACGCCCGCATGGAAGGCAAGACCGAGTACACCCTGCTCCTCTACATTCCCTCCCGGGCACCGTTCGACCTGTGGGACCGGGAGCATCGCCGGGGCGTGAAGCTCTACGTGCGCCGCGTGTTCATCATGGACGACGCCGAGCAGCTCGTGCCTTACTACCTGCGCTTCGTCCGCGGTGTGGTGGACGCAGCCGACCTGCCCCTCAACGTCTCCCGGGAGATGCTGCAGCAGTCCAAGGACATCGAGACGATCCGCGCGGGTTGCGTGAAGCGGGTGCTCGGCTTGCTGGAGGAGCTGGCGCAGAACGAGCCCGAGAAATACGCCGTCTTCTGGGGCGAATTCGGGCGGGTGCTCAAGGAAGGCGTGGGCGAGGATCCGGCCAACCGGGACCGGATCGCGCGGCTGCTGCGCTTCGCTTCCACCCACGCGGACACCGACGCCCAGACGGTGTCCCTGGCCGACTACGTGTCCCGCATGAAGGAGGGGCAGGAAAAAATCTATTACCTCACCGCCGAGAGCTTCCCCGCGGCGAGGAACAGCCCCCACCTGGAGATCTTCCGCAAGAAAGGCGTGGAAGTGTTGCTCCTGTACGACCGGGTGGACGAGTGGGTGGTGGCCAACCTGCCAGCCTTCGAGGGCAAGCCGCTGCAATCGGTGGCCAAGGGCGAGCTGGATCTGGGCAAGCTGGAAGACGAGACGGAGCGAAAAGGGCGCGAGCGGGAGGAGCGGGAGTCCAGGGAGCTGGTGTCCCGCCTCCAGGAGGCCCTGGGCGAGCGGGTGAAGGAAGTGCGGGTGAGCCACCGCTTGACCGAATCCCCCGCCTGCCTGGTGGTGGATGCCCATGCCATCGGCATGAACCTGGAGCGGTTGCTCAAGCTCGCCGGCCAGAAGGTGCCGCCCGCTCGGCCCATCCTGGAGATCAATCCGCGCCATCCCCTGGTGGAGCGCCTGAAAAAAGAGCCGCCGGGGGATCGCTTCACGGACTGGGCTCACCTGCTGTTCGAGCAGGCCCTGCTCGCCGAGGGCGGGCAGCTCGACGATCCCGGGGCCTTCGTCCGGCGGCTCAACCAGTTGATGCTGGCCTTGGCCGGCGAGGAAAGCCGCATCTGGGTCCCGGGGAAGGATTGACGGTTTGACGCTCGTGCGGGAAAGGTGAAGGGGCGCAGAGAAAAAATTTCAAGAAAACTAGCCGGGCGCCACCAGGTCCCGGTAGGCGTGCCACAGGGCGTGGCCGGCGAGGGGGGCGGCGAACACCAGCCCCACGTAGAACGGCAGCATGCCGGCGCCGAGGAGGGCGGCGAGCATGGCGGCCAGCAGCGCCATGGCTCTCGGGTTGCGCCGGCAGGCGCAGAGGCTGGCGCGGATGGCGGTGAAGGCGTCTACCCGGCGGGCGAGCAGCAGGGGCAGCGCGACGGCGCTGCCGGCGAAGGCGAACCCGCCGAACAGGGCCGCCGCGCCCCAATAGACCACCAGGAACTCGTAGGTTAGCCTGGAAAAAATTCCCTCTCGCAGGAGCCCTCCCGGTGCCGGCTCGGCGCCGGAGAAGGAAAGGGCCGCGATTCCCGCCGACAGGCGAAGCCAGAGCGTCGCCCCGAGGGCGCACAGGACGGCGAACGTGCAGACGCCGGCTGGATTGCCGCGCCAAGCGGTGAGGGTCGCGGCGAAGTGTACTGGGAGACTGCGCTCCAGGCGCCTGCTCGCCTCCTGCAGCCCGATGACGAGCAGGGGCGTCACCAGGGCGAAGGCGACGGCTAGGCCCCGCGCCACCTCGGGCCGTTCGTGGAAATAGATGTGGAGAAGGATTCCCATCATGGCGAACAGGGCGCCGTGGGACAAGCTGACCGAGGGCGAGCGCTTCAGGTCGTTCCAGCCCGCCCGCACCCAGGCGAAGGGGGATTCCGGCGGCACGGAGCGAACGGTAAAGAACGCGCCGGGCGGGCGGCCCGGCATGGGGGCGTGGGGCGGCCAGGTCTCCTTCGCCGGCTCGGGCACGGGCGGCTCCCTGCGCGGGTTTCAGCGGGGCACGGCGAGGGTTCCCAGGACCCTCAGCCCGCCGGTCCCATCCGGTTCCACGACCACCATCTCTGCCGAGGCCGGCGAGACGCCGGTCAGGTCGCGGATGTTGAAATTGTGGGTCACCAGGACGCGGTTGCCGCCCCTGGGCGGGTTTGCCAGGAGATATTCCAGCACAGCCCGGTTCTTGTCCTCGCGCCTTTGGGCGCGATCGTTATAGGTGGAGTCAAGCGCCGGCCACGGGTCGGCGTTGCCGAAGGCGAGCCGGGCGGTCTCCAGGCACCGGCACCACCGGCTCGAGCGCACTTCCCCCACCGGGATCTGCCGGCGCCGGAACGCTTCGCCGATGCGCCGAGCCTGGGCCTGCCCTTCGAAGGAGAGATTGCGCTGGGTGCGGCAATCTTCCAGTTTAAAGTTTTCCGGGTCGCCGGTGCCTGGGGCGAGGGAATGACGAACGAATATCGTGTAGCGGCCCTCCTGGAGCTTCAGCCACAACGCTTCTTCGCCGGCGCCCGCCGCTGCGGCCGCGAGGCAGAGGGCAAGGAGCAGAGCCCAGGTCCTCAGCCCAGGGAATTTAGTCATCACAGCTACCCGATACTCGGCCGAAAGGGCGTCAGTTCACCCTCCCCAGGCGCCCGTTGTGGCTGCCCATGTACCACAGCCGGCCCTCACCATCCACCACCATCTTGCGGATGCCCAGCCCACGGGACGGAAGCTTCACCACCTTGAGGTCGCCGGTACGGGGGTCGAGCCGCACCACCGTGTCGGTGTGGATCTCGTTGGCCCACACCACGCCCGCCCCGTCCACGGTGACCGCGTACGGGCCGCCGTTGTCCCCGGCCGGCAGCCGGACCTCCTGCAGCAGGCGGCCGGCGGAGGGATCGATCCGGACGAGCTTCCCTGCACCGTACAACGTCACCCACAAGGTGCCGTCGGGGCTGGCCGCGATCCGCCGGGGCCGGGAGCCCGGAGGCATGTCCAGGGTGGCGAGCGCCCCGGTCCGGGGATCGATCTTGGCGAGCTTGTCGGCCCGGATGAGGCACACCCAGACGTTTCCCGCCTTGTCCAGGGCGATGCCGTAGGGCCCTCCCTTGGCCGGGTATTCCATGGTCTTTCCGGTGGCCCGCTCCAGGCGTCCCACCCGGTCGCCGCCCTGCACCGTGAACCAGAGGTGCTTTTGTTCCTCGTCGATCACGATAGTGTGGGGATCGCCGCCGGAGGGCAGCTTGAACTCGGTGACCCGGCCCGTCTTCGGGTCGAGGCGCCCGATGGTGCCGTTGCCGTTGCCCGTATACCACACCATGCCGTCCCGGTCCACCAGCAGGCCGTGGGGATGGGCGCGGGGCGGCAGCTCCCACTCGGTGAACTGCTCGCTCCGGGGATCGAAGCGGGCGATCTTGTTTCCGTGCATGACGGCGATGAACACCGAGCCGTCCGGCGCGATGGCAGGATCCCGGGCGAACTCGGGAGTGGGCACCGCCCATTCGGACACCTGTCCCGTGAAGGCGGGGGCGATACCCGGGGACACGCCGTAATTGGAACCCCCGGCGTGAGCGGGGGCGGTGGCCGCTAGCAGGGCGGCCGTGGCGGCGAGCACAGCAGCTTTCACGGCGTTCTCCGCGGGTTAATGCCAGTGTCCATGGATGCGCCAGCGGGGCGAGCGCGTCACCGGAGGCAGCTCCCGCAGCAAAGGCAGGTCCCATGAAGCGCTCCACGAGGCGGAAGGGGTCTGGGCCAGGGCGAGCAGCCGCCGTATCCGTTCCCGGGTGGGGGGGTGGGTGCGCAGCACGGCGGGCTCCGGCGCGTGGCGGCCCGGGAAAAAGATCTGCTCGAACCAGGAACGGGGGTGGCGTTCCAGCTTTTCCAGGGCGGAGGCGAGCCCCAGGGGATCGCCGGTCAGCTCCGCGGCCAGGCGGTCGGCGTCGTATTCCCGCACCCGGGACAGGCCCAATTGCAGCAGCGTCGCCAGGTGGGGAGCCGCGGCAAGCACCAGTAGCGCCGCCCACGGTGTCTCGTAGCCGGCGACGAAGGCGGCCGGGAGCGCCACCACCAGGAGCATCAAGCCGGTGAGGGAAAGAAACGCGGTCATGCGGTTCACCACGTCCGCAAGCTGCATCACCCAGATGTCGTTGTTGACCACGTGGGCGATCTCGTGGGCGAGAACGCCCGTCAGCTCCCGGGGGGTCATGGTCCGCAACAGCCCGTCGGTCAGGGCGATGGCCGCGCCGGAGCGGCTGCCTACCGTGAAGGCGTTGAGGGCAGCCGAAGGCACGTAGTAGAGCCGCGGGACGGCGGGCAACTCCGCGCGGCGGGCGAGGGTCTGGGCCAGCGCGTAGAGATCCGGCGCAAGGAAAGGCGCGATCTCCCGCGCCCCGTAGGCCCGCAGGACCCATTGGGGCGAAAGTTTAGGCCCCAGGACCAGGGCGAGGGGCACCAGGGCCGCGAACCAGACGAGCCCTTCCACGCCGGCGATCAGCCAGCCCACCAGCCCGGCGATCGTCGCCATCGCGGCGAGCAGGGCCGCTGACTGTAAGGCGTTATAGAGGCGATGCCGGAAAGCTTGGCCGCGGTCCATGGCGCTTCACGAATTGAGAGTGGAGACGGGCGCTGCGGGTTTCCAGCCCGAAGGGCCGCGCCGGACCCGGGCGGCTCCCGGGGCGGTCGCCCGCCGGATCAGCGGCCCCGCCAGCGGGGGGTGCGCTTCTCGATGAAGGCGTCGATACCTTCCATGGCGTCCTCGGCCATCATGTTGCAGGTCATGGCCTCGGACGCGAGCCGGTAGGCCTCCTCCAGCCCGGTCTCCAGTTGCCGGTAGAACAGGCGCTTGCCGGTGGCGACGGCCACGGGGGACTTGGAGACGATGGCCTGGCACAGCCGACCCACTTCCTCGTCCAGCTTGTCCGCCGGCGCCACCCGGTTCACCAGCCCCCGCGCCAGGGCGGTGTGGGCGTCGATGAACTCGCCGGTCATCAGCATCTCCATGGCCTGCTTGCGGGAGACGTTGCGGGACAAGGCCACGCCCGGGGTGGAGCAGAACAGCCCGAAGTTGATGCCGGAGGTGGCGAAACGGGCTTCTTCGGAAGCCACCGCCAGGTCGCACTGGGCCACCAACTGGCAGCCGGCGGCCGTGGCCAGCCCGTGGACTCGGGCGATGACCGGCTGGGGAATGCGGGTGAGGGTGAGCATCATGCGGCTGCACTGGTCGAAGAGGGCGCGGATGAAGGCCGGGTCGGGATTGGCGCGCATCTCCTTGAGATCGTGGCCCGGGCAGAAGGCCTTGCCCGCGCCGGCAATGACCACCACCCGGACGGTCGCATCGGCGGCGATGGCGTCCAGGGCCTCCTGCAGCGCTTCCAGCAAAGCTCGGTTGAGGGCGTTGTAGGCCTTCGGGCGGTTGAGGGTCAGGGTGGCGACGCCTTCAGCGTCATGCCGCAGCAGGAGGGGCTCTTCGCTCTGGAGGACGGGGACGGTGCTCACGGGAAAATCCTCCTCTGGTCTGGGACAAAGCCCATTATAAAAAGGCGAGCCAGGGCAGGACCAGCGGGGCTTCAGCGAAGCGCCAGGGCGCTAGCGAGCGTTCCCAGGCCGATCCCTGCAGGGAGCGAGGGTCACCGGCCCCTGGTGTCCCCCCACGTAGCGGGCCAAGGGCCGACAGGCCCCTTCCAGGCAGAGCTGGTAGTCGGGCGTGAACTCGGAATTGGCGAGGGTCAGCCGCTCCAGGGGCGGCAGCGTCCCGGCGTAACGCCACCATCCGCCGGCGTAGCGGGCGTGGGGTGGCGGTTCCATGCCCGCGCCGGAGCCCTGGACCCGGGCTTCCACCAGCACCAGCCGGCCGTTCACCGCCCGGTAATCTTCTTCCCAGCGGATCTTTTCCACCGAGTGGTCCCAGGCCAGGGTCAGGGCGGGGCCCAGCAACCACCAAGTGCCGCCGGCGATCAGGCAGATCATCGCCCGTCAGAAGCCCTCGCGGTAGACCCGGACCACCTCCCGCAGCATGGGGCGGATGGGCACGTCGGCGGCCAGGGCGTCGATGTCGTCGAAGAAGGGCGGCGAATCGGCGCCGGGAGGCCGGCAGGTTCCCCCCTCGAGGCCGGCCAGCAGTCGCCGCAGCCCCGCCAGGATACGCTCCATGGGCGGGCGATAGCGCTCCCAGTTCTCCTCGGGATCGGCGTCGTCGATGCAAGCGAGAAAGTCATCCGCCTCCTCGATGGCCTCGGCCACCAGGGCGATATAGGCTTCCAGGGTGCGCGGGGACTCCATGGCTACTTCTTCACCACCTTCACCGCGATTTCCTCGAGCTTCTTCGCTCGGACGACTGACCGGAGAGGCAGGCCAGCGACACGGAGACCGCGGGAACCCACCCCCACCTCTTCCTCCTCCCCCTGAAGGGGAGGAGAACGATCCAGCCCCTTTCTGCCCCGGGCAGAAAGGGGAAACGGAGACCGCGGCCCGGCGCGGGAGCGGGCCGGGAAGGCCTCGACCTACTTCTTCACCACCTTGACCGCGATCTCCTCCAGCTTCTTCGCTCGAATGACCTGACCGTCGAGGCCGGCCTCCTTGATCCCGCCCCCGTAGGCCACCGTCATGAGCTGGCTATAATAGGTGACCGGCATGTTGAACTTGGTGCCGTAGCGCTTGTTGATCTCCGATTGGTAGATCTCTACGTTGGCCTGGCACAGGGGACAGGGGGTGACGATCATGTCGGCCCCGTGGTCGTAGGCCGACTCTACGATGTCCTTGATTTGCTTCTGGCTCTTCTCCGGCTCGGAGAAGGCGAGGGCCCCGCCGCAGCAGGTCACCTTCTGATCGTAGTCGGTCAAGGCTTCGCCGCCCAACGTTTCCACCAACTTATCCAAGTACATGGGATTTTCGAACGACTCGCCGGCGATGCCGAAGGGGCGGTTGGTCTGGCAGCCCACGTAGCCGGCGAACTTGAGGCCTTCCAGGGGCTTCACCACGGGCTTCCCCAGCGCCTCATAGCCGAAATCCTCGATCAAGACTTCCACCATGTGGCGGATCTCGGCCTCGCCCTTGTAGCTGAGGCCCGCTTCCTTCAGCGCCTCCTGGGTGTCGGCGAGGAGGGTGCTGGACGCGGCGAGCTTCTCCTTCGTCTCCCGCGCCCCCAGCCAGCAGGCGGCGCAGGTGGCCACGATGTCCTGGCCCGGCAGGTGCTGCTCCGACAGGGCGAAGTTGCGGGCGTTCAGCACGTGGCGCGCTAGCTCGCCCGAGCCGGCGTAGCCGATGGAGGCGCCGCAGCAGTTCCAGTCGGGGATCTCGGTCAGCTTCACGTCCAGCACCTTGCACATGGCGTTGACCGACACCATGTAGTTCGACGCCGAGGCCCGCAACTGGGAGGAGCAACCTGGATAGAACGCGTATTCCTTTTTCGCCATGGCGGCCTCCTCAACTGGTAAATCCCTTCCTGCGATTCTCGATCTCGTACGCCTTCTTGAGCATCGCGTGGATGCCCTTCTTGTCCTTGCACTCGTGGCCCTTGATCAGCTCCAACGGGTTCAGCCGCTTGGCGCGCAGCAGACCGAGACCGATGTGGCGCAGGGCCCAGGCTTTCTTGACGCCGGCGACGAGGCCGTCGCTGAAATACAGCCCCAGGGTGAGCTTCAGCTCGTTCACCCGGCCGGTCTTGATGCAATTCTCCCAGAACTGGACGGAAAACTTGCGCGTGGGCTGGTTCTTGGGGGCGAGGCCCAGCCGGTGGGCGTAGGTGGCGAGCCCGTGCATGATCTGGGTGATGGGAAGCTGCCGTGGGCAGCGCACCACGCAGTTGTAACAGGAGGTACACATCCACATGGAGTCGGAGGTCAGAACCTCCTCGCGTTTGCCCGCCCGAATGAGCATGAAGATCTCCTGGGGCGGGTGGGCCCAATGGGGCCCGAACGGACAGGATCCCGAACAGACCCCGCACTGCATGCACATCTTGACCCAATGGCCTTCCTCGACTCGCTCTTCCACTTCCTTCAGGAAGTTGTTGCGGTAGCGTTCGATGGCCTCGATGTTCAGGTCGCCCATACCATGCTCCTCCGCGGGTGGCCGAAAGCGGGAGGCCGCTTAGCGCACCCCTTGCCCTTCACCCTGATGCATTCCCCATCGGCCGGCTCAGCCGAACCCCTTCATCGGGGAGAGACCGATTTCGTTGATCTTGGCCACATAGTCATTGATGAGTTGCGGCACGCGGGCAATGTCGGTGATGGCGACCTCGTAGCTCGCCACCCGCTCGGTTTCCAGGGCAAGTTGTTTCAGCGTGTCGTCGATCTTGCTCATGCGGTAGTTGGCGAGCTCCGAGCCCTTCACGAAATGGCACTGGTAGTCGTCGCCGTGCTTGCAGCCCATGAGCATCACTCCGTCATAGCCGGCGTTCAAGGCGTCGGTCACCCAGATGGTGTTGACCGAACCCAGGCAGCGCACCGGGATCACCCGCACGAACGCACTGTAGTGGTGGCGGCTCATGCCCGCCATGTCCAGCGCCGGGTAGGCGTCGTTCTCGCAGGCCAGCACCAGGATGCGCGGCTTCTCAGAGAACTCGTCGGGGATGTCCACCGCTTTGATCTGGGCGCCCACCGTGTCCACCGAATAGTTCTCGAAGGAGATCACCCGTACCGGACAGGCGCCCATGCACGTGCCACAGCGCCGGCAGCGGCTCTCGTTGAACACCGGGTAGCGCTTTTCGTCCTCGTCGATGGCGCCGAAGGGGCACTCCACGGTGCAGCGCTTGCACTGGGTGCAGCCGTCGAGCCGCACGATGGGGTACGAGAGATCGCCGGAACGGGGATGGGCGGCGCGCCCGAGGGCCGCGTTCTCCATGGCCTGGATGGCCTTGAGCGCCGCCCCGGTGGCGTCCTCCACCGCCTGGGGGATGTCCATGGGCCGGCGCACCGGGCCGGCGGCGTAGATGCCGGTGCGGCGCGTCTCGTAGGGAAAACAGATGAAGTGGGAATCGGTGAAGCCGTACTTGAGCTGGGGCAGATCCGGCCCCTGGCGGTAGTTCAAGTTGAGCACCGAGACGGCCTTGCGCTGCGCCTCCGGTACCTCGCCTTGCTTTTCGCTGTCGACCCCGGACACCGGCACCTGGCCCGTGGCCAGCACCACCAGGTCCGCGTCCACCTGGGCGTTCTTGTCGTCCAGGATCAGGTCGTGGAACTTGACCCTACAGCGCTCGCCGCTCACTTCCACTTCCCTCACCTTGCCTTTGGCGAAGGTGACGCCCTTGGACTGGCCACTGCGGTAGAAGTCCTCCCCGTTGCCAGGCACACGCAGGTCGGTGTAGATCACCACCGTGTCCACATCCGGGTTGGCATCCTTGAAGTACATGGCCTGCTTGATGCTGGTGGCGCAGCAATGGCCGGAGCAGTAAGGCAGGTGCTTGCCCGTATCGTCGCGTTGACCAGCACACTGAATGAAGACGACCGTTTTCACCTCCGCCCCGTCGGACGGGCGGCGGATGGGCTGGCCGTTTTTCGCCGCCTCCTGCGCCAGCTTCTCGAGCCCGGCCTGGTCTACCACGTTGGGGCTGTTGCCGCCGCCCAGGTGGGGTAGCTTGGCGATATCGTAGGCGGTGAAGCCCGTCGCCTGGACGATGGCGCCGAACTCCTTCTTGACCGCGGCGCCGCTTTCCGAGGCGATCTCCACCGTGAACCTGCCCGGTGCGCCGCTGGTGGAGGCGACCACCGAGTTCAAACGCACTTCAATATTGGGATCCTGCTGGATGGACTCGATAAGCTGCTGCACTCCGGTGTCTATCGGGTCCCGGTAAGGTTCCCGATCGGGCACCCGCTTCCACAGCCGCGCCGCCCAACCGCCCAGGGCGCCGCTCTTTTCCACCAGGGTCACCGAGTAGCCGGCCTTGGAGGCTCCCAGCGCCGCGGTCATGCCGGAGACGCCGCCGCCCACCACCAGCAGCCGCTTCGATTGCCCGACGTGGGGGTTGCCGGCCGGCTGTTTCATTTTCTTCACCTCCGCGCAGGCCATGCGCACGTAGTCGTCGGCCATCTCCTGCCTGACCTCGCGCTGGTCCTCGCCCTCGGGCTGGCTCCAGATGACGCCTTCGCGGATGTTGGCCCGGGCCACGGCTACGGTTGGGAAGTGGAACGCTTCCGTCTTCGCCCGTCGCGAGCAGGCAGCGATCACGAGGTGGGTGACGCCTTCTTTCTCGATATTGTCCCGGATCACCTTGACGCCCTCGGCGGAACACAGGAAGTCGTGCTCCCGCACCAACTGCATCTTGCCTTCTTTCTGCGCGATCTTGGCCATCTGAGCGGTATCCACCCGCTCGCCGATGCCACAGCCCCGGCAGATGTACGCAGCGGCCTTCATCTCCGACATTGCACTTGCCTCCCGCCGTCCTATGCTTCAGCCCGAGCGGCCTGATTGATCACCTGGATCGCCCGCAACGCCGCCGCGGTGGCGCTCTGCACCGCCCGGTTCACGTCCAAAGCATTGGTGGCGCAGCCGGCGCCGAAGATGCCGCCGCTCGCCGACGCTTCGATAAAGCCGCTGGAGTCGGCGACTACTTCCGCGGGAATCAGGCTGGCAGGCACGCTCGGCTCCATGCCGATCGCCAGCACGACCAAGTCATGGGTATTGGCGTAGCGGTGGTAGCCCTCGGTGTCCACGCCGTGCAGCACTAGATCGCCGTTTTTCTCTTCGGTGATCCGAGCGACTTTGGACTTCACGAACCTCACCGTCGGATCCTTCTGGACCTTCTGGTAGAAGTCCTCCAGACGGTCGATGGCGCGGATGTCGATGTAGTAGATGGTGGAGCGACCCTCGTCCCCGTAGGCCTCGCGCACGTACTGGGTCTGCTTGAGGGAGGCCATGCAACAGATGCGCGAGCAGTGGCGCAGGTGGTTCTCGTCCCGGGAGCCGGCGCACTGGATGAAGGCGATGTTCTTCGCCTCCCGGCCGTCGGAAGGCCGCAGGATCTTGCCGCCCGTGGGCCCGTGGGGATCCGCCAGCCGTTCGAACTCTACGCTGGTGATCACGTTGGGAAAACGGTCGTAACCGTACGGCTGGATCTTGGCCGCGTCATAGGGTTTCCAGCCAGTGGCCCAGATGACAGCGCCGGCCTTGAGTTCGACGATCTCCTCTTTCTGATCCAGGTCGATGGCGTTGTACTTACAGGCGGCCTTGGCCCGCTCCGCATCGGGCGTGCCGATGATGGAAGGGTCCAGCACGTAGCGCAGGGGATAGGCCATGGCGAAAGGCAGGTACGCCGCCTTGATCGTGTTCAGGTTGTAGTTGTACGGGTTGGGGATTTCCGTCTCCACCGCCTCCGCACAGGCGCCGCAGGCGGTGCAATTTTCGTTCACGTAGCGCGGCGAGAGTTTCACCGTGACCGTGTAATCGCCGCGTTTGCCCGAGATGCCGGTGACCTCGGCCAGCGTCAAGACGCGGATTTTGGGGTTGGCCTTGAGGCGACGCAGGTTGATTTCCAGCCCGCAAGTGGGGTGACAGAGTTTGGGGAAATAGCGGTAGAGGAGCGCGGTGCGGCCGCCCAGCATAGGGCTCTTCTCCACCAGCACGACGTCCTTGCCGCACTCCGCGGCTTCCAGCGCCGCGGTCATGCCGCTGATGCCCCCGCCGACGACCACGATAGCCTGCTGGGTGGCGATGGTGGCTGTCATCCTATTCCTCCGCCGTTATGCTTGTGTCCAACCGCGATCGATTCTACTCCAGCCGGATGGACGTCCGCACGGACGCCGGACGCAAATCGGATTCAAAATTCTTATGCGCCGATAAGAGCTGCCCGGTTTCCGGTGGGGATGGCGGGAAGACGGGACGATCAGCCGCGGGGGAGTGGCCGGATGGCGAACTCGAGGCGGTTCAAATCGCCGAAAGCGTAGGTGGCGGGGGCGCCGATGCCGGCCACCGTGCCCGGGTTCACCAGCAGGGTGTGATCGCCTTTGACATTGCGGACGCGGCGGATTTCGGCCTGGTGGCTGTGGCCGCAGCACACGAGATCCCACTCCCCGGTGGTGGCCATCGCCAGGCCGTAATCCGGATAGTGCACCACGAACACCCGGCGCCCCGCGAGATCCAGCCGGGCATCCGTGCCGTGGTAATGAAGGAGGCCCCCAGAGGTCGCGGCAAGACGCATCATAGCGAGCGGGTCCCCTAGGTTGTTGCCATGGATCACATGCACCGGAAGCCCGATTGGCAGCAGGGCCCGCAGCGTGTGGGGGCCGATCACGTCGCCGCAATGGATCACCGCTGCGGCGCCTTCCTTCTTGGCTGCGGAGACCGCGGCGGCGAGCGGCTCCGAGCGGTCGTGGCTGTCGGAGACGATGCAGATCTTCATCGGTGCGGGCGCTCCGAGCCTGAGGCGGGGCTCGCTCGCGGCCTCTCAGAAGGCCGGCTTTTTCTTCGCCGCGTTGTAACGCTTGACCCCGTCCAGGATCTCGGCCTTCGCCTCCTCCGGGCCGACCCATCCCCGGACCTTGACCCACTTGCCCGGCTCCAGGTCCTTGTAGTGCTCGAAGAAGTGGCTGATCTGGGACAAGGTGAAGTCGGGCAGGTCCCGGGGCGTCTCGATGTCCCGGTACATGCCCGAGAGCTGGTCGATGGGCACCGCCAGGAGCTTCGCGTCCTCGCCCGCCTCGTCCTCCATCTTGAGCATGCCGATGGGCCGGCAGCGCACCACCGCCCCGGGGATGACGGCGATGGGGCTAACCACCAGCACGTCCACGGGATCGCCGTCCTCCGCCAGGGTGTGGGGGATGTAGCCGTAATTGCACGGGTAGTGCATGGCGGTGGCGAGGAAGCGGTCCACGAACATGGCGCCGGTTTCCTTGTCCACTTCGTATTTGATGGGGGCTCCGTGCATCGGGATCTCGATGATGACGTTGAAATCGTTGGGCAGATCGCGGCCGGACGGCACCCGGTCGAGATTCATTGCGGACCTCCTCGAGGGCTCGGGCGAACCCGCTTATTATAGCGGGAGCGCTTGAGTTGCCTGGGTGAGAATGTTGCTGCAGATCCTGCTCCTGCTGGCGGCGGGATACGGCGCCCTGGTCGCCGTGGCCTACTTCGCCCAGGCGAAGCTCGTGTATTTCCCCGAGGTGGGGCGAGAGCTTCTCGCCACGCCCCGGGACCGGGGCCTGCCCTACGAGGAGCTGACCCTGCGCACCGACGACGGCCTGCGCTTGCACGCCTGGTACGTGCCGGTGCCCGAACCCCGGGGTGTGGTGCTGTTCTTCCACGGCAACGCCGGCAACCTCTCCCACCGGCTGGACTCCCTGGCCATGTTCGCCCGGCTGGGGTACGCCACCCTGATCGTCGACTACCGGGGCTACGGCCGGAGCGAGGGCGAGCCTTCGGAGGAGGGCACCTACCTGGACGCCCTGACGGCCTGGCGCCACCTCACGGCGGAGCGGGGCGTGGCCCCCGGGGACGTGGTGCTCTTCGGCGAATCCCTGGGCGCGGCCGTGGCGGCCTGGCTCGCCGCCCGCACCCGGCCCCTGGCGCTGGTGATTCACTCGGGCTTCGTCTCGGTGCCCGAATTGGGCCAGGACGTCTACCCGTGGCTTCCGGTCAAGTGGCTTGCCCGTATCCGCTATCCGACGGAAGATTACCTGAAGGCGGTCTCTTGCCCGGTGCTGGTGGCCCACAGCCGGGAAGACGAGATCGTGCCGTTTCGCCACGGCGAGCGGCTGTACGCCGCGGCGCCCGAACCGAAGCGTTTTCTCGAGCTGACAGGCGGTCACAACGAGGCTTTCTTCTTCGTCCGGCCCGAGTGGCAGCGTGCCCTCGGGGAGTTCCTAGACAGGGCGCAGGCGCACCGGTAACGTGCCGCGGGGATATTCCATGAGCAGTCCGCGCAAACCCAAGATCGGCCTCGCTCTGGGCAGCGGCTCGGCCCGGGGCTGGAGCCACATCGGCGTGATCCGGGCCCTAGAGGGGGCGGGCGTGGAGCCGGAGGTGGTGTGCGGAACCTCCATCGGCGCGCTGGTGGCCGCGGCCTATGTGGAAGGAGAGCTCGACCATCTGGCCGCTTGGGTCGGCGGCCTCACCTGGCAGACGGTGGTGGGCTTTCTGGACGTGAGCCTGGTGGGCGGGCTGATCAAAGGCGAGCGCCTGGTGGAATTCTTCCGCGAAAACTTCGCCGACGCCGACATCGCGGATCTCCCCCGGGCCTACGGGGCGGTGGCCACCGACCTGGAAACCGGCAACGAAGTGTGGCTGCGGGAGGGCCGGGTGATGGATGCAGTGCGGGCTTCCATCGCCCTTCCGGGGCTGTTCACGCCGGTGCAACGCGACGGCCGCATCCTGGTGGACGGGGGCCTGGTGAACCCGGTGCCCGTCTCCCTGTGCCGGGCCATGGGGGCGGACATCGTGATCGCGGTGGACCTGAACGCCGACCTCCTGGGCCGGCACCTGCGGCGGCCGCGCCCCGGCGCGGCCGCCAGGGCCGAGCCGGACTCCTGGCTCCAGCGCATCCGGGAAAGCCTGGCGGCACTGGACTTCATGCCCGCCGGCAGCCCCGAGGCCGGCCCGTCCATGCTGGAGGTGATCGCCTCCAGCATCAACATCATGCAGGTGCGCATCACCCGCAGCCGCCTGGCGGGAGAGCCCGCCGACCTGATGATCGCCCCGCGGCTGGCCCACATCGGGCTCATGGAGTTCCACCGGGGGGAGGAAGCCATGGCGGCGGGGCGGCGCGCGGCGGAGCAGGTCCTCCCCCGCTTGCGGGAGATCACCGAGGGTGACACCTGACGCGCGCCGGATCGCTCCAGGCTACAATCCCCATCGGGAGGTGGAAACCCCATGATCCAGAACGTCACGGTGCGTTTCGGCGAGGGCGAGGAGTACCGCTTGCGCGTCCACGAGGCGGAGACGGCGGGGCTCACGGCGGAAGCCGCCCATCGCTGGCTGGACGGGGAGCTCGCCAAAGGGGGCGACGAGGGCTTCAACCCGGTGGGCAAGGCCCTGGCCGCGGACAAGGTGTTGTTCCTCGCCAGGTCGGCCGGCCCGGAGGAGTTCAAGCGCAACTCCGCCTGGGCCCGAGAGCTGGCGCGCGCCGTCGCGGTCCTCTTCGGCCGGCCCCACGTAACCGTGGACGTGGCGGGCGGGAGCGTGGGCTATTGAGGTTTCTGCGCTACTGGGCGATCGCGGCCGCCACCCGCTCGGCGATGGCTAGCGAGGCCGTGAGTCCCGGCGACTCGATGCCGAACAGGTGGACCAGGCCCGGCACACCGTGGGTTTCGGGGCCCTGGATGAGGAAATCCGCCGCCGGTTCTCCGGGACCCGCGATCTTGGGCCGGATCCCGGTGTAGCCGGGCAGGAGGGCATCCTCCGGCAGCGCCGGGTAGTAGCGGCGAATGGCCTCAAAGAAGCGCCGGGCCCGGCTCGCGTCGAAGCCGTAGTCGATGGCATCGACCCACTCCACATCGGGGCCGAAGCGCGCCTGGCCGCCCAGGTCCAGGGTCACGTGCACGCCCAGCCCCCCGGGCTCCGGCACCGGATAGATGAGGCGATCAAAGGGGGAGCGGCCCTTGAGGACGAAGTAATGGCCCTTGGCGTAGCACTCCCGCGGTACGCGCTCAAGGGGCATACCCTCGATGGAGCGGGCCACCCGGGGGGCCGTGAGCCCCGCGCAGTTCACCACCGCCCGGCACGTGAGCGTCACCGCCTCGCCGCCGCTCTCCACTTCCAGCCCGATGCCCGAGGGCAACACGCGACCCGAGCGCACCGGGTTGCGCAGGGCGATCACCGCGCCGTGGTGCTCGGCCTCCCCCTGCAGGGCCTGCATGTAGGCGTGGCTGTCCAGGATGCCGGTGGACGGGGAATGGAGGGCGGCGACGCAGCGCACCGCGGGCTCGAGCCGCGCGACCCCTCGAACGTCCAGCCATTCCAGGTCCTGGACCCCGTTCGCCAGGGCGTTGGCGCGATAGCGCTCCAGCGTCTCCACCTCCGAATCCCGGGTGGCGACGATCAGCTTGCCGAGGCGCCGGTGGGGCACGCCGCGCTCGGCGCAGAAACGGTAGAGCCGCTCCCGCCCTTCCACGCAGAGCCGGGCCTTGAGGCTGCCGGACGGATAATAGATTCCGGCGTGGATCACTTCCGAGTTGCGCGAGCTGGTCTGGGTGCCGACGGCGCCGGCCGCCTCCAGCACGACGACCTCCCGGCCCGCCAAGGCGAGGGCCCGGGCGACCGCCAGGCCGACGACGCCCGCGCCGATCACCGCGCAATCGATGCTTTCCGCCATTCCGCCTTCCGCCGCGCCGTATATTAACCGAACATGAATCGAGCGCGCGCCACTTACGGCCGGGCCGCGCGCGGCATCGCGTCGATGAGCCTGGCGATTGCCCTCTGCCTCCCTTGGGCCGCCCCCGGGGCCGGAGACGAGCCCCGCTGGCTGGGCACCGCCGTGCTCTATCCTCGCTCTTCCGGGATCCCGCTCCCGGGCCGCGAGCCGGTGCTGGTCCTGGAGCCCACCTTCGTCCACCTGGCCGGCAGCCGCTGGAACCAGGCACGCATCGCCCAGGCCGCCGAGACCGCCGCCGCCGTCCTAGCCCAGTGCGGCGTGGCGATCCCGAGAATCGCCCTGCATCGGGTGGAGGTGCCGGAGCGCTACCAGGACTTTCACGTGCCCGCCTCGCGGGAGCTCGCCCGGCGGCTCGGCTATCCCAAGCCCACGGTCTACTTCGTCCGGGATACCCGCCAGCGGATCGCCTTCGACGCCGAGGCCATCGGCCGCGCCAACAGCCAGGGACGGCCAGAGCTGCAGGACACGGTGTGGATCACCGAAGGGATCCGGGACCCGGGCATCGCCCTGGCCCACGAGCTCGCCCACGTGCTCATGGACAGCGGCGAGCACGTGGATCTGCCCGGCAATCTCATGCGGGACGAAACCGCTCCCGAGAATCGGGAGCTCACGCCTGCGCAATGCGCCCGGCTGCGGGCCACGGGCGAGGCCCACGGGCTGCTCCAGGCGGCGGGCTCCCGGGCCCCGGCGAGGAGGGCCCGGTGAGCGGGCGGCTGTACGTGGGCACCAGCGGCTGGAACTACGCCGCTTGGGCCACGGGGTTCTACCGGGGCGTGCCCCGGCGGGCCTGGCTGGCCCATTACGCCAGGCGCTTCGGCGCGGTGGAGGTGAACGCTTCTTTTTACCACGAGATCCGCCCGGCCACCTACGCCGCCTGGAGGGACGAGACGCCGGAAGCGTTCCGCTTCTGCGTCAAGGCGCACCGCTATCTCACCCACGTGAAACGGCTCGCCTTTCCCCCCCAGTCCCTGGAGCGCCAGCGCCGGAACCTGCGCGCCCTCGGATCCAAGCTTTCCGTGGTGCTGTGGCAGTTGCCTTCCTCCCTGCCCTGGGAGAAGCGGCGGCTGGAAGATTTCCTGGCGGCCATCGACTGCTGGGGGGAGGCGCGGCACGCGGTGGAGTTTCGCCATGCCTCGTGGTTTCGGGACGACGTGGCGGAGCTCTTGGCCAGCCACCGGGTGGCCAACTGCCTGTCGGACGCCGCCGACTGGCCCATGTGGGAAGCGGTGACCGCCGAGCTCATCTACGTGCGGCTGCATGGCCACACGCGCACCTACGCGTCGCGCTACGCGCCCCGGGCGCTGGATGCCTGGGCGGCCCGCATCGCCGCCTGGCTCGGCGAGGGGCGGACGGTGCACGTCTATTTCGACAACACGGATGCGGGGGCCGCCCCCCGGGACGCGCTGGCCCTCGCCGCGCGTCTCGCGGACGCGGCGCAGCACTGATCAGGGTTGCAATTGAGCGGCGCTGGTGCTTTGATAACGGTACTCGCCTTGAGAACAGGTCGAGGAGGATCCCATGAAGGCGCCGATCCCCGAAACCCCGCCGGATTACGACAAGACCCGCATCATCGAGCGCCCGGACGGCTTTTACTGGCAGGACAAGGAAACGGAGGAAGTGTTCGGTCCGTTCCCCACGCTGCTGGAGGCCATCCGGGACATGGAATACAACGCCGACGCGGACATGGAGACGCCCGAGAGCCTGGAGGAGGTGGAAGCCGAGCTGGGGATTTCGGGTTGGATCGAACCGGAGACGGGGGAGCCGGCCGAGGACACCTTCACCCGTCTCGAGGACCACTAGCCCGACGCCCGCGAGAGCGGTCTATGGTTCGTCAACCATTGACCGGAGGCTCATAGAAAAGGGATACGGTCCGGGAAAAGGGTCCACCAAGCAGAGGTGGGTCGCAAGGCCCACCCCGGGACGCCACAGGTGCAGCAGAAAGGCCGGCGGCTCCAACACGAAGCCCGTTGATGCGCCGGGCCGCAAGTCCAAGGCGAGCTGATGGGCGCAGCTCGGCGCGACGCAACCGCAGGTGCCTGCCCAGCGCACAAAGACCGGGCGGTGCAGGTGCCCGCAGCACACCCGCTCTACCTGGGGATTGCGTTGCAGGAGCGCCGCCAGCGCTTCCGCTCCCGCGCAACCCGTCCGGTCCATGGCGTCCAGCCCGCTGGCGAAGGGCGGATGGTGCATAAAGAGCATAGTGGGCGTGTTGGGCGCTTCCTGGAAGCGCGCCTCCAGCCAGGCGAGCCGGGCCGCGTCCAGGCGCCCTTCCTCCCGCCCCGGGTCCAGGGTGTCGGCGAACACCAGGCGCACCGGGAAATCGTCGATCACGTAGTGGATGAAATCGGGATCCCGTCCCAGGTGGGCGTGATCCTTGAACGCAGCCCGCAGCGCGCCGCGGTGGTCGTGGTTTCCGGGAATCAGCACCCAGCGCAGCTCCAAAGGTTCGAGCAGGGAACGCAGGTGTCGGTACTCCTCGGGATCGCCCGCGTTCACCAGATCCCCCGTCAACGCCACCAGGTCCGGACGCGGGGTGAGCCGGTTGAGCCGGGCGACGCAGCGGCGCAGGCAATCGGCCGTGTCCACCCGGCCGCCCACGCGTTCGCCGGGGCGGCCCACGTGCAAGTCGCTAACCTGGGCGATGAGCATGGGCAAACGGGGCGGCAGTCGAAAAGCTCATGGTATATCCGCGGTGGCGGCGTTGTCAGCGGCCTGCAGAACAGGGCGCCCCTCTTGCGGTCGAACAGGCAGTAGGGCGGTTGTTTTCGCGGTTTCCTATCCAGGAGGAGGAGCTATCTCATGATGAAAAGGCTTTTGATCGCGATGGCGGCGCTGCTCGTCGTCCCGGCGGCGCTGGCCCAACAAGTGCTTGAGGAAGAGGTGCAGCGCGCCCTCTCCCAGCCGACGCCGCAGGAGGTGGTCAGGCGGCTGGAGAGGGCCGTTAACTGGGGCAACGTGCTCGCCGCCTACGAGCTGGGGCTGATCCTGCGGGACGGGCGGGAAGGCGTCGAACCCGATCCGCCCAGAGCGCTCAAGCTGTTCAAATGGGCGGGCGAACCGTGGCTCGCCCGCAACTGGTTCAAGCTGGGAGTGCCCGAGGCCCAGTATGCCGCCGGCATGATGTACCTGGAAGGCAAGGGGACGCAGCCCGACGTGGAGACCGCGGTGAAGTGGCTGCTGCGCGCCGCGGAGCAGGGCCACGGCCAGGCCCAGGTTCAGCTCGCCGAGATCTACGCCTCGGATGGCGCACCGGTGGACATGCGGGAAGCCTATTTCTGGGCGTCCCTGGCCCTCACCCAGTTCCTCCTCCCGAAGGAGGAAAAGGACAAGGCGGCGCAGATCCAGGAGCGGGCGGCGCAGGCGCTGGGGGCCGGCGCGGTGGAGGAGCTAAAGATCGCGGTCGAGAACTGGAGCCCGCGCCGCATGACTTCCGGCTGGTAAGAGGCCGGACGGGGAATTCCGTCGCGCCGGAGTCCGGAACGTGATCGGATTGCTGCAGCGGGTGAGCTCGGCCCGCGTGATGGTGGACGGACAGACCGTGGGCGAGATCGGCCCCGGGCTCGCGGTGTTCGTCGCCGTGGAGCGGGGCGACGCCGAAGCCCAGGCCGACCGGCTGCTTGAGCGTCTGCTCGGCTTCCGGGTGTTTCCCGACGGGGAAGGACGCATGAACCGGAGTCTCGCCGACGTGGGGGGCGGGCTCCTGCTGGTGCCCCAGTTCACCCTGGCGGCGGACACCCGCAAGGGCACCCGGGCGAGCTTCACGCCGGCCGCGCTACCCGAGGAGGCGAAGCGGCTGTTCGGTTACCTGCTCGCGCGCGCTCGCGCGGTCCATCCCCGGGTGGCCGCCGGCCGTTTCGGCGCCGCCATGCAGGTGCACTTGGTCAACGACGGGCCGGTCACCTTCTGGCTTCGCGCTGCGGCGCAAGAGAACGGCTGAGACGCGTCCGTTTCTATTGAATCCCCGCGCGATTTTGCTAAAATGCTCCGCTTTCCGCTTTGCTGCCAACCACCTTACGGGAGGCGGGTAAAGCTGTTCCATGGGGGGGCAAAGGCGTCGCCTGCGCCCGTGAAACGGTTCTACTTGTGTACTGAAGGAGGGTGCTATGGGGCTTGCAGCAGCAAAGGCGCTCGAGCCGGAGCCACGACCGAAAGGCCTGCATCTGCTCGGCGACCTGTACGGTTGCAAAGGGGAGGATCGGTACTTCTTCAGCGCCGATCTGCTGCGGGAGCACTGCTTGAGGTTGGTGGCGGAAGCCGGCCTGACCCCGGTCGGCGATTATTTCCACCAGTTCGGCACCGACGGCGGCGTGACCGGCATGGTGGTGCTCGCCGAATCCCATCTCTCCGTCCATACTTGGCCCGAAAAGCGCTACGTCACGGTGGACGTGTTCGTGTGCAACTACACCAGCGACAACCGCCACAAGGCGCACAAGCTGTTCGACGCGCTGGTGGACACGTTCCGTCCGGACGAGCCCCGCGTGCGCTCGGTGGAGCGCGAATAAGGCCGCTAGCCGCGTCGATACGCCATGACCGAGAAAGTCCAGGGGCGGTTCCACATCGAGCTGCTCAATCCCGATTACGGTTGCGCGGTGCGGGTGACCGAGACCATCGCCCGTTTCCGCACCGAATACCAGGACCTGGAAGTGGTGGACACGCCCATGTTCGGGCGCATGCTGCTGCTCGACAAGGTCATGATGACCACCGAGCGCGACGAGTTCTTCTACCACGAGAACCTGGTGCACGTGGGCGCTCTTGCCCATTCCGGGCCCGCTTCCGCCCTGGTGATCGGCGGCGGCGACGGGGGCTCGTCGGAGGAGCTGCTCAAGTATCCCACCATGCAACGGGTGGTGATGGCGGAGCTGGACCGGGGCGTGGTGCAGGCTTCCAGGCAATACCTGGAAAAGGTGCATCGGGGCGCCTTCGACGACCCGCGCTTGAGCGTGATGATCGGCGACGGCAAGGCCTTCGTCGAGCGCACGGACGAGCGCTTCGACCTGGTGGCCCTGGACCTCACCGATCCGCTGGGCCCCTCGGTGCAGCTCTATACCCGGGAGTTCTACGAATCCTGCAAGCGCATCCTGAATCCCGGCGGGGTACTGACCCTGCACGTGGAGTCGCCGATCACCCGGCCTCGGGCGTACCAGCGCATCGTGGCGACCCTGAGGGCGGTCTTCCCCCTCGTGCGACCTTACCTGGTGTACGTGCCGATCTATTGCGCCTGGTGGGGCATGGCGACCGCCTCCGAGGCGGTGGACCCCCTCGCCCTCTCCGAGGCCGAGGTGGAAAAGAGGATCGCCGAGCGGAAGCTCAAGGACTTGCAGTACGTGAACGGCGCCGTCTACCGGGCCGGATTCGCGCTTCCCAACTTCGTGCGCCGGCTCCTGGCGGAACCGGCGTCGCTGATCACCACGGATTCCCTCCTCGTTGACGAGGTGGGGGACCCCACATTTAAATACGACCTGGTGCCGCGCGTCTCTTGACCGGGAGGATGATGCCGTGAAGCTCAGCAGCCAAAGCTTTGCCGATCAGCAGAAGATCCCTGCCGAATGCGCTTTCTGCGCGCCCGACCCGACGAGCCACGTCAAGCTGGGCGGCAACAAGAATCCCGATCTTTCCTGGAGCGATCTGCCTGCGGGCACCCGCTCCCTCGTGCTCATCTGCCACGACTACGACGTGCCCTCCAAGCCCGACGACGTGAACAAGGAGGGGCGCGTCATCCCGGCCGATCTGCCCCGGGTGGATTTCTTTCACTGGGTGCTGGTAGACCTGAAACCGGATGCCGCGCCCATCGCCAAGGGCGAGTTCTCCGATGGGGTCACGCCTCGGGGCAAGAAGGGCCCGGAAGGCCCGCGAGGAACGCGCCAGGGGTTAAACGACTACACGGCCTGGTTCGCCGGCGACAAGGACATGGAGGGGCAGTACTTCGGCTACGACGGACCGTGCCCTCCGTGGAACGACACCCGGGTCCATCACTACGTCTTCACCCTGTATGCCCTGGACGTGGACCGCTGCCCGGTGGAAGGCGTGTTCCGGGGGCCGGACGTGCTGCGGGCGATCGAGGGGCACGTGCTAGGGAAGGCCACCCTGACCGGGCGCTACAGCCTCAACCCGAGCGTAAAACTCTAGCCCGGGCTAGGGCCGGGCGACCGGCTGGGTCGCGGTGCCTTTTAGCACTAGGAAGCCGCGCAGCGGATTGGTTTCCGAGCGGATCTCCACCTGGGCGCCCCCCGAAAGGGAGCGGTCGGGAGCCACATCCAGCATGCCGGCCGCGCTCAGGATGCCGGCGGCAAGCCTCAGGTTGCGGAATTCGTAGCGGTTCCCCGCGAGGGCCATGGAACCGGCGAGCTGTTGAAAGGCGGTCTCGCCCCGGGAGGATGCGGCGGCGTCCCCCCGTAGAGCCTTGGAGAGATCCACGCCGGTGAGCGCGCCCCGTTCCACGACGAAGTCGCCCCTCACCCGGGGCGCGTCGAATAGGCTATGCAGGCTCTGCCCCTCGAGCTCGAGCTGCATCCGGGATTTGAGGGTGCCGGTGACCGGGGCATCGCCCAAGTAGGCAGATAGCAGGGCGGCAAGGTCCACGCTCACCAGCTCGGCCTCGCCCCGTGCCGTCCAGACGCCGTTCCAGGCGAGGGCGCCGCTGCCCACTATGCGGCCGCCGTAGAGCAGGGCGTCGAACTGCTCCACCTCCAGCCGGCCGGGCGCCGCGGTGGCCTTGACCTGCAGGTTCTCGAAGACGAGGGGTCCGCCGAGGGGCGCTTTCCAGACCCGGCCGTTGGCCTGGATCTTGAGGCCGCCGCCCGAAGGCACGATCTCCCCGCTCAAGTTTCCATCCACCGCCCGGACGGCGATGTGCTGCACCGTGCCGTCGGAAGCCAAGGACAGCTCGGCGTCGAAGGGCGGGACTTCCATCCCCGCCCCCTCCAGCCGCACCTGGCGGGCCGAAATCCTTTCCAGGGCAGTCCCGGCGCCGGCGGCCACCGGCCGGTTCCAGGCCTTGAGGCGTTCCAGGGCGGCAGCGCTCAAGGCGACGTTTTCGATCCGGACGGCGGAAATCTCGTCGCCGCGGCCGAGCAGCCCGGCGAACCCCGCCACGGTGAGGGCCTCCGCGGTGAGGGCCCCGTCTCTGCCCACCTTGATGCCCTGCAGGCGTAGTTGGGGCGCGGGGAAGAGGGCTCCGTGCACTTCCTCCACCCTGACCGGCTCTCCCAGCCTGGCCGAGAGGACCGCCTGGGCGGCGGGCACGGCGAATTCCCAGGGAAGCACGTGGGCGAGGGCTACGGCGCCCGCTACCGTCACCGCGACGCCGAGGCCGACCCATCGCCCCAGGACCACGTTCCGGCGGCGGGGCCGGGGTGGGGCGGACACCGCTTCGCCAGCGGACAAAGGTGCGGATTCCCCTTCAGTCGCGGGCACGGTGGAAGGCACCGACGGGGTGCGGGTTTCGGCTTCGGCCCACAGGGCCCGTTCGGCTTCCGCCTGGGCTCGGAACAACGCCTCCTGGCGCGCCCGTTCCTCGGCTTCCAGGCGCTGGCGCTCCGCCTCCAGCCGCAGGCGTTCGTCCTCCTCTCGCTGTTTGCGGGCTCGCTCCTGGGCCTCCTGTTCCAGCTCCCGCTCCAGTTGGGCCGCGCTGGGCAGTTGCTGGGTGGTCTCGGGGTTGAACAGCTTGGCGTCCACCACTTCGATGCCCAGGGCGGCGAGGGCCGCCGTGTCCTCCGTCGCGGAGGGGGAGACCTCCGGGGCGCCGCGCTCGGCTTTCGGCGGGGAGCGCCGTTCATCTTCTTCCTGGGCCTGGGGTTTCGCCTTTTCCTGCGCGGCCGTTTCCTGGGGGAAGGGCTCCGGCGCTTCCTGAGGGCGCCCTTCCTCCTGGACCTCGGGTTCCGCTTGCTCCCTCCTTTGCCCCTCGGCCGCTTCCCGGGTGTGTCGTTGCACTTCCTCCTGGGCCCGTCGTTCTGCCTCTTCTCGGGCGAGGCGCTCCGTCTCTTCCCGCCGCCTTTCTTCCTCTTCGCGGGCCCGGTGTTCCGCCGCTTCCCGCGCCTGGCGTTCTGCGGCCTCCTGGGTGAGGCGCTCCCGCTCCTGGCGCCGGCTCTCCTCTTCTTCCCGCGCCCTTCGTTCCGCTTCTTCCCGGGCCAGCCGCTCGGCCTCTTCCCGGCGCTGGCGTTCTTCCTCTTCCCGGGCGTGGCGTTCGGCCGCTGCACGGGCTTGCCGCTCCGCCTCTTCTCTCGCCTGCCGTTCCGCTTCCTCTCGGGCCAACCGCTCGGCCTCGGCCCGGGCGTGGGCGGCGAGATCGGCGAACGCCTCCGTCTCTGCCATCGCCTGGGCGCGGGTGCAGTGAAGGGCATCGAGCCGGGCGGCCACGGTGGTGAGTTCCTGGTCCAAGGCGGCGGTCTCGGCTTGGACCCGCTGCAGGGTCTCTCGGAGGGGCTCGGTGTCCCCTTCGTTCTCTCCAATGGCCTCTTCGAGAGCGGCGGCCTGATTCCGTCCCCGGGCGAGGGCCTCGCGCAATGCAGGGATCATGGCCTCCAGCCCAGAAGCGGCGCTAGCCAGGGCCTCGGCCCAGGTTCGGGCCTGGGTCGCGGCGGCCTCGGCCGCCTGGGCCTGGTCTTCCGGGGACAGGTCCCGGCTCTGGGCCCGGGCTGCCAGGGGAGCCAGTTCCCGCGCCAGCGTCTCGGCCCGCTCCAGGGCTTGAGCCGTCTCCGGACGCTGTTTTTCTACCGCCTGGCGCGCCGCTTCGCGGGCGATCGCCTCCTGCTCGGCTTGGGCGAGGGCGGCTGCCGCGCGCTCGGCCCGGGCGGCCGCCTCGGCTTCGATCCGGGCCCGGGCCTCCGCCAGAGTTTTCCCTTCGGCCAGCGCCTCGGCCTGGGCTCGGGTCAGGGCCTGGACCACCCGATCGGCCGTGTCGCGGGCCTCCTGCAAGTCCTTAAGCTGTTCCTCGGTCGCGCCCCGCGCCTGGCCGAGTTCCGCTTTTTGCTTCTCGTCGGCGGCTTCCAACGCCCGCTCCAGGGCGGCGAGGCGCACTTCGGCGTGCCCGCACGCCAGGGCCAGGAGCTGGGCCTGGGAGGAAGCCTGCTCGATGGCGGTGGAGAGGGCCCGGGCCCTGGCTTGGGCTGCGGCGATGGCGCTGGCGAGGGCCTGCAGTTTCCCCTGGGACCCGGTTCCAGGAGCTTCGCTCTTGGCCTTGTGCTCGGCGAGATGCTTACCGTGGTGATCCGCCTCCGCGCGGGCTTTCGCCAGGGCGGTGGCGACCTGGTCCAGGCGGCGCTGGGTATCGGCCAGAACCCGGGCCGCGCCGTCCGCCTCCCGCCGAGCGCTGGCCGCGGCTTTGGCGCGCCGTTCGGCGGCGAGCCGCGCCTGGCGCGCCGCCTCTTCCCGGGCTTTCGCCTCCTCTTCCAGGCGGGCCCGTCGCTCCGCCTCCTCCCGGGCCCGGGCTGCTGCTTCCTCTCTCGCGCGCCGTTGCGCTTCTTCTCTGGCGCGGCGGCCCGCGTCCGCCTCGGCGGACCTGGGTCTAAGGGGCCCCGTATTGAGGATGATGGTGAAGTCCAGGGACTCGCCCTCGTCTTCCGGCGGCGGGGCGGTTCCAGGCCTGGCATTGGTGGCCTGGCTCGCGCCGCCGGGGGCGAACTCCTTGACGTAGCCTTCCTTCTCCAACTTTTCCATCGTCGCCAGCAGGCTCGCGGGGCTTAAGCCCGCGGCCTCGGCGAGCTGACGCACCGTCGACTTGCCGTCCACGAGCCTCAGCACCTTCATCAAGTCTCGGGGAAGCCGGCTCGCTCGGCTGGAGAGCTCCATGACCCCTTTGGCGCTCTTGGTGAATACGGTGCTTAAGTTCATGGAATAGGCCGCTACCCGGAAACTCCGTTGTCGCCCTTACAAGCCCGTGCGGCGCAGAAACGGAGGAAAAGCGTTCCTGGTCCACGTATCCGGCTCATTATATGGGGCTGATCCCCGGGCCGAAAGTGAAGTTTCCCCCGTCCTCCACCAGGACGACAAAGGGGGTGCCGGCGGCTTTCCATTGCCCCGCGGCCTCCTGCAGGATGCCGAGCAGGGTCGTGAAGGTCTCGGGTGCCTGGCGGGCCAGGCCTTCCGGCCGGATCACGTGCAGCACGTACCCCCGCGCGGGAAGCCAAGCGAGATCGTTCACGCACTCCTCAAAGGCGTCCCAGTTGCCGCCGAAATAGGAGGGGAACTGGAGCGCCTGGGCGGCGCGGGAGAGGAGCTCCTCCTTGGTTGCCACGCCGTCCAGATCCAGGGTGCAGACCCGGTAGCCCCGCTCGTGGGCGGCGGAGAGCAGCCGGGGCAGGGCAGCGGGGTCGGCGACTCGATAGACCCCAGAGACTTCGGCCCGGTCCAGATCGGCGGGGTTCATTCCCGGATGCGCATGAAGCTGCGGTAGTGGTCGCCGGTATAGTACGCCTCCCCCTGGGCTCCCATCACGATCCGCCGGGCGCCCCGGTCCCGCGCCCCGGGCGTGGGCACGGTGTATTCCCGGTAGTAGCCGGGGGGGTTGGGGGGCAGGCGCCCTTCCCGGTTGCGGAATTCCGTGCCGTCCTTGGCGTAGGGAAAGGGTCCTCCCTGCCGGATGAGGGCCAGGGTCTGCCGGGCCTCGAGGGGAAGCTCGGCGAGGCTCACCTCGGGAAAGGGAGCGTTCTCCCGCGCCGGGCCCCATTCCGGACCGAGAACGGCCAGGCCCGCCAGTACCGCCAGCGCCGCCGCCAGGAGGAGGGCGGCGGGGAGTAAGCGGTTTCGTCTCATGGGGGAAGGGGAAAAAGCGCAAGGGCGAAATACAGCCGGGCGAACGGTTCCCCCCGATGCCGCCCGAGGTGGCGGGCAGCGCCCGGGAACGCGAATCGCACCATCGCCCCGGAGCCTCAGAACCCCACTTTGACCGCGGCGTTTACCACGATCATCAGGTCGCTGGTGTCGCCTTTTTCCGGCAGCACAGTGCCACTGGGCACCAGCATGCCGCCGTCCACCACCTGAACCGTCACGCGCCCGTAGGGCAGGGCCTGGCGCACCCGCTCCACGTCCAGCTTGTCCCGGTCGCAGGGCAGCGCCAGGGTCACTTCCACTTCCATGGACCGGAAGTCTCCCCCGGGCAGCAGAGCCTTGAGCCCGGGCATGGCGTTGCGCCGGATCGCATCTTCCACTGCTCGCACCGCGGCCACGGTGACGTCTTGGCCGTGCTGGTCGATGCCCATGCCCAATTCGATCAGGTAGGCCAGATTCATCGCCGTTCCTCCAGGAAGCCCGCCGGCGGCTAACGCTCCACTACGAGGACGATCTTGCCGATATGGGTGCCGCTTTCCATGAGGGCGTGGGCCTGGGCGGCTTGCGCCAGAGGGAAGGTGGCGTGGATCACCGGCTTGATCTTGCCCGCCTCGATGAGGGGCCAGACCTTCTCCTGGAGGGCCCGGGCGATGGCCGCCTTCACGTCCACCGGCCGCGCCCGCAGGGTGGAGCCGGTGATGGTGAGCCGGCGCAGCATCACCTCGGCGAAGTTGACCGTCGCCTTGGCGCCGCCGAGGAAGGCGATCAGCACCAGACGCCCGTCGTCGGCGAGGGCCTTCAGCTCCCGGGGGATGTAGTCCCCACCCACCATGTCCAGGATCACGTCCACGCCGCGGCCTCCGGTCTCCTGGTGCACCACCTGGACGAAGTCCTCGGTCTTGTAGTTGATGGCCCGGTCCGCCCCCAGCTTGACGCAGGCGGCGCATTTCTCGTCGGAGCCGGCGGTGGCGAACACCCGGTGGCCGAAGGCCTTCACCATCTGGATGGCGGTGACGCCGATGCCGCTCGTGCCCCCCTGGACCAGAAAGCTCTCGCCCGGTTTTAGGCGACCCCGCTCGAACACGTTGTGCCATACGGTGAAGAAGGTCTCGGGGAGGGAGGCCGCTTCCGTCAGGGTCAAGCCCTTGGGGACGGGCAGGCACTGGGCGGCAGGGGCCGTCACGTACTCGGCGTAGCCGCCGCCTGCCAACAGGGCGCACACCGGGTCCCCCACCCGCCAGGGAGCCGCGCCGTTGCCCAGTTGGACGACGGTGCCCGCCACCTCCAGGCCCGGCAGGTCGGAGGCGCCGGGCGGGGGAGGATACTTGCCCTGGCGCTGGAGCACGTCGGGTCGGTTCACCCCGGCCGCGGCGACTTGGATGAGTACTTCCCCGGCCTGGGGCTGCGGCACCGGCCGAGTGGTCAGGATCAACGTCTCGGGGGGACCGGCTTCCTTGATCTCCACTGCCTGCATGGTCGTCGGTATTGCTTCGCTCATGACGTCCTCGATCAACAAGATATTAGCCACGGAGGCGCTTTCAGCCTTCAGCGCGGAACGCTCGGAGGCGCGCCTTGAGGCCCGGCCGGCCGACGGAACGGGCGAGCTCCGCCATGTCGGCGTCCCGGCTCTCGGTCACCGTCAGGGCGTTGAGCCGCGCCGCGCTCTCCAGGGGCAAGGCCCGGGCCTCCCGCGCCGCCTCGGCGATCAGGTCCTCCCACTCGTCCCGGGCGGCGATGCGGCTCAGAAATCCCGTGTCCATGGCTTCGTCGGCGCCGAAGGTGCGGCTCTCGATCAAGAGCCGCCGCGCCTCTTCCGGGCCGACCCGGTGCGCGAGCCGGCGGGTGCCCAGCACCACGCCGAAGCGCAGGCCCGGCATGCGAAAGGTGGCCTCGGGGGAAGCGATCCGCCGACTGCACGCCACCACCAGGTCGGCGCCGGCGCCGAAGTTGCGGCCGTGGGCCAGGGCGAGGGTCTGGAAGGGGGCGTGATAGATGGCCTGGAGCAGGGTCTCGATGCGCAGGAACCGCAGCGCCAGGTCGCCCTCGGTCTGGCTTTCGAAGTCGCTGAAGTCGAAGCCGGCGCAGAAGTGCTCGCCGCTGCCGTCCAGGATCAGGAGCCGGGTGCCGTCGCCCGCCGCCGCCTCCACCGCGGCGATCAGGGCCTCCACCAGGGCGCCGTCCAGGGCGTTCGCCTTGTGGGGCCGGTGGAGGGTCAAGCGCGCGACGCCCTCGGTGCGGGCGATGAGGAGCGGTTCGCCCGGATTCATGCGGCGGCCAGGGAGACGCGGACTTCCGCCGACCGATCCCAAATGTTAGGCAGGGCGGTGTTGGAATAGCCCGAGACGAACGGCTTCGCTTCCCCCGTCTCCGGCACGTACACGTGGCGCGCCACCGCGCCGATGTTGGCCCCGTAGACGTGGATCGACACCGAGGGGCGGTCTTGGAGCGCGTTCGACACCTGGTGCACGTCGCCGATGCGGGGGCTCACCAGGTCCACCTGGCCGGGCTGGAGGAGGTGCTCGTGACCGGCCGCGAGGGGGCGCCCGGGCCCCTGGAAATCGTACTCCCGGCACCGCTCCGCCCCGCGCATCATGCCTACCATGCCCCAGACCGTGTGATCGTGGACCGGCGTCGCCTGGCCCGGGCCCCACACGAAAGAGACCACGCTGAACCGTTCCAGGGGATCGCAATGGAGCAGGTATTGCTGGTAGTGATCGGGGTGGGGCCGGGCGAATTCTTCCTGCAGCCAGTCGTCATGGGACACCAGGGCCGAGAGGAGCTTCCTCCCCTCTTCCAGGAGGCGGGCTTCGTCGCCGCCGGCGGATTCCACCAAGCGGGTCATTTCCTGGACGAACGTGCGAAAGCGGGCCGTGTTCACTGTCTGCCTCCTGGAGCGGAAAGAAGGCTATGGTCTGCTTGAAACTCCATCTGCACCCCGTGCCGCGGTCGAGGGGCAGGGAGCGCGAGGGCTTTTGTGCGTCGGGGACGATAGGATAACATACCCCGCGCCCCGCTCCGCCGGGCCCCTTCCTGTCATCAGATCACCATGATCTACCGCCGCCTTGGAGAGAGCGGGCTCAAGGTTTCGCCTTTGTGCCTCGGCACCATGATGTTCGGCGACCGCACCGACGCCGCCGAGGCGGCGCGCATCGTCGCCTCGGCCTACGAGGCGGGGGTGAACTTCATCGACACGGCCGACAACTATGGGAAAGGAGAGTCGGAGCGCTTGACCGGCCGGCTCCTCCAACCCCACCGCCACCACTGGGTCCTGGCCACCAAGGTGGGGAACAAGGTGGGCGGCGAAGTCCATGCCGGGGGGCTGTCCCGCAAGTGGCTGGCGGTGGCCCTGGAGGCGAGCCTCGCCCGGCTCGGCACGGACTACGTGGACATCTACTACCTGCACCTGGACGATTACGATACGCCCCAGGAAGAGACCCTGGCCGCCCTCGGCGACCTGATCCGCGCCGGCAAGGCGCGCTATTGGGGCGTGTCCAACTTCCGCGCTTACCGCATCGCCTCCCTGGTTTGCCTGGCGAGGCAGATGGGCGTTCCGCCACCGGTCGCCTGCCAGCCCTATTACAACGCCATGAACCGGATGCCGGAGGTGGAGATCCTGCCGGCCTGCGGCGAGCTAGGCCTGGGAGTCGTCCCCTACAGCCCCCTCGCCCGGGGGGTGCTCACGGGCAAGTACCGGCCGGGGGAGGCGCCCCCCGAAGAGACGCGGGCGGGACGCCGCGACGAGCGGATGATGCAAACCGAATTCCGCCCCGAGTCCTTGGTCCTTGCCCAGGAAATCAAGGCTCGGGCCGAAGCCAAGGGCATGAGCGCCGGTCAGTGGGCCCTCAACTGGGTGCTGGCCAATCGGTTGGTTACCTCCGTGCTCGCCGGACCGCGCACGCTGGAACAGTGGCAGGAGTACCTGGGGGCCCTGGAGCACCGGCTGGACGCCGAGGACGAAGCCTTTCTCGATGCCCGGGTGCCTCCCGGGCATCCCTCCACCCCCGGTTACACCGACCCCAAGTACCCGGTCCGCGGGCGGGTGGTGGACGCGGCTCCCGCCCGGACGGGAAATTGAACCTCGACGGGGCGCCATGGGTGTGCTGAAACGAGTCTTCGCCGCGGTGGGCGCGAAGAGCGCCATCCCCTTCCGGGTGGTTTTCGCCGACGGCTCCAGCTACGAAAACCAGGCCGACGACGACCCGGCGTTTGTCATCACCTTCAAGACCCGGGCCGCCGAGCGGGCCACGGCCCTCTTCGGCCACGTGGGATTCCTGGAAGCTTACTTCGACCGGGAGATCGAGCTGGAGGGAGACTTAAGGCTCGCCATCCGCGCCGGCATGGAGGGCGGGTTCGACCGCCGCCCGGGCCCCTTGGTGCGAGCGCGCAACCGCTGGCACGAGCTGCGCTACGGTAACCGCACCGTCGAGCAGGCCAAGGCCAACGCCCGCTATCACTACGGCCTGGAGACGGCGTTCTACCGCTTCTGGCTCGACCACCCCTACATGATGTACACCTGCGCCTACTGGAAGGAGGGCACTCGCACCCTGGAGCAGGCCCAGCAGAACAAGCTGGAGCACGTGTGCCGCAAGC
Organism: Pelomicrobium sp. G1; assembly: GCF_051905455.1. Classification (NCBI taxonomy): domain Bacteria; kingdom Pseudomonadati; phylum Pseudomonadota; class Hydrogenophilia; genus Pelomicrobium; species Pelomicrobium sp. G1. Next base: position 117,291 of record NZ_JBQACR010000008.1, read on the forward strand.
TGCGGCTCGCCCCCGGCGAGCGGGTAGTGGACATCGGCTGCGGCTGGGGTGGCTTTCTCTTCTACGCCCACGAGCGCTACGGCGTCACCGGCGTGGGCGTCAACACGACCCCCGAGCAGGTCAAGGCCATGCGGGAGGAGATCGCCCGCCGGGGGCTTGAGGACCAGATCGAGGCGGTGGAGGCGGACTTCCGCCAGGTGCCGGGGACCTACGACAAGGTGTGCTCCATCGGCGTGCTGGAGCACGCCGGGCGGGACCAGTTGGAGGAAGTGGTGCGCGCCCATGCCGATTGCCTGAAGCCTGGCGGGATCGGCGTGCTGCATTTCATTGGCCACGTGGGACGCTACGAGACCGAGTACTGGATCCGCGCCCATATCTTTCCCGGCGGCTGGATCCCGGCCCTCTCCGAGACCATCGAGGCGATGGAACGCGCCGGGCTCGAAATCCTGGACGTGGAGAACCTGCGGCGCCATTACGCCCTCACCCTGGACGCCTGGGCCGAGCGCTTCGACGCCCACTGGGAGGAAATCCACGCCCTCGATCCCCGGAAGTTCGACGAGCGCTTTCGACGCAAGTGGCGGGTCTATCTCTATTCCTGCGCGGAAATGTTCCGCTCCCCCCACGGGTACACCCATCTCTTCCAGATCGTGTACTCCAAGGGCAACACCACCACCTATCCCATGAGCCGGGCTTTCCTGTACCGGGGCGAAGCGAGCCCATGAACGGCGCGACCCACGCGGCCAAGGTGGAGCGGCTGCGGGCGCTGCTCGCGTCCCGGCAGGGGCCGGTGGGGCTGGCCAAGGGCACGTCCAACCTGTTTCGCGACCGGCGAGAGCAAGCCAAGCAGCGCCTCGACGTGGCGGACTTCGACACGGTGCTGCGGGTGGACCCGGCGGCCGGCCTGATCGAAGCCGAGGGCATGGTGACCTACGAGCGGCTGACCGACGCGGCCCTGGCCTGCGGCATGATGCCCGCCGTGGTGCCCCAGTTGAAATCCATCACCCTGGGAGGGGCCGTGGCCGGCGTGGGGATCGAATCCAGCGCCTTCCTCTACGGGCTGGTGCATGAGACGGTGGAGGAGCTGGAGGTCTTGACCGGGGACAGGCGCGTCGTCATCGCCCGCCGGGACAACGAGCACCGGGACCTGTTCTACGGCTTCCCCAATTCCTACGGCACCCTGGGCTACGCCCTGCGGCTCAAGGTGAAGGCGGTGCCAGTCAAGCCCTACGTGCGCCTGGAGCATCGGCGCTTCGGCGACGCCCGCCGCTTTTTCGAGGCGCTCGAGGGCGAATGCCACGGAGATGCGGACTTCATCGACGGCGTGGTGTTCGGGCGCGACGAGCTGGTTCTCACCCTGGGCCGTTTCGTGGACCAGGCGCCGTACGCGAGCGACTACCGTTTCGAGCGCATCTACTACCGCTCGCTGCGCAGCCGGCCGGAGGACTACCTCACGGTGCGGGACTACCTGTGGCGTTGGGACACCGACTGGTTCTGGTGCTCGAAGAACCTGGGGGCCCAAAACCCGCTGTTGCGGCGCTTCGTCTTCGGCCCGTCCCGGCTCAACTCGGTGACTTACACCCGCATCATGCGCTGGAACGCCCGCTGGGGGCTCACCCGGGTCTTGAATCGGGTGATGGGCTGGCACACCGAGTCGGTGATCCAGGACGTGGACATTCCGCTGTCGCGCTGCGCCGAGTTCCTGGACTTTTTCCTAGGCGAGATCGGCATTCTGCCCGTCTGGATCTGCCCCATCCGGGTGCACTCGGGGGATTACGCCCTCTACCCCATGCGTCCCGGGCAGCTTTACGTGAACTTCGGCTTCTGGGACGTGGTGAGGCGCCGCGAAGCCTTCCCTGCTGGATACCACAACCGGCTCATCGAAAAGAAGGTCCAGGCCCTGGGCGGAATCAAATCCCTCTATTCCGAGTCATATTTCACCGAGGACGAGTTCTGGCGGATCTACGGGGGGGAGGCCTACCACCGGTTGAAGACTCGATACGACCCGGAAGGGGCATTCCCTGACCTGTACCAGAAGTGCGTCCTGGGACGCTGATAGCCGTTGGTTTCCGTCGCTATAGAGGAAGAATTCGTTATGAGGCGTAAGAAAGTTGCGGGTTTCGGGCTCCTCGCTCTGGGGCTTGTCGCGGCGTCCGCCGCTGCCCAAGAGTTCGCGCTTCCTCCGGAAAGATCTCAAGGGTCCGTAACTTATCTCACCGGGGGCGTGGGCAAGGAGGAGTCGGACGCCATCAAGAGGGTCCAGGACCGCTACCCCTTGAGCTTGCTTTTCGTCGAGCGCGGTGGCCCGAACACCTGGCACTACCTGGCTAACGTACGGGTGAGCATCCAGGATGCCGCAGGTAAGAGCTTGCTGGAGACCACTGCCGAAGGGCCCTTCCTGCTGGCCAAGCTGCCGGAGGGCCGCTACACCGTGGTTGCGGAAGTGCGCGGTCAGCTCATCACCCGGCGGGTCGATCTTACACAGGGCAAGCGGGCCCAGCTCGTGTTCGAGTGGAGCCCATAGCGCCCTGAGCCGTTCATTCCCGGGGATGGACCCGGTCCTTTCTCGGGTCTGCTGAGGAAGGAACGCCCCCGCCGCCCGGCCGTCTAACGATTGTCCGTTGCGGGAGGCGTGGGTATGGACACAGAGCTCAAGGAGCGCGCCGAACGCATTCTCGCCAGCCTCAACGCGGTGGCCCGCCCGGACGGGGCCCTGGCGCACGCCCTGGCGCGCAATGCGAGCCTCGCCGTGATCGCCGACCACGCCCGGGAAGAGGGCTTCGAGGCCCAGGCCGAGGCGCTGGAGGAGATCGCCGCCGCCCTGGCCAAGGAAAGCGCCGGGTAAGGTTTACTCGAACCGGTTGGTGAGGATGCCGATCCCTTCGATCGCCACCTCCACGGTGCTGCCCGGCTTCATGGAGCCCACGCCCACCGACGTGCCGCAGGCGATCACGTCCCCCGGCTCCAGGGTCATGTCCCGGGAAATGAGGGCCACCAGCCGGTGCGGCCCGAAGATCATGTCGGACACGGGATAGTTCTGCCGCTCTTCCCCGTTGAGGATCGTGCGCACCGTAAGCCGGTGGGGGTCGAGGCCGGTGGCGATCGCCGGCCCGAACGGACCGAAGGTGTCGTAGCCCTTGGCCCGCACCCACTGGGGGAAGGTGGGATCCTTCTGGATGATCTCCGCCGCGGTCACGTCGTTCACGCAGGTGTAGCCGAAGATGTAGCGGGGGGCCTCTTCCTCGCTGCAGCCGCTCACCCGTTTTCCGATCACGATCCCCAGCTCCCCCTCGAACACCACCTTGCCCTCGTAGGCCCGGGGCGCGCGAATGGTCTCGCCGGGAGCGAGGAACGAGTTGTTGGCCTTGAGCAGGTAGAGGGGCTCGGGCGGCTCCGGCACCTTGAGCTTGGCGGCGAGGGCGTGGAAGTTGTTCCACAGGGCCACCATCTTGCCCGGCGCGCAGGGGGCGAGGAGCTTGACCTCGGCAAGGGGCAGGCGCTTCCCCGTAGGCCGGGGCGAGGCGAAGAGATCGCCTTCGTGCTCCGCGATGTCCTCCCCTTCCAGCGTTCCGAACCCGATGCGGCCTTCGGCCTCATAGCGTACCCATTGGGTCATTGAATCCTCTCTTGCGGCGGAAAAACGACGGCTAAGCGCAAAGAAGCCGCGCCCCAAATTTCGCGATGTGAATGGACGTATCGCGATCCGAGGCAAGCATACCGCGGATCGGCGCGGCCCGGAATAGCCGTGGAGGTTCCGGGTTACGGACGGGCTCGGGAAAGGCGGGCCGCCTCGCCCCAGCCGCCCCCCAAGGCTCTCACCAGATCGGCCACCGCCGCCCGCTGATCCCGCAGGGCGTCGATGCGGCTCAATTCCGCCGCAAGGAGACTGCGCTCGGCGTCCAGCACTTCCAACTGGCTGGAGAGCCCCTGGGCGTAGCGTACCCGGGCGAGCCGCAGGGTCTCGGTGAGGGCCTGCATGCGGCTGCCTTCCGCCTCAAAGATCTCCCGGGAGCGGGTCTGGCGGGCGAGGGCTTCCCGCACCTCGCTGAAGGCTTGCTGGATCGCTTTCCGGTACTGGGCCACCGCCTGGCGCTGCCGGGCCTTGGTTGCCTCCACTTCGGCGAGGAGCCGACCGCCCTGGAAGATGGGTTGCGTGAGCCCTGCCGCCAGTTGCCAGACGCCCGCCGGTCCGGAGAAGAGGTCCGACAAGGACGCGCTCTCGGAGCCGAGAAAGCCGGTCAGAGCGATGCGGGGGAAGAGGGCCGCCCGCGCCGCGCCGATATCGGCGTGGGCGGCGATCAGCGACTGCTCCGCTTCCACCAGGTCCGGGCGCCGCAGCAGGAGATCGGAGGGCAGGCCCTCCGGCACCACCACGGCGGGCGGCGCGTCCCGGTGGGCTCCCCGCTCCACCTCGCCCTCGAGAATGGCCCGGGGGCTGCGGCCCAGGAGCAGGGCGAGGGCCGCTTCCTCCGCTTCCCGGGCGCGCTCGAGGGCGGAAAGCTGGGAGCGGGCCGAGGCCACTTCCGCTTCCCGCTGCCGCAACTCGAATTCGCCGATCAAGCCGCTCCGATGCCGGACCCTCTGCAGTTCCAACTCTTCCAGGCGCAGCGCCAGGGAGCGGCGGGTGGCCTCCACCTGGCCGTCCAGGGCGGCCAGATTGAAATAGGACCGGGTCACCTGGGCGGTGAGGACGAGGCGCACGGTTTCCTGGGCGGCACGGGTCGCGAGCAGGCGGGCGCGGGCGGCCTCGGCGGCGTTCTTCAACCGTCCCCACAGGTCGAGCTCGTAGGCCACGTTGAGGGTGCCGCGGTAGGTATCCTGGGTGGCGGGGGTCCCCGGCGGCAGGGGAAAGGAGGAGCGCTCGGAGCGCCGGCCGCGGCTCGCCTCCGCCGCCGCGTCCACTGAGGGCAGCCGCTGGGCCTCCGCGATCCGGGCGAGGGCCCGGGCTTCATCCACCCTGGCCACGGCGAGCTGCAGATCCTGGTTGTGGGTCAGGGCTTCTTCCACCAGCCGGTCGAGGGCGGGCTCCCCGTAGAGCATCCACCACCGGTCGGCCGGGGCGGCGACGCCGTCGGCGGGCGCCACCTTCCACGCGGCCGGCAGTTCCTGGGCTGGCCACTCGTCATCCGGGGCGAGGGATACGCAGCCCGTGAGGAGAGATACCACCAGGAATGACAGAAGCAGCTTATGCGCCACCGCTGCCTCCTTTGCTGGTGGGATGCCGATGGGGCATGGCGGGCGCGGGCCGATGGGCCAGCGCCCGGGCGTGCTCCGCCTCCTGCAGGATGTCTTCCGTCGAGCGGGGCTCCCGCAGCGTGCGCGCCGTGATCAGCTTGAAGAACAGGGGCACGAAGAAGATGGCGAGGAAGGTGGCGGCCAGCATTCCGCCCACGACGCCCGTGCCCACCGAGTGGCGGGCGCCGGCCCCGGCGCCGGTGGATACCGCCAGCGGCAGCGCACCGAAGATGAAGGCGAGCGAGGTCATCAGGATGGGCCGGAAGCGCAGCCGTGCCGCCTCCACCGCCGCGGCGCTGGCGGACATGCCCTCGTGGAATTTCATCGAGGCGTATTCCACGATCAAGATGGCGTTCTTGGCGGCGAGGCCCAGCAGGGTCACCAGCCCGATCTGAAAATAGACGTCGTTGGTGAGCCCCCGCAGCCACACCGCGGCCAGCGCTCCGAAGGTGCCGAAGGGCAGGGCGAATAGCACCGACAGGGGCAACGACCACTTCTCGTACTGGGCGGCGAGGATCAGGAACACCATCACCACCGCCATCACGAGGGCAAGAGTGGAGGCGCCGCCCGCCTTCTTCTCCTGGTAGGAGGCGCCGCTCCAGTCCAAGCTGAAGTCGGGGGGCAGCACTTCCCGGGCGATGCGCTCGATGGCCTCGATGGCCTGGCCGGAGCTCACGCCCGGGGCGCCCGCGCCGAAGATCTTGGCCGCCGGCAGGTTGTTGAACCGGTCCAGGGTCTCCGGCCCCGAGGTGTAGCGCACCGCGGCCAGCGACGCGAGGGGCACCATTTCGCCCCGCTGGCTGCGCAGCCACACGTGACCGATGTCGTCCGGCGCCTTGCGGTAGCGGGGCTCCGCCGACATGAGCACCTGCCAGGTGCGCCCGTACTTGTTGAAATCATTGACGTAGAAAGTGCCCAGCGTCGCCGCCACCGTGTCGAACAGCTCGTCGATAGGCACCCCCAGCGCCTTCGCCTTTTCCCGGTCCACGTCCACGTAGAGCTGGGGTGTGTTGGATCGCCACAGGGTGTTCACCTGGACAAACGTGGGGTCCTGCGCTACCCGGGCGAGAAACTGCTGGGTGACCTGGGCGAGCCGCTTGGGGTCGCCTTCGCCGCGGTTCTGCAGGTATAGTTCGAAGCCGCCGGCGTTGCCGAGGCCGAAGATGGGCGGCGGGTTGAAGGCCAGCACCAGCGCCTCCTGGAGATGGGCGGTTTTCATGAACAGGTCTCCGATGAGGGCCTGCACGGGCACGTCCCGCTCGTCCCAGTGCTTCTGGGTGACGAAGATGGTGGCGGCGCTGTTGCGGAAGGCGCCGCCCAAAAAGTCGAAGCCGGTGAAGGCCACCGCATCCTCGTTAGCCGGGTTGGACCGGATCGCCTTCAGTACCTCGCCCACCACCTGGTCGGTGCGCTCGAGGCTCGCCCCGTCCGGCAGCAACACCGCGGCGATGTAGTAGCCCTGGTCCTCGTCCGGCACCAGGGAGCCGGGCGTCAAGCGCCACAGCCCGGCGGTCAAGGCCGCCATTCCGGCGAAGAGCAGGATGCCGATGCCGCTGCGCCGGATCATCCACGTCACGCCCCGGGTGTAGCGCCGGGTGACCCATCCGAATCCCTCGTTGAACCAGTGGAACACCCAGCCGGGCTGCTTGTGCTCCCGCTTCAAGATGAGCACGCACAAGGACGGCGTCAGGGTGAGGGCCACCAGGCCGGAAATGACCACCGAGATGGAGATGGTGACGGCGAACTGGCGGTAAAGCTCGCCGGTCAAGCCTCCCAGGAACGCGATGGGGATGAACACCGCGCACAGGGTGAGCACGATCGCCACCACCGGACCGGTCACCTCCCGCATCGCCTTGATCGCCGCCTCCCTCGCCGAAGCGCGATCCTCGTGCATGATGCGCTCCACGTTCTCCAGCACCACGATGGCGTCGTCCACCACGATGCCGATGGAGAGCACCATGCCGAACAGCGTCAGGGTGTTGATGGAGTAGCCCAGGGCGAGCAGTCCCGCGAAGGTGCCGATCAGGGACACCGGCACCGCGATGATGGGGATGAGGGTGGCGCGGACGTTTTGCAGGAACGCGTACACCACCAGGAGCACCAGGAGCATCGCCTCGCCCAGGGTCTTCAGCACTTCCCGGATGGAAACCTCCACGAAACGCGTGGTGTCGTAGGGGATGGCATAGGCTAGCCCGTCGGGGAAGCGCTGGGCCAGCTCGGCCATGGTGGTCTTCACGCTTTGCGCCACGTCCAGGGCGTTGGCCCCCGGCTGCAGGAAAATGCCCACCAGGGTGGCGGGCCGGCCGTTGTAGCGGCCGATGAACTCGTAGTCCTTGGAGCCCAGCTCCACCCGGGCCACGTCCTTGAGCCGCAGCGTCGAGCCGTCCGGGTTCGCCCGCACCACGATGTTCTCGAACTCCGAAACGTCGCTGAGCCGGCCTTTGGCGTTGACGGTGTAGGTGAGCTCCTGGGGCCCGCCGGTGGGCGTCTGGCCGACCTTGCCGGCGGCGAACTGGGCGTTCTGCTCGTTGATGACACGTACCAGGTCGGCCGTGGTGAGCTTTAACTGGGCGAGCCGGTCGGGGCGCACCCAAATGCGCATGGCGTAGTCCTTGGCGCCGAAGATCTGCACGTTGGTGGTGCCGGGGACGCGCTTGAGCACGTCCAGCACGTTGAGCGTCACGTAGTTGCTGGTGTAGAGATCGTCGTAGCGCCCGTCGGGCGAATAGAACGCCAAGACCTGGAGGAACGCCGACGAGCCTTTCTCCACCGTGACGCCCTGGCGCCGCACTTCCTCGGGCAGGCGGGCCTCCGCTTGCTTGACCCGGTTGTTGACGTTCACCGCCGCGATGTCCACGTCGGCGCCGATGTTGAACGTCACCTGGATCTCCACCACCCCGTTGGAGGCGGACGTGGAGCTCATGTACAGCATGTCCTCAATGCCGTTGATGGCGTTCTCCAGGGGCGCCGCCACGGTCTGCTCCAGGGTCTCGGCCGAGGCCCCGGGATAGACCGCCCGCACCAGGACCACCGGGGGCGCGATCTCCGGGTACTGGGCGATGGGAAGGCTTCGCATCGCCGCCAGCCCGGCGATCACGACGAAGAGGGAGAGCACGGCCGCGAAGATCGGCCGGTCGATGAAGAAGCGGGAGAACATGGATCGGCCCGGCTATTTCACGAAGACGCCCCGGGCCGTTGTTCCGGCTGCGGGGTCGTGACGGTCACCGGCACGCCAGGCCCGATCTTCATGACGCCGTCCACGATCACCCGCTCGCCCGCGGCGAGGCCTTCCCGGATCACCCAGGATTCCCCGTTCCACGGCCCGGCCTGTACCGGGCGCGGCTCTGCCTTGCCTTCGGCGTTGACCACGTACACGAACTTCCCGCCCGGGCCCTCCAGCACCGCCCGCTGGGGAACCAGCACTGCCTGGGGGCGCACCGCGCCGTGGAGCGCCACGCGCACGAACTCTCCGGCCCGGAGCCAACCTTCCGGGTTGGGCACCTGGGCGCGGGCCTCGGTGGTGCCGGTCTGGGCGTTCACCCGCACATCGGTAAAGTCGAGGGTTCCCCGATGGGCGTAGGTGCGGCCGTCCGCCAGATTGAGCACCACCTTGAAACGCCCATCCGGCGGAAGCTTGAGGCGCCCGCTTTCCGCCTCTTCCCGGATGGCCATGCGCTCCCGGTCGGGGATGCCGAAGATCACGTACATGGGGTCGGTCTGGGTCACCGTGGTGAGCAGCACGTTCGGGCCGGAGACGAGCGTTCCCTCGGAGACCAGCGCTCGCCCGGAGACGCCGGAGATGGGCGCTTCCACCCGGGTGTAATCCAGGTTGAGCCGGGCCTCGGCCACGCGGGCCCGGGCCGCCTGCACTTCGGCCTCGGCGATCCGCTCGGCGGAAACGGCGTCGTCGTAGTCCTTCTGTGCCACTGCCTTGGCCTCGAACGCGGGCGCAAGCCGCGCCGCGTCCCGCCTGGCCTGGGCGAGGCGCGCCTCCGCCACGGCCAGATCCGCCTCGGCCCGATGGAGCGCCACCTGGAACGGCGCGGGATCGATGAGGAACAGGGACTGCCCCTCCTTCACCGGCGCGCCTTCCCGGTAGTGGCGCTTGAGCAGAATGCCGGTCACCCGGGCCCGCACCTCCACTTCCCGGAAGCCGGCGGTCTGGCCCACGTATTCGTAGGTGACGGGCAGATCCCGGGGCTCCACGGTCACGACGCTCACCGCCGGCGGGGGCGGAGGGGCGGGCGGCGCGCCGGCGGGCTGGCATCCGGCCATGAGCACAGGGAAACCGGCCAGAAAGAGGGCTCGGGAACGGAACCTGGTTGGCATCGTCGTAAAATCCACTCACGGACAGCGGTCACACGCCTGGGGCCACGGCGTTGAGCGTTAGCAAAATAGAGGAACACCGCTGGGGCGCCAGTGTACATACAGACATGAATGTATGTAAAGTAGACACCTGACGCTGCTTTGTACCGTAACAGTTGCGCTTTTCATTTACTCGAAGGTGTAAGGGACCGTGGCGAGACGCACCAAGGAGGAAGCCCAGGAGACCCGCAGCCGCATCCTGGACGCGGCGGAGCGGGTATTCCGCGACAGGGGGGTGTCCGGTACGTCCCTGGAGGACATCGCCGATGCGGCGGAGGTTACCCGGGGCGCGATCTATTGGCATTTCGCCAACAAGGCCGACCTATTCCTGGCCATGTCCGACCGGGTTACCCTGCCCATGGAGGAGATGGTGAAGCAGGCGGCGGACGACGCCATCGCCGATCCCCTGGCGCGGCTACGGGAGGCCTGCGTGCATGCCCTCAAGAAGACGGTGGAGGACCCGCGCTGCCGGCGGGTGTTCGAGATCCTGTGCTACCGCTGCGAATACGTGGGGGAGCTCTCCGCCATCCTGGATCGCCACCGGCAGTGCCGGTCCTCTGCGCTCATCCTGATCGAGCGGGCGCTGCGCAATGCGGTCACCCGGGGCCAGCTTCCGCCCAAGACCGACGTGCGCCGCATGGCCATCGGGCTGGACGCTTATTTCTTCGGCCTGATCTACACCTGGCTGTTGGACCCGGCCTCTTTCGACCTGGCGAAGGACGCCGAACGGCTGGTGGACATCTACCTGGACAGCGGGGCGGTCCGCCGCCTGCCGGCTCAATCCGCCCCGCGCCCGGGGAAGTCCAGCGCCACGAATCCCCACTCCGCCCGCCGCCGGGCGGGCGCCGGCTCGTCGCGAAGGTAGGGGGCCGCGCCCCTGCTTCAATCCCGCCATCGCGGCCTCTATACTGATGTCGTCTTTGCGCGTTCCCGTCGACCGCCATGGCCTTCGTCGCCCTCACCCGCATACGCCTGCGCTCCCCCCATCTCCTGCTGCCCTTCATGCTCCATACCGGGCGGGCGTTGCGCTTTCTGCGGCACGCTCCCGGGTGGGTGGTGACCCAGACCCGCAAGACCCGGGGCCTCACCTTCTGGTTCATGTCCGTCTGGGAGAGCGCCGCCGACCAGCGGGCCCACCGGGGCGTGGGCGCGCCCCTGGTGGACCTGGGCAAGTTCCGCGACTGGTGCGAGGAAATCGCCACCGCCGAATGGACCCAGCCGTCCGCGGAGCCCCCCTCCTGGGAGCAGGCGGAGGAGCGGCTCAAGAACTCGGCGCGGCTGCACCGCGTGGAACATCCGTCCCCTTCCCAACGGGCCTGGATGATTTCGACCGACTGAGAGCGGAAAAGGAGGGGCGGCATGAGGCACCCGGCGAGGGGGCCGCTGAAGGGCGGAAGAGGTGCCCCAGCGTCAAGCTGGGGATCTGACCCCGAAGGGGGGCCATGGCGGTCGGCGGCCCCTTGCGTCCGAGCTCGGATCGCATCCCCATCGTGGCGATGGGGCCCCTGCTCCGCCTCGCCGACCGCCCCTTAGGGGGATCGACGGCAAGGCGAATGCCGTCGGTCGCCGACGCCCGAGCGTTTGCAGACCGGAAGCGGAAAAGGAGGCGACCCCATGACCGAGAAGCAGCCACAAGGAACTTCCCGGGAAGAGCTCAAAGCGGAGAAAGTCTTCCAGGAAGGGCAGGACATCCGCACCCAGGTTCATGACCTCACTCTGGAAGCCCTGGCGGGCCGCCGGTTCGACCCGGAAGGCATCCGAGACGTGGTGCGGACCATGGGGGAAAGCATCGCCTCCGGAGCCCAGCGCAGCGGGGAAAATACGCGCCAGGCGGTGTCGGAAGCCCTGGCGGGGCTGGACCAGGCCCTCATGCGCTCGGTGGAAGCGGGGCGCCTCGCCCTGGAGCAGCTCCTGGCCGAGGGGCGGCGTCTGTCCGAGCGGGAGCTCCAGGTGGCCTTCGACGGCCTGCGGCGCCTGGAAGAGGATTTCCTCGCCACCGTGGAGCAGGTGGCCGAGGCCGCGGGCGAGGGAGTCCGGCCGGAGCTGCGGGAAGCCCTGGCCCAGGCGCGGCGCAACGGCACCGAAACCGGGCGCGAAGTCGCGCGCCTGATGACCGAGCTGGGGCAGCGCATCTCGAAGGCGACCCTGCATGCCGCGTTCACCGGCGTGGAGACCGCGGTGGAGGTGGGCGCGCGCTTCGCCCAGGTGGCGGGCGGGATCCTCTCGGGCCTCGCCGATTCCCTGCGCGAGCGGCGCTCCGAAGCGAAGCGATAGTCTTCGGTGGCCGGGGGCGGCTTCGCCCCAGGGGCCGTCGCGTCAGGAGCGGGAGCCTCGATGTTCAGGGAGACGCTCAGTTTCATGCGGGACCTTCCGCGTCTGCATGAGATCAGCTCGGTTCTGATCCGCCACGGCCTGGGCGACCTGGTGCGCCGGCTCGGCATCGGCACCCTGCTGGAGCGGGCCGGGCAGATCCTGCAATGGGGCGAAGCGGGGACGGGCACCGGGCTGGAGCCGCCCCAGCGCATCCGGCTCGCCCTGGAAGAGCTGGGGCCCACCTTCGTCAAGCTGGGCCAGGTCATGGCGACCCGGGTAGACGTCTTCCCGCCCCAGTGGATCGCCGAGTTCGAAAAGCTCCACAGCGAGGTTCCGCCGGTGCCCTTCGAGGCGCTGCTGCCGGAGCTGGAGAAGGCCCTGGGCCGCTCGCCGTTCGAGGTGTTCCGGGACCTGGAAACCCGCGCTTGCGCCTCCGCCTCCATCGCCCAGGTGCACCGGGCGCGGCTCCAGGACGGAGCCCCCGTCGTTCTCAAAGTCCGGCGCCCCGGAATCCGCCAGAAGGTGGAGGCGGACTTGCGCATCCTCACCTATCTGGCGGGGCTGATCGAAGCGGAGCTGCCCGAGGCGCGCCGTTACCAGCCCGTGCAGATCGCCGCTCAGTTCGTGGGCTCCATGGAGCGGGAGCTGGACCTTTCGGTCGAGGCGCGCAACATGGAGCGCTTCGCCAAAAACTTCGCCCGCCACCCCTACGTGGTCATCCCCCGGGTCTACTGGGAATGGACCAGCGAGACGCTCAACGTGCAGGAGCGCATCGACGGCGTTCCCGCCACCCAGCTCGCGGCGGTGGAGGCGGCCGGGCTGGACAAGCGGGTGCTGGCGGCGCGGGGGGCCGAGGCGGTGCTCAAGATGATCCTGATCGACGGCTTCTTCCACGCCGATCCCCATCCGGGCAACGTGTTCTACCTTCCGGGCAACCGCATCGTCATCATCGACTGCGGCATGGTGGGGCGCCTCACGCCCCCGCGCCGCAACCAGGTGGTGGACCTGCTGGCAGGCCTCGCCCGCATGGACGAGGAGCCCATGCTGGAGGTCCTGCTCGACTGGGCGGGGGACGCCTACGTGGACGAAGCGAAGCTCGCCGCCGACATCAACGAGCTGGTGTTCAACTACGAGGACATGCCCCTCAAGGACATCCGCATCGGCGCGGTGCTGCGGCAGTTCGCCGGCATCATCCGGGAGCATTCCATCGTCATGCCGGCGGATCTCGCCCTCATGTTCAAGGCGCTGATCACGCTAGAGGGGCTGGGGCGCCAGTACGACCCGGATTTCCACATCGTCGATCACCTGACTCCCCTGCTGCGGCGGGCCCTTGCCCAGCGGCTGCGGCCGGCGGAGCTGCTGCGGCGCGGCCGCCATTCCCTCGCCGATTTCGTGAACGTGATGGGCAGCGTACCCCGGGACCTGGCGCGCCTCGTCCGGGAGGCGCGGCGGGGCAAGACCCGCATCGACCTGGATCTGAAGCGGCTGGACGACTTCGGCCAGCAGTTGGACCGCACCCTGGACCGGGTCACCATGGGCATCATGACCGCCTCCCTGGTGATTGGCTCCTCTATCGTCATGACCGTGACCTCCGGCCCGCGGGTACTGGGCTTGCCCCTGTTCACCGTCCTGGGCGTGTTGGGCTACGTGGTCGCCTTCTTCAACAGCGTCTGGATCATCGTGGGCATCTGGCGCTCCGGCCGGCGGTAGAGTAAAAAAAGGTGGAACCACAGAGGCGCAGAGACACAGAGAAAAGAAGAAAAAGAAATTTTCAACGCGAAGGGTGCAAAGGGCGCGAAAGGAAAAACTTTTTTAATCCTCCGTCAACAGGAATTCCCGCACCACGCCGATCTGGTCTTCGGTCATGAGCCAGGGGGCGTGGCCGACGCCGGGGAACTCCACTACCCGGGCCTGGGGCCCGCGCTGCGCCATCTCCCGCGCGGTGCTCGCGAGCAGCAGATCCGACTCGGCGCCCCGCAGCACCAGGGTCGGGCAGCGCACCGCGTCCCACACGGGCCAGAGATCCACGCCCATGAGGAAGTCGGTGCCGAACTCGATCCCTTCGGTGTTGTGGTTGCGCAGGGCGCTGACGATGCCGGGGTCGTAAGCGAGGGCGTAGCTTCCATCCTCCAGTTGCCGGGCGCTGTGGCGGGCCACGTGCCGCCACTTGGCGTCGTCCAGAGGCCCGAAGCTGGCGCAGACCGCCCGCAGATGGGCCTCCACTTCCTGCAGGTCGCGAAAGCGGTCTTTGCGCCGGGCGTGGAGGCCTTTGAGCCTCGCCAGGCCGGACCAGGGCACCAGGGGACCCACGTCGTTCAGCACCAGCCGGCGGATGGGGGTGCCGGCCTTCGACGCCAGCATCATGCCGATCAGCCCGCCCATGGACGTGCCGATCCAGTCGAGGCGCGGCGGGCGCTCCCGCGCGAGGAGTCGCCGCAGAAAGGTCCCTGGACCCTCGGGCGCGGGGGCGGTGACGTGGGCGATGAGGGTGGCGGCGTCCGAGAGGTACAAGGGAAAGCCGTAGTCCGCCTTGTCCTCGAGCCAGTCGCTGTCGCCGCGCCCCGCCACGTCCATGCACACGACCCGGCAGTGCCGGGCCAAGGCCATGGCGAGGAAGTCGAAGTCCCGGCTGTTGCGGGTGAGCCCATGGACGCACACCACCACGTGGGGATTAAACCGCTCGCCCCACTCGGCGTAGGCGATGCGGTGAAAGCCGTGGGGGTCGAGGCACAGGAGGTGGCCGTGGCGGGGACTCATGGCGTCGGGACGGCCGCTGCGCGATCCGTGGCGGACGAATGCATGGCCGCCGATGATACCGCGGCCCGCCATCCCGCGGCAGGTTCATTGGAATCTTGCCGCGATTGCGGGGATCGGCGCTCCCGGAACGGGGCGGCACGTCCGGGGAAGGGCTTGCCCGGCCTGGACGATCCGGCGATCTTGTCGCGCGCCGGCAGCGGGTGCTACCATGGTGTCACTATACATTCGTACCTACCGCTTGCCGGCATGGGTTCCACGACCACACTGAAGTTGCCGCAGCAGCTCAAGGAGCGCATCGCGGCGCTGGCCGAGCAGACGGGGCGTTCGCCCCATGCGCTCATGCTGGAGGCGATCGAGCGCGAGGTGGCGCGCGGCGAGAGGATGCGCTCGTTCGTCGAGGAGGCCATCGCGGCCGATCGGCGCATCGACGCGACAGGCGAGGTATTCGCGGCCGACGAGGTTCATGCCTGGATCGAGCGGCTCGCCCGCAAGAGGAAGGCGGCCCGGCCCAAGCCGTGGCGCAAGTAGTCTATTCAGCCAATGCGCTCGCTCATTTGGAGCGCCTCTTCGATTACCTGGCGGATTACGATCCCGGTGCAGCTCTCGACTCCGCCCGGGCCATTCGCAGCGCGATCGAAGCGCTTGCCCAACATCCCTTGATCGGGCGCCGCGTGAGCGGCGAGCTCAGGGAACTGGTGATCTCCTACGGCAAGACCGGTTACGTGGCCCTGTACCGGTTCGTTCCCGCAAAAGGTCAGGTGCGCGTTCTGGCCATCCGGCATCAGCGGGAGCTGGACTATCCCGTCTGATTGCCGTAAGCATGACGGGCACCGGTCCGGCTGGCCGTCGCCCCGAAGAACCTTGTCTATCCCGACGCCGCCACGCGCCAGGTATCGCCGCCCGCCGCCTTGGCCTGGTACATGGCCGCGTCGGCGGCGGCGAGCAGGGCCCGGGAATCGCGCCCGTGTTGGGGGTAAAGGCTCACGCCGATGCTCACCGTCATAGGGAGTTCCAGGTCTCCGATGGCGTAAGGCCGTGCGCCGGTGGCCACCAGCCTTTCGGCGATTGCGCGCAGCGCCCCGGCTTGCTGGATGACCTCGACCAGGGCGACAAACTCGTCCCCGCCCCAGCGCCCCAGGGTATCCCCGACCCGCAGGCCCGCCTGTAGACGGTGGGCGACAGCGGCGAGCAGCCGGTCTCCCACGGCGTGCCCCAGGGTGTCGTTCACCTGCTTGAACTGGTCCATGTCGATGCACAGGACCGCGAACGACGAATGGTGGCGCTGGCCGTGGGCGATCGCCAGGCTCAGGCGGTCCTCCACCAGAGCCCGGTTGGGAAGGCCGGTCAGCCCGTCGTAGAAGGCCAGGCGCCGCAGGGACTCCACCAGCCGCTGGCTGGTCATGTCCTGCACGAAATGGACGAATCCGGCAACGGGCCCGCCGGGCTCCCCCACCGCGCACACCGTTTCCAGGGCGGGCAGGAAGCCGGCCGCCCGGTCCCGGTAGCGCACTTCCCCCTCCCACCGGCCCCGGGCCAGCAGGAACGGCCGGATCTGGTCCAGCCGGGCGCCCTCGTCCGCGCAGCGGATGGCGTCGATTCCCAGGCCGAGGGCCTCCTGGAGCGAAAGGCCGGTCACGGCGCTCAAGCGGGGATTTACGTACTCCAGGATCCCGTCCGGGCGGGTCATGGCGACGCCGATGGGGATCTGGTCGATGGCGGCCAGCAGCCAGCGCATCGGCCGAGGAAGGCCCTCCGCCGCGCCCGCCGGGGGTTCCGGTTCCCGGGCCAGCGCCCGGGTGGACGGGCTCAGGGAAGGGTATTGCGCCTCGCCGCCCTTCGGCGCGGCGGGCTGGGGGGCCGGGTGCATCGTGACCTCGTTCTTCGCGGGATCGGTTTCGCTCATGGGCCGAGAGGCGGCACGGGGCATTCCACCATGCTCTTCCGGAGAGATCGAGGCGCCATGCGCGCGACCCACGCCAGGTATTCGAGTTGCATAGGTTATCAGCGGTTACTGATATATGCAACCTCGGGTTGGCATATGGTCTCGTGCTTGGTGCTACCGTTGCCGGCATGGGTCTGACCGATGAAAAGCGGGCTTTCAGCAAGCGACTCGTGGAAGCGATGCGCAAGGCCGGCATCGACACCCTCAGCCCCACCCACGTGGCCCGGGCGTTCAATCTGCGCTACCAGGGCGATCCGGTCAGCACCCAGAGCGTCAGAAAATGGCTCACGGGCCGCGCTCTGCCTTCCCAGGACAAGCTGCGCGTCCTCGCCGAATGGCTCGGCGTGGCGCCCCAGTGGCTGCGCTTCGGCGACGGCGCTGGCGAGGGCGCCCGGCGTGCCGGCGTCCTTCGTCAGGAGACGCGCCCCTACCGGCGCGACCAGGACATCCTGCTAGAAGTCTTCGGCCGCTTGAGCGAGCGGCACAGGAAGCTGGTGCTCGACCTGGCAGAGGCGCTGGCGGCGGCCGAACGGAAGCGGTGAGGCCTACGCGCCGGGGCGTGACTTGCCGGCGCTCGGGAAGGCGGGCTGCAGGCCCCGTGGTCCAACGCAAGCGGTCCCCATCCGCGGTTTATGCGTTTCCCTTGGAAACACCGTTCGTTCGGGCGCAGGTTGACGCAAGTCTGTACAGCTTGCACAGTTCTGGGCCGGAGGTGAACCTCCCTGAGCGGCATCAAGAGAAGCGGCGTCGAGGCGGCCCGCAAGAACCTTCCCACCTTGCTCGAGCAGGCCCACCGCGGCGAGCCGTGCCTGATCACGAAGCACGGCAAGATCTATGCGGCCATCGTTCCTCCTCTTATCCGGGCAAGCACCCGGGGGGGGCCGGACCTTCGTGCCCTGCGGGGGAGCGGCAAGGGGCTCTGGGACAGGTCGGTCAAGCGCGTCATCGCGCGAATGCGGGACGAATGGCGCTAGAAACCCCGGCAGAGCCCCCGAGCGGCTGTGTCCTGCTCGTCGATTCGGCACCGATCATCTACTTCCTCGAGGCCATCCAACCCTCGCGGATCGGTTTCAGCCTCTTTCGACCGTGCAGCGGCGGGAGACCTGAACCTCGTCGTTTCGACCATCACCCTGGCCGAGGCGGTCTCGGGACCTTTGGCTGCGGGCAACGAGTACCTGGCCGAGCAATACCGGCTCGCCATGACGAGGGGCCCGGGTCTGGCCGTTGTCGCCGTGACCGAGACGATCGCCGTGACTGCGGACCGTTTTCGTGCGCGATACCGGCTGCGCTTGCCCGATGCGATCCAGTTGGCCAGGCGGTGGAAGTCGGCGCCTACGCCTTGGTGACGCACGACCACGGCTTTCGCCGAGTCGAAGAAGTGCGGATATCGGGCCAGGCTCTCTCCCGGAAATAATCTGCCGACTCTGTTCAGCGGCGTTGCAGTATCGGGCGCCTGGACTACGCGCCAGCACGCCTTTGCCGTCAAGCCATCATCCGGCCGACGGTTTCAAGGGCCAGCCAGGGATGGCGCGGGCAGATGGCGCTTGAAACGCGTGAGGCAGGCGAAGGACAGCAGCGCACACCCCAGGATCAGGGCGAAGCCGGCGTGGAAGGCCGCCCGCCCGAAAAGCGGAGCGTTTCCGAGCGGCGCGTCGCTGGATAGCAGGTCCAGCACCCATCCGAAAAGGGGCTGCAGCAGCAGGGGCCCGGCGATGGAGCCCATGTTGACCAGCCCGCTGGCGGTGGCGGCGAGCCGGCGGGGCACCCGGTCCCGCGCCAGGGTGTAGCCCAGCACGATGGTGCCGGCGCCCGCCGCGGCGACCGCCAGCAGCGGGAGCAGCAGTCCGAGGGGCAGCCCCGGCACCCCGGCGATCACCCCCCAGGCCGCCGCCGTCGCCAGCGTTCCACCCCGGTAGAGGGCCCCGGCGCGGCCGGTGCGGTCCGCGAGCCACCCCCAAAACGGGCTGCTCGCGCCGAAGAGAACGATCAAGAGGGAGCACGTCAGGGCCGCGTCGGCCACCGGCATGCCATAGTGCATGTGGAAAAACGGCACGCCCCACAGGCCGGCGAAAGCGAACACCGAAGCCAGCACCCCTCCGCCGGCCGCCACCAGCAGCCACAGGGCCCGGTAGCGGGCGGTTTCCCGCAGGAGGCCGAGCATGCACCTGAGGGCTTCGTCTTCGGCGCTGGCGAGCGGCATCCAATGGCTGTGGTATCCAGCCTCCGACGGGTCGTCCCGCATCCGCTTCCACACCAGGAAGGCGAGGGTGAGGGCGGCAAGGGCGGTCGTCCCCAGGGCCGGCCGCCAGCCCAGGGCTTCCACCAGGAGCCGCAACGGTAGGCCGGCGGTGAGCGCCCCCAGCACGCCCGCCATCAGCAGCATGCCGCTCGCGAAAGAGAACTGTCGCGGCGGCATCCAGTGGCTGGAGAATTTCAGCATGCACACCCAGGTGACGGAGGTGCCGACACCGATCAGCAGGCGGCCGATGAAAAGCGAGGGGAGCCCGCCGGCGGCCGCGAACATCAAGGTGCCGGCGGCGGTCAAGAGGGCTCCAGCCGCCAGAATGCGGCGCGGACCCCAGGTGTCCACCAGCAACCCGGTGGGCACCTGCAGCATCAGGTAAGCATAGAAGTAGCTGGCCGACAGCAGCCCGAGCCCCGCGGCGCTCAGGGCGAAATCGGCCACCAGCTCGCCGGCGATGACCGACGGCGCGACCCGGTGCAAATAACCCAACAGGTAGAAGGTGGCGCCGATGGCCCACAGGCTCCAGGTGAGCCGGCCCCCCGGGTAGGGAGTGGAGACGGAATCAGTCGGCAACCGGGACCGCCTCCCGCTTGCGGGCTTCTTCCAGCAGCCACTCCCGGAAACGCGCCACCTGGGGCCGGTCGGCGGTGGCCTGGGGGCATACCAGGTAATAGGCGTACCCGGCCTCCACGGCAATGTCGAACGGTGCCACCAGCTTTCCCGAGGCCAGGTCCGGACCCACCAGCTCCAGGACGCCCAGGGCGACGCCCAGGCCGTCCTCCGCCGCCTCGATGGCGAGGGCCGAGTTGGTGAAACGGGGTCCCCGGGACGTGTCGATGCCGGTGACCCCGGCCGCTTCGAGCCAGGCCTCCCAACTGATCCACCGGCGGGCGTTCCGCACCGTGTCGTCGTGGATCAGGGCATGGAAGCGCAGGTCCGCCGGCGTGCGCAGGGGCCGCTGGCTTCGCAGGAGCTGGGGGCTGCAGACCGGGGCGTAGGTCACGGGGAAGAGCTTGTCCGCCCGCCAGCCGGGATAGCGGCCATGGCCGAAGCGGATCGCCACCTCGGCCCCCAGGTCCGAGGCCTCGGGCGTGGCGAATCCGCCCGGGCTGTCCTCCCCGTCCCGATCCACCATGGCCTCGCTCTGGGAGATGCGCAAGGTCACCTCCGGATGGAGGGCCGTGAAGCGCTGCAGCCGGGGCACCAGCCAGCGGGTGGCGAACAGGGGCGGGGCGCTGACGCCCAGCGGCCCCAGCCGGGCGTGGCTGCGGGTGCGTTCCACACCGGCTGCCAGCGCCTCGAAGCCCTCCCGGATCTTGGGCAGGGCGGCCCGCCCGGCTTCGGTCAACTCCAGGGCCCGGGTGAGGCGCCGGAACAGGCGCACCCCGAGAAAGTCCTCGAGGCCCTTTACCAGGTGGCTCACGGCCGCTGGGGTGACGTTCAGCTCCTCGGCCGCCTTTTTGAAGCTCATGTGCCGGGCGGCGGCTTCGAAGGCGCGCAGGCTGTTCAAGGGCGGCAGGCGATAGGCCATGGGATATGGATTAGTCCAGCTAATTCATCACATAATAATAAATCATTTGTTGCGGCGCAAAAAATCTCTATATTGACCCTGTAGGCAACGTCGCAACAAGTGCTGCGATGAAAGGAATTCGATCACTCGACAGTGTAGAGAACGGATATGAATTTTGACCAAGCCGACGCAGTCCTCCACGAGGCCAGGCAGCTACGGGCGCAGGTCCTCAGACAATTGCTCGCCCGGGCCTGGACCGGCATCAAGGCGGTCTTCGTAAAGACTGTGCAGCCGGGCAAGACCGGCACCGGGAAGGGGGGAGCGCCGGCAGCCTGCTAGGGATTCAGGTCTTTACCGACCCGGGCGTCCGCCCCCCCGGCGGGCGCTCGCAGGGCCCGGTTCGCGCTCTTCCTCCTCCTCGCGAACCGGTGATTCAAAGGGCGCGCCTCAAGCGCGCCCTCTTTTTTGGCTGGGACGGGAACGGGCGTTCGGCGGACCCGCCCGCTCCGCGCCGCCGTCTTTCCCCTGCCCCACGCCTTAGCACGACCAGGGCGCGGGCTTCGTAGGGTCGATGCCGTAGCGCTCGGCCGCCCGGGCCAGCATCGAGGGCTCGACGGCTTTTTCCTCATGGAGGGCGGCAAGGGCCGCAAACGCGATATGTTCCCGGCTCACTTCGAAAAAGCGGCGCAGGTTCGCTCGGGTGTCGCTGCGGCCGAAGCCGTCGGTGCCCAGGGCGACGTAGCGGCGGTGGACCCAGGGACGGATGAGATCGGCCACCGCCGAGACATAATCGCTCACCGCCACCACCGGCCCTTCCGTCGGGCCGAGGCAATCTTCCACGTGGCTTTGTTGCCGGGGCTCGCCGCCGGTGAGCCGGTTGCGACGGGCCGCGGCGAGCCCGTCCCGGCGCAGCTCGGTGAAACTGGTGACGCTCCACACGTTGGCGGGAATGCCCCAGTCCCGCTCCAGCAGCTCGCCGGCGGAAAGGGCCTCCCGCAGGAGCGTGCCGCTGCCCAGGAGCTGCACTTTCGCGCCTTCCCGGGGCTTGAAGAGGTACATGCCCCGCAGGATGCCGGCTTCCGCCCCGGACGGCATGGCCGGATGGGGGTAGTTCTCGTTCATGACCGTGACGTAGTAGAACACGTCCTCCCGGGCTTCCAGCATGCGGCGCATGCCGTCCTGGAGGATCACCGCCAGCTCGTAGCCGAAGCAAGGATCGTAGGCCCGGCAGTTGGGGACGGTGGAGGCCACCAGGTGGCTGGAACCGTCCTGGTGCTGCAGTCCCTCCCCGGCCAGGGTGGTGCGGCCGGCGGTCGCCCCGAGGAGAAAGCCCCGGGCGCGGGAGTCCGCCGCCGCCCAGATGAGGTCCCCGACCCGCTGGAAGCCGAACATGGAATAAAAGATGTAGAAGGGCAGCATGGGTACCCCGTGAGCCGAATAGGCCGTGGCGGCGGCGAGCCAGGAGGAGAGGGCGCCCGCCTCGGCGATGCCTTCCTCCAGGATCTGCCCGTCCTTGGCTTCCTTGTAGTAGAGCAGCTCGTCCCGGTCCTCCGGCTCGTAGAGCTGGCCCACCGAAGAGTAAATGGCCACCTGGCGGAACAAGGACTGCATGCCGAAGGTGCGCGCCTCGTCGGCCACGATGGGCACGATGCGCTGGCCGATGGCGGGATCCCGCAGGAGCTGGGCGAGCAGCCGCACGAACGCCATGGTAGTGGACTCCTCCCGCTCGCCGGAGCCTTCCAGGATTTTCGCGAACGCCTCCAGCGGCGGCGCCGGCAGCGGCTGCGCGTCGCTGCGGCGCACGGGCAGGTAGCCGCCCAGAGCGCGGCGGCGGGCATGAAGGTATTTCATCTCCGGCGTGTCGTCGGCGGGCTTCAGGAAGCACAGGCGCTTCACCGCCTCGTCGGAGAGGGGCACGTTGAAGCGATCGCGGAAGGCGAGAAGGGCCTCGTCCTCCAGCTTCTTCTGCTGGTGGGCCCCCATCCTGCCCTGGCCCCAGTGGCCCATGCCGTAGCCCTTCTTGGTCTGGGCCAGGATCACCGTGGGCTGGCCGCGATGATTCACCGCGGCGTGATAGGCGGCGTAGATCTTCAGGGGATCGTGGCCGCCCCGGTGCAGCCGGTCGATGTCGTCGTCGGAGAGATGGGCGACCAGGGCTTGCAGCTCGGGGTACTTGTTAAAAAAGTGCTCCCGGTTGAAGCGGCCGTCGGTGGCGGCGTATTTCTGCAACTCCCCGTCCACCGTCTCGTGGAGCCGCCGGAGCAGGATCCCTTCCCGGTCCCGGGCGAAGAGGGGATCCCAGTCGGAGCCCCACAGCACCTTGATCACGTTCCAGCCGGCGCCGGCGAAGAGACCTTCCAGCTCCTGCACGATGGAGCCGTTGCCCCGCACGGGGCCGTCCAGCCGCTGGAGGTTGCAGTTGACCACGAAGATCAGGTTGTCCAGCTCTTCCCGCGCGGCGAGGGAGAGCCCGGCCAGGGACTCGGGCTCGTCCATCTCCCCGTCGCCCACGAAGGCCCACACCTTGCGGCCCCGGGTGTCCAGGAGCCCCCGGTCCGCCAGGTACTTCATGAAGCGGGCCTGGTAGATGGCGTTGAGGGGCCCGAGGCCCATGGAGCCGGTGGGAAACTGCCAGAAATCGGGCATCAGCCACGGGTGGCAGTAGGAAGAGAGGCCCTTCGGGCCGCCGAGCCCGGTCTCCCGCCGGTAGCGGGCCAGCCGCTCTTCCGGCAGGCGTCCCTCGAGGAAGGCGCGGGCGTACACGCCCGGGGCGGAGTGGGGCTGGAAGTAGACCAGATCCCCCAACTGGCCCGCCCGGAAGAAATGATTGAAGCCCACCTCGAATAGATCGGCCGCCGAGGCGTAGCTGGCGATGTGGCCCCCCAGCTCCGGGTGCTCGCGGTTCGCGCGCACCACCATGGCCAGCGCGTTCCAGCGCACCAGCGCCGTCACCCGTTCCTCCAGGGCCGGGTCGCCGGGGTAGGGGGGCTGCTCTTCCAGGGGGATGGTGTTCGCGTACGCCGTGGTGGCATTGAAGCGCAGCCGCCGGCAGGACCGGCGGGCTTTGTCGAAGAGCTTCTGCAGCAGGTACTCGGCCCGCTCCTCGCCTTCTTCCTCGATCAAGGCTTGCAGGGCCTCCAGCCACTCGCGGGTTTCCTGGGGATCGATGTCGGTGGGGTGTCCCATGGTGCGGTCTCCGGGCGTTTCGCTGCTAGGAAAAAGATTACGCCGATTCCAGCGGGAAGGATTGCGAAAATCCTCGAATGGGCGCCCAATAGCGCCATGTTGTTGCGCCTCGCACCCCTAGGGAGGTCAAGAATGCCAACCGTCGAGCTAGACGCCATCGATCGCAAGATCCTGGAGATCCTGCAGTGGCAGGCGCGGATCCCCAACGTGAAGTACAACACCGCCCTGCCTTTGCCCCACGACTGAGGCTGCGGTCCGGTTGAGAACCCATCGCCGTTTGCCGCCGTCCAGGCGCGGGGCACGAACGGGGGCGGCGACGATCTAATGAAGCATCCCGCAGCGTGTCGAGGGGAAGGAGGCGGGCGGAGAAGCGGCAACCGAGCCCGCGGGCGCGGTCGGGACAATCGAGGAGGTGACTGCCATGGCGGACGTCTTGAAAGGCAAAGTTGCGCTGGTGACGGGGGTGAGCGGCGGCGGCCAGGTGGGCATCGCCGTGGCCCAGGCCTTGGGGGCGGAAGGGGCATGGCTGGCCATCGCCGCCCGCAGCCGGGACAAGGTAGAGGCGCGGGCGGAGGAGCTCAAGGCAAGCGGCGCGCGGGTCGTGCCCATCGCGGCGGACCTTACCGACGAGGCGCAAGTGAGCCAGACGATCGAGCGGGTCATGGGCGAGTACGGCCGGCTCGACGTGCTGGTGAACCTGGCCGGCGGGCTCACCCGCTACAAGCCGGCGACGGAGCACACGCTGGAGGACTGGCATCACGAGGTGGGCAACAACCTGCTCTCCGCCTTCCTCTGCGCTCGGGCCGCTTTTCCGCGCATGAAAGAGGCGGGTGGCGGCGCCATCATCAACTTCTCCCGGGCGGGAACGCCTCAAGCGAACATGGTGGCCTACAACTGCGCCAAGGCGGGCGTAGACGCCCTCACCCGGACCCTGGCCCTGGAGGGAAGGGACTACGGCATCCGGGTGAACGCTGTCGCGCCCGGGTTGGTGGACACCGCCACCAACATCGAGGCCATGAAGCCCAAGGACCTCAAGAAGTGGACCAAGCGGGAAGACATCGCCCGGGTAGTGGTGTTTCTCGCCTCCGACGCGGCGGCGGGAATCACCGGGCAGACGATTCCGGTTACCGGCTGGGGAATTTGAAAGATCATGGGAGCGCCGCGGCACCGTCCGCGTGGAGCTTCAGCGCGGCGTAAATCGCCCGGTTGAGGGGCGTAGGGACGCCGGCTTCCCGGCCCAGCCGCACCACCGCGCCGGAGAGCCAGGGCACTTCGAGCCGGTTGCCCCGCCGCAGGTCCCCCAGCATGGAGGAAACCATGTCCCGGGGCAGACCGTCGGTGAACCGCATCTGCTGGTCCACCGTGTCGGGGGGCAGGTCGATCCCCTTGACCCGGGCCACCGCCACCACCTCGTTCATCACGTCCCGCAGCAACTCCCGGGTGACCGGGTCTTCCCGGATCGGGCCGATGGGCATGCGGGTGAGGGAGGTCATGCCGGAGAGCCCCACCAGGAACACGAACTTCTCCCAGATGGCCCGCTGGATGTCGCCGGAGAGGTGGGCCTCGATCCCTGCTCGCGTGCAGGCTTCCAGGAAGGCCTTGGCCCGGGGGGAGGCCGTTCCGTCCAGCTCGCCGAAGGTGAGTTTGGCCATGGTGCCGTTGTGGCGGATGACGCCCGGGGCTTCGATCAAGGCCGCGATGTGGGCCACGCCTCCCATAGCGTGGGTACGCCCCAGGCGGCGGATCAGGATGTCCACGGCGTCCACCCCGTTCTGGAAGGAGACCACCCCCGTGTGCGGCCCGAGGAGGGGTTTCGCCGACTCTACCGCCTCGTCGGTGCTCCAGAGCTTGACGGCGATGATGGCGAGATCCACCGGGCCCACGGCCGCCGGGTCGTTTGTCGCCCTGACCGGCTTAAGGTGCAAGTCCCCCAGGGCCGAGCGCACGATGAGCCCCGCCTTCTGCATAGCCTCCAGATGAGCGCTCCGGGCGATGAAGGTCACGTCCTCTCCCGCGGCGGCGAGCCGCGCGCCAAAATATCCACCGACGCCCCCGGCGCCCACGATGGCGATCTTCACGGATCAAGCCTCTTTGATTTCAGGAACCGCCCTTCGAATTCGACCCCTGGCAGGGGCGGGGCGAAGAAATAACCTTGTCCGGCATTACACCCGAGCTCTTGCAGGAGTCGGAACTGGTCTTCAGTTTCGACCCCTTCCGCGACGACGCACAGGTCGAGGTTCTGGCCCAAGGCGATCACGGATTTTACGGCAACGGCGGCGCTGGGGTCGGTCACCACCTCCCGGACGAAGGAGCGGTCGATCTTGAGCGTGTCTAGGGGAAGCTTGCGCAGGTAGGCGAGGCTGGAGTAGCCGGTGCCGAAGTCGTCGATTGCCACGAAAAGCCCAAGCTCTCTCACCGCTTGGAGAGTATGCGCCGCCTGTTCCAGATTGTGCATCAGTGCCGACTCGGTGATTTCGAGCCCCATCTGGACGCAGCGCTGGTCCAAGCCCGATTCCTTGAGCAGCGCCGCGATGCCCTGGGCGAACCCCGGCTGGGCGAGCTGCCGGGTGGAGATGTTCACTGCTAGCCGGAAGGGTTGTCCCAATGCCTCGGCCCATTGCTGCGCCTGGGCGCAGGCGGTGCGCAAGATCCACTCCCCCAGGGGGACGATGAGGCCGGTGGCTTCCGCGATCTGGATGAACTGGTCCGGGCGCACCGGCCCGAGGATGGGGCTCTCCCAGCGGATCAGCGCCTCCGCTCCGACCACCTCGCCGGTCCACAGGTCCACGACGGGCTGGTAGTGCAGGGCCATCTCGCCCCGCTCCCAGGCGTTGGCCAGCCCCGACTCAATGGCCTGGCGCGCTCTCACCCGCTCCCCTATGTCTGCGGAGAAGAACGCGAGGGCGTGCCCCGTTTCGGGGGCGACGGAGCGCATGGCGAGCTCCGCATGATGGACAAGGGTTTCGCCATCCTCGCCGTCTTGAGGGAAGACCGCCACGCCGGCAGCAAGGCTGAAGGTCACCTCCCCTTGGGGGCCCGGCACGGCACCGGGACAGCGGTCGAGGAGGCGCTTCGCCACGGTGGCGGCGTCCTCCGCCCGGGCGAGGTCCGCCAGCAGAAGACCGAACTGGTGCCCCCCGAGCCGGGCGATGGTGTCCCCCTCCCGCAGCCCCGCGGCGAGGGCTTCGCCGACGGTCCGAAGCACCGCGTCTCCCGTGGCCTGGCCGAAGGTGTCGTTGATCTGGATGAGCCGGTCCACGCTTACCGCCGTAATGGCCATGGACCGCCCGCCGTGCCGGGCGCGGGCCAGGGCCTGGGCCGCCCGGTCCCGGAACAGGGCGCGGTTGGGGAGCCCGGTCAAGGGATCATGGAAGGAGAGGTATTGGACCTGGGCCTCCTTCTCCGTCATGGCGAGACCGAAGGCGGCGTCGGCCGCGATTTCCCGCAGAAGCCGCAGGCTCTCACCTTCGAAGTAGCGGGGCGCCGCGGCGTAGAGATTAAGGGTTCCGTAGAGGCGCTCGCCCTTGAGCACGAGCACTGCACACGATTGGCAGCCCAGGAGGCGAGCGAGCTGGAAGAACGGCCCTCCCGGATCGGATGTTTCAAGCTCGGGGCAGATCACATCCTCGCCACGACGGAGGGCGTCCCAGGTCGGGGCATCCGGGTGTGCCGTTTCGGGCTCGAGCCCCGAGCGCAGGGCGGCCGAAAGCTCCGGATCGCCCGCATGGGCCGTGAGGCGGGCGGTCCCGGTCTTCTCCTCGTATTCGACCGCCGCCACCAGCAGGAAGCCGCCGAAGCCCTGGGTGATCCGGCAGATCTCCGTGAGCAGCTCCTCCCGGTCCCGCAGCCGCACGATGGTGCCGTTCACCGCGGACAGGGTGGCGTAGAGGCGGTTCAGGGTCTCGATTTCCTGGACGCGCCTCTCCAGGGCCTCGGCCATGGCGTTGAAGGCCGACCCCAGCTCCTCGATTTCCGCGATGCCCCCCGACACCTGGGCTCGGGCGCCCAGGTCGCCGGCCTGAAGCCTTTGAGTCGCGCGCCGCAGATCGTCGACCTGGCGCAGGAGGAAGACGTTTCCGCCCCAGCCCATGAGGAGGGAGAGCGCCACGATGGCGAGGCCAACGGCGCCGATTCCCGTGGCGAGCTGGGTGGTCGCCTCGGCGTAGGCCACGGACTCGGGGATGCCGACGGCAAGATGCAAAGGGTCTCCGCCCGAGCTCTCGTGAAAGGGAACGATCCCGTAGAGGCGTTGTTTGCCGTCGAGCCCGCGGGCGCTCGCCGTGGCCTCTCCATGGGCCGAGGCGATCGCCTGCCCTACTTCGGTGTCGCCGATGGTCCTGCCGGTCCACTCCTGGCCGTCCGGGAGGTAGGCCAGGACTCGCTGGGCGGGGTCGGTCACGATCACCTGGGAGCCCTCGGGGAGCGCCCGCCGATCGACGTGCTCGCGAATCCAGCGCAGCGACACGGCGGCGTAGAGGACCGAGGTGCCGGCTGGGTCCTGGCCGAGCAGGGGCAGGGCGAACACGATGCTGGGTTCGCCGGTCACCCGGCCCACGATATAGTTGCCGGCCACGAAGTCCCGGGTGCGAAGCGCCCGCTGGAAGTATTCCCGGTCGGACATGTTCAGGGGCAGGGAGAAAGGCACGGCGCTGCAGAACAGGGCCCCGTCCGGCCGGATGACGCCCAGGTTGGTAAAGGTGCTGGTCGTCCGCAGCACCCGGCGCAGGGTCTCGCTGCAGGCGTCGGGGTCATCGCCCCTCAGCTCGGGGGAGAAGGCGAGGCTCAGCAACAGGTTCCGGGTTTGCTCCACCAGACGGCGGTGATGGGACGCCGCGTCCCGCGCCACCTGGAGGGCGGCGCGCTGGGCGTCCTCGATCGCCTCAAGCCTTCTCTCCTCGGCGAGGAACGCCACCAGGGCCAGCGCAGGGAACGACGCCAGCAGCGCCAGCAGCAGGAGCCGCACGCGCAATCGAGAGAAAACCCGTCCTCGCAACTCTCCCCTCCATCGTCGTTCCACTCCTGCACCCGAGAAGGGTGGCGGGAGGCTGGAGGCGGATGGTCGCCATCCGAGCCTTCCGTAAGCGTAGGCCAAGGAGCCAGGAAATTCAATCATCATATGAACATGGAAAAAACTATTAAGAAATCGCTGTAAGCGGACGCCGCCCGGTTCGCTACAATAGGCGAGAAAGTCGATCGCTCCCGTCCTTCCATGCCCCTCCCAGAGCCTCCCGCCGCCCGGCGCATGGGCGCCATTCGGCCATTTCAGGTGATGGAGCTCCTCGCCCGGGCCAGGGCGCTGGAAGCCGAGGGGCGTTCCATCGTCCACATGGAGATCGGGGAACCCGATTTCGACACGCCCGCGCCGGTGGCGGCCGCGGCGCGCCGGGTGCTGGAGGGGGGCTCGGTGCCCTATACCCCGGCGGCGGGGCTCCCGGCTCTGCGGGAGGCGATCGCCGGCTGGTACCGGCGCCGTTACGGGGTGGAAGTGGCGCCGTCCCGCGTCCTGGTGACGCCTGGAGCCTCCGGCGCCCTGCTGCTCGCGGCGGGCGTACTCCTCGACCCCGGGGACCGGGTCCTGATGGCCGACCCGAGCTATCCGTGCAACCGGAACTTCGTGCGCTTCGTCGGCGCCGAAAGCGTAGGCGTGCCTGTGGGGCCCGAGTCCGCCTACCAGCTTTCCCCAGCCCTGATCGATGCCCACTGGAACGGTGCGGTCCGTGCGGTCATGCTCGCCTCCCCCTCCAACCCGACCGGGACGGTGATCGCGCCCGAGACCCTGCAGGCCATCGCGGCCCAGGTGGAGCCCCGCGGTGCCCGGCTCATCGTGGACGAGATCTACCACGGCCTCACCTACGGGCACGAGGCGGGCACGGCCCTCGCGGTCTCCTCTGAAGCGTTCGTGATCAACAGCTTCTCCAAGTACTTCGGCATGACGGGCTGGCGCCTCGGCTGGCTGGTGTGTCCTGAGGGCTACGGGCGGGAGGCGGAAAAGCTCGCCCAGAACCTCTTCATCTCCGCGCCCACCCTGTCCCAGCACGCGGCGCTGGCGGCCTTCACCCCCGAGTGCGCGGAAATCCTGGAAGCGCGCCGGCGCGAGTTCGAGGGGCGGCGGGACTTCCTGGTGCCGGCCCTGCGGTCCCTGGGCTTCGATATCCCCCTCGTGCCCCAGGGCGCGTTCTACGTGTACGCCGGCTGCGGGCGCTTGACCAGCGACAGCTTCCGTTTCTGCTTCGACCTGCTGGAGCGGGCAGGCGTGGCGGTGACGCCGGGCGTCGACTTCGGCGAACACCGCGCCCGGGAACACGTGCGCTTCGCCTACACCAACTCCCTCGAGCGCCTGGAAGAGGGCATCGAGCGTCTGCGCCGGTTTCTGGGCTAAGATCGGATCATGGTTTCCTCGGCAGGTCGCATCGCCTGGGTCCTTCCCGCGCTCCTCTTCGCCGGCTGCTCCAACGTGGGCTATTACGCCCAGTCGGTGAGCGGGCACCTGGAGGTGATGCGCCGCGCCCAGCCGATTCCCCAGGTGCTGGCCGATCCCGCCACCCCCGATCCCGTGAAGCATCGGCTCGAACAAGTGCTGGCGATCCGGGAGTTCGCCAGCCGGGCGCTGGGGTTGCCGGACAACGGGAGCTACCGCCGCTACGCCGCCCTGGACCGGCCCTACGTGGTGTGGAACGTGTTCGCCACCCCGGAATTCTCCACCCGGCTCAAGGAATGGTGCTTTCCGGTGGCGGGCTGCGTGGGCTACCGGGGCTACTATGCCCGGAAGGAGGCGGAGGCTTTCGCCGCGGGGCTCAAGGCCCGGGGCTACGACGTGCTGGTGCGGGGCGTGCCGGCCTATTCCACCCTGGGCTGGTTCGACGATCCGGTGCTCTCCACCATCCTCCGCTATCCCGAAACCGAGATCGCGCGCTTGATCTTCCACGAGCTCGCCCACCAGGTGGTGTACGTTCGGGACGATTCCGTGTTCAACGAGTCCTTCGCCACGGCGGTGGAGCGGGAGGGGGTGCGCCGCTGGCTTGAGGCCCAGGGCACCGAGGCCATGCGCGCCGTCGAGGCCGCGGCCCGGGGGCGCCGAGAGGATTTCGTCCGGCTGGTGCTGGAGTACCGGGATCGGCTGGAGGAGGTCTACGGCGCCGATCTTCCCCGGGAGGAGAAGCGGGCGCGGAAGGGCGAGCTCCTCGGCGCCCTTGCGAAGGATTACCGGCAGCTCAGGGAACGCTGGGGCGGCTTTTCCGGCTATGACTCCTGGTTCGACGGAGAGCTTAACAACGCCTACCTGGCGTCGGTGGCGGCCTATACCCAGCTCATGCCGGCTTTCGAAGCGCTCCTTGCCCGGGAAGGAGGCGATCTTCCGCGCTTCTACGCCGCGGTGAGGGCCCTGGCCCGTCAGGACAAGGCAGCGCGCCTGGCGGCCCTGGAAGCCCTGGCCGCCCGCGCCGGCGGGACCGAGCCCGGGCGGTCGCCGCCCCAAGATGCCAGGATGCAGAGGGCGGAATGGTAAAATCGGCCGCAGCCGCCAATGCCTCCGCCCCCATGTACCAGGAACCCGACATCCCCGCCCTGCGGCGCATCCTCAAGGAGAACCGGGTGATCGCCGTGGTGGGCATCTCCGCCCACTGGTACCGGCCGAGTTATTTCGCGGCGAAATACATGCTGGACCACGGCTACCGGGTGATCCCGGTCAACCCCTCCTACGGGGAGGTGCTGGGACAGAAGTGCTACCCCAGCCTGCTGGACATCCCGGAGAAGGTGGACATCGTGGACTGTTTCCGTAAGAGCGCCGACATTCCTCCCATCGCCGATCAGGCCATCGTCATCGGCGCCAAGGTGCTGTGGATGCAGATCGGCGTCATCCACTTTGAGGCAGCGGAGAAGGCCCTGGCCGCTGGGCTGGAGGTGGTGATGGACCGGTGCGTGAAGATCGAGCACGCGCGCCTGTTCGGGGGCCTCAACTGGGTGGGGGTCAACACCCGGGTCATCTCCGCCAAGCGGCCCCGGTGGCTGCCCTATT
Organism: Pelomicrobium sp. G1; assembly: GCF_051905455.1. NCBI lineage: Bacteria > Pseudomonadati > Pseudomonadota > Hydrogenophilia > Pelomicrobium > Pelomicrobium sp. G1. Next base: position 148,855 of record NZ_JBQACR010000008.1, read on the forward strand.
GAGCCTGTCCGGCCCTGGCAAGGGCGGCCGCGCTCCGGCGCTCCCGCGCCCTCTGGGGTAAGATAACGGAAATCTTCGATTTTCCCGACGTGAGCGGAATCACCATCGCCCTGTCCAAGGGCCGCATTCTGGAGGAAGCCCTGCCGCTCCTCGCCGCCGTGGGCATCGTTCCCCGGGACGACCCCGCCCGGTCCCGCAAGCTGATCCTCACCACTTCCCGGGAGGACCTGCGGCTGGTGATCGTGCGGGCGGCCGACGTGCCCACCTACGTGGAGCACGGGGCCGCGGACCTGGGGATCGCGGGCCGGGACGTGCTGGTGGAGCACGGGGGAGCGGGCCTCTACCAGCCCCTGGATCTGGGCATCGGCGCTTGCCGCATGATGGTGGCGGTGCCGGCCGGGTTCGACTACGCCGCCGCCGTGTACCGCGGCGCCCGCTTGCGGGTGGCCACCAAGTACGTGACGGCGGCCAGGGAGCACTTCGCGGCCAAGGGCGTGCACGTGGACCTGATCAAGCTCTACGGCTCCATGGAGCTCGCCCCCTTGACCGGGCTCGCCGACGCCATCGTGGACCTGGTGAGCACGGGCAACACCCTCAAGGCCAACCGCCTGGTGGCGGTGGAGGAGGTGATGACGGTGTCCTCCCGCCTGATCGTGAACCAGGCCGCGTTGAAGCTGCGCCGCGCCGAGATCCAGCCCCTGATCCGGGCCCTGTCCAAGGCCTGCGCGGGGCAGGGGCGGGAGCTGGCCCATGGTTAGGCTACGGCGCCTGTCCACGGCCCAGGCCGATTTCGACGCGAGGCTCGCCGAGCTGCTGGCGTTCGAGTCCGCCCAGGATCCCCGGGTGGACGCCGCCGTGGCGGAAATCCTGGCGGAGGTGCGGCGCCGAGGGGACGCGGCGGTGCTGGAATACACCCGCCGCTTCGACGGCCTCGACGCCCGGTCGATGGCCGAGCTGGAGCTGCCGGCGGAGCGGTTGCGGCAGGCCCTCGCGCGGCTCCCCGCCGCCCAGCGGGACGCCCTGGATCAGGCCGCGGTGCGCATCCGAGCCTATCACGAGAAGCAGAAGCAAGCCTCCTGGTCCTACACGGATGAAGAAGGGGTTTTGCTCGGGCAGCAGGTGACGCCTCTGGACCGGGTGGGGCTCTACGTGCCCGGCGGCAAGGCGGCGTACCCCTCCTCGGTGCTCATGAACGCCATTCCCGCCGCCGTGGCGGGGGTGCCCGAGCTGATCATGACGGTGCCGGCGCCCCGGGGAGAGCTGAGCGAGCTGGTGCTGGCGGCGGCGGCCCTCGCCAGGGTGAACCGGGTGTTCACCATTGGCGGCGCCCAGGCGGTGGCGGCCCTCGCCTACGGCACCGGGACGGTTCCCCAGGTGGACAAGATCGTGGGACCCGGCAACGCTTACGTGGCGGCGGCCAAGCGCCGGGTCTTCGGGGTGGTGGGGATCGACATGGTGGCCGGTCCCTCCGAGATCCTGGTGATCTGCGACGGATCCACCGCCCCCGACTGGATTGCCATGGACCTCTTCTCCCAGGCCGAGCACGACGAGCTGGCCCAAGCCATCCTGGTGTCCCCCGATGCCGCCTACCTGGAGGCGGTGGCAGCCAGCATCGAGAGGCTTCTCCCCCGGATGGAGCGCCGGGAGGTGATCCGGGCGGCCCTGGAAGGCCGCGGCGCCCTCGTCGCCGTGCGCGACCTGGAAGAGGCGTGCGCGGTGGCCAACCGCATCGCCCCCGAGCACCTGGAGCTGTCGGTGGAAGATCCCGACCGCTGGCTGCCGAAAATTCGCCACGCCGGTGCCGTCTTCCTCGGCAGGTACACCTCCGAGGCCCTGGGAGACTATTGCGCAGGCCCCAATCACGTGCTTCCCACCTCCCGCACGGCCCGCTTTTCCTCGCCCCTGGGGGTCTACGACTTCCAGAAGCGCACTAGCGTCATCCGCGTCTCCGCCGCGGCCGCCGCCCGCCTAGGCCGTGTTGCCGCCACCCTGGCCCGGGGCGAAGGGCTAGAGGCCCACGCCCGCTCGGCGGAGCTGAGGGTGGAACAACTGTAAAAATTATGCCGCTGAAGCCCGAACAGCTCGTCCGCCCCGAGATCCTGGCCCTCTCGGCCTATCCCGTGCCTCCGAGCCGGGGCATGGTGAAGCTGGATGCCATGGAAAACCCTTATCGCCTGCCCCCCGAGGTGCAGGCGGAGGTGGGGCGACTCGCCGCGGAGACGGCCCTCAACCGCTACCCCGACCCCCAGGCGCCGGCCCTCAAGGAACGGTTGCGGGCGTTCTTCGGGCTGCGGGCGGACACCGGGCTCATGCTGGGCAACGGCTCGGACGAGCTGATCCAGATCGTCGCCCTGGCTCTCGCCCGGCCTGGGGCTGTGCTGCTTTCGGTGGAGCCCACCTTCGTTATGTTTCGCCTGATCGCCACCTGGGCCGGCATGGCCTACGAAGGGGTGCCCCTCAAGCCGGACTTTTCCCTGGACCTGGAGGCAGTCCTCGTCGCCATGGAGCGGCGCCGGCCCGCCCTTATCTTCATCGCCTATCCCAACAATCCCACCGGCAACCTGTTCGACCGCTCGGCCCTCCTTCGCCTGATCGAGGCGGCCCCCGGGCTGGTGGTGATCGACGAGGCTTACCACGCCTTCGCCGAAGAAAGCCTGCTGGACGCCCTGGAGCGCTACGAGCACGTGCTGGTGATGCGCACCCTGTCCAAGCTGGGCTTGGCCGGCCTGCGGCTGGGGGCGCTGATGGGCCCGCCCGCCTGGCTGGAGCAGTTGGAAAAGGTACGGCTGCCTTATAATGTGGGCGTGTTGACCCAGGTGGTGGCCGAGTCCGTTCTGCAGCGATCCGACGTGCTGATCCAGCAGGCCGCCGCCATCCGCGGCGAGCGGGAGCGGCTCGCCCGGGCGCTCGGGCAACGGCCCGGCGTTACCGTGTATCCGAGCCGGGCCAATTTCCTGCTATTCCGGGTCGCCCGGGCGCGCGAAGTGTTCGAGGGCCTGAAACGACAGGGCGTGCTGATCAAGGATCTGAGCGGTTCCCACCGGCTGCTCGCCGATTGCCTGCGGGTGACCGTGGGTACGCCCGAGGAAAACGAGCGTTTCCTTGTGGCCCTGGACGCGAGCCTCCCCGCGGCGGCCGGCATCGGGCGCTCCCCCGGACTTCCCGATCTCGCTCCCATCGCGCCGTCCAAGCCCTGACCCGAATCTGGATGCGCTATCGCCCCCTTCCACGATGCCGGAGAGCGTAGTCGTGCGCCAAGCCACCGTCACCCGCAACACCCAGGAGACCCGGATCACCGTCGCCCTCCACCTGGACGGCAACGGCGCCGCTCGGCTCGCCACGGGCGTGCCGTTCCTCGACCACATGCTGGACCAGGTGGCGCGCCACGGGCTGCTGGATCTGGAGGTGAAGGCGGAAGGGGATCTGCATATCGACGCCCATCACACGGTGGAGGACGTGGGCATCACTCTGGGCCAGGCGCTGGCCCAGGCCCTAGGCGACAAGCGGGGGGTGCGCCGCTACGGCCACGCCTACGTGCCCCTGGACGAGGCGCTCTCCCGGGTGGTCATCGACCTCTCCGGGCGGCCGGGCCTGTGGTTCCATGTGCCCTTCACCCGCGCCCGGGTGGGCGAGTTCGACGTGGACCTGGTGCGCGAGTTCTTCCAGGGCTTCGTCAACCACGCCATGGTGACCCTGCACGTGGACAACCTTTCGGGCAGCAACGCCCACCACCAGGCGGAGACCGTGTTCAAGGCTTTCGGGCGGGCGCTGCGTATGGCGGTGGAGCTGGACCCGCGCCAGGGGGGCGCGCTGCCGTCCACCAAGGGGGCCCTGTGAGCGCGGGACGCATCGCGGTCGTGGACTACGGGATGGGCAACCTGCGCTCGGTGGCCAAGGCCCTGGAGCACGTGGCCCCCGGCGCCCGGGTGGAGGCGACCCGGGATCCCGCGGTGGTGGAGGCCGCCGACCGGGTGGTCTTCCCCGGCCAGGGGGCCATGCCCGATTGCATGCGGGAGCTAGAGGCCACCGGCCTGCGGGAAGCGGTGGTGGCGGCGGCGCGGGAGAAGCCCTTCCTGGGCATCTGCATCGGCTTGCAGATGCTCTTCGAATGGAGCGAAGAGGGGAGCGTGGCGGGGTTGTCGGTGCTGCCGGGCAAAGTGCTGCGTTTCCCGTCCCACGCCATGGTGGACGCCGAGGGGCGCAAGCTCAAGGTGCCCCACATGGGCTGGAACCAGGTCTATCCGGTGATCGAGCACCCTCTATGGCGGGGCATCGCGGCAGACGCCCGGTTCTACTTCGTCCACAGCTATTACCCGGAGCCGGGCGATCCCGCCTTGGTGGCCGCCTACAGCCTTTATCCCTTCGCCTTCACCTGCGCCGTGGCGCGGGGGAACGTCTTCGCGGTGCAGTTTCACCCGGAAAAAAGCCAGGCGGCGGGGCTGCGGCTGCTCGCCAATTTCGTCGCCTGGGACGGAAGCTCCGGGAGCTCCGCCGCGGCCTCCCGGGTCGAGACGGGCGCGGTGCGGGCATAGCGGGCCGATCGGGCGTGACGGGGAGAGGGTAGAACGGTTTCAACGCAGGGGTGGGCATGCTGATCATTCCGGCGATCGACATCAAGGACGGCAAGTGCGTGCGGCTCAAACAGGGGGTAATGGATACGGCGACCGTCTTCTCCGAGCGTCCGGCGGAGATGGCGCGGCATTGGGTGCAACTAGGGGCCCGCCGGCTGCACCTGGTGGACCTGAACGGGGCCGTCGCCGGCCGGCCCAGGAACGCAGCGGTAATCAAGGAAATCGTGGCGGAGGTGGGCGATGAGGTGCCCCTGCAACTCGGCGGCGGCATCCGGGACCTGGAAACCATCGAGCGCTACCTGGACGACGGCATTTCCTGGGTGATCATCGGCACCGCGGCGGTCAAGACGCCGGGATTTGTGCACGACGCCTGCTATGCCTTCCCGGGCCACATCATGGTGGGCCTGGACGCCAAGGACGGGAAGGTGGCGGTGGACGGCTGGTCCAAGATGACCGGCCACGACGCCCTCGACCTCGCCAGGAAGTACGAGGACTACGGGGTCGAGGCCATCATCTACACGGACATCGGTCGCGACGGCATGCTCGCGGGGATCAACATCGACGCCACCGTGTCCCTGGCACGGCGGCTCAAGATCCCGGTGATCGCGAGCGGCGGGGTGACCGGCCTGGAGGACATCCGAGCCCTGTGCCGGGCGGAGGACGACGGAGTGATCGGCGCCATCACCGGGCGGGCCCTCTACGAAGGCCGGCTCGATTTCGTCCAGGCGCAAAAGCTCGCGGACGAGCTGAGCGGCAAAACGTAGATGGGCCTTGCGAAGCGCATCATCCCCTGTCTGGACGTGGACAAGGGCCGGGTGGTCAAGGGGGTCTCCTTCGTCAACCTGCGGGATGCGGGCGATCCGGTGGAAATCGCCCGCCGCTACGACGAGCAGGGGGCGGACGAGCTCGCCTTCCTGGACATCACCGCCAGCGCCGAGGCGCGGGACACCATCGTCGGCATCATCGAACGGGTGGCGGAGCAAGTGTTCATCCCCCTGACCGTGGGGGGCGGCGTGCGCACGGTGCAGAACGTGCGCACCCTGCTCAACGCCGGCGCGGACAAGGTGAGCATCAACACGGCGGCGGTGGAGAATCCGGATTTCGTGGCCGAGGCAAGCGGCCGCTTCGGCGCCCAGTGCATCGTGGTGGCGATCGACGCCAAGCGGGTCGACGGCGCCGAGCGCTGGGAGGTCTACACCCATGGCGGGCGCCGGCCGACCGGGCTCGACGCCGTGGAGTGGGCGCGCCGCATGCAGGCCCTCGGGGCAGGGGAGCTGCTGCTCACCAGCATGGACCGGGACGGCACCCGGAGCGGCTTCGACCTGGCCCTTACCCGGGCGGTCTGCGACGCGGTGGACATCCCGGTGATCGCCAGCGGCGGCGTGGGCCGCCTGGACCATCTGGTGGAAGGGATCGTGCAAGGGCACGCCGACGCGGTGCTGGCGGCGAGCATCTTCCATTACGGCGAATACACGGTGCGCCAGGCCAAGGAACACCTGGCGCGCCACGGCATCGAGGTGCGATGGTGAGGGGCGGGCAGAAGTGAGCTGGCTCGACGAGGTGGCGTGGGACGAACGGGGGCTGGTGCCGGCCATCGCCCAGGATGCCCGCACCGGCCGGGTGCTCATGGTGGCATGGATGAACCGGGAGGCCCTGGACGAGACCGCCCGCACCGGCCACGCCGTGTACTGGTCCCGCTCCCGGGGCCGGCTGTGGCGCAAGGGGGAGGAGTCGGGCCACGTGCAGCGCGTGAGAACGATCCGCCTGGATTGCGACGGCGACGTGGTGCTCCTCATCGTGGAGCAGGTCGGGGGCATCGCCTGCCACACGGGGCGGGAGCGCTGCTTTTTTCGCGAGCTGCAGCAGGGGCGGTGGGTCACCACCGAGCCGGTGCTCAAGGACCCGGGGGAAATCTATCCGGGAGCCGGGGAGAAGGGGGCTGGATCATGATCGACGCGAACGTGCTCAAGCGCCTGGGGGAAGTCATCGCCGCCCGCCGCCAGGCGAGTCCGGATAGCTCCTACGTGGCCCGGTTGTTCAGCCAGGGGGAGGATGCTATTCTTCGAAAAATCAGCGAGGAAGCCACCGAGACGGTGCTCGCCTCCAAGTCGGGGGACAAGCTCCACCTGGTGCGGGAGACCGCCGATCTGTGGTTTCACAGCCTGGTGCTTCTCGCCTATCATGGTCTCGGGCCGGACGACGTCCTGGCGGAGCTGAGGCGGCGCGAGGGCATTTCGGGCATCGACGAGAAGGCGAGCCGGGTCGATCGTTGAAAAACTCTTCTGGTTCTTGAGCGTCTAATCAAAAGCTAAATAATGGACAGTTGCGTGTTCTGCAGGATCGTGCGGGGGGAGCTCCCCAGCCGCAAGGTCTACGAGGACAATGATATCCTGGCATTCCACGACATCAATCCGCTCGCCGCGGTGCATTTCATGATCATCCCCAAGCTGCACGTGGAATCCCTCATGCACGTGACGGATGCCCACCGTGACGTCCTCGGCAAGATCCTGGTGATGGCGCCGCGGCTCGCCCGGGAGCAGGGGTTGAACGACGGCTTTCGCGTGATCATCAACACCGGGCGCATCAGCAGGCAGGAGGTGTTCCACCTGCACGTGCACGTCATCGGGGACAAGGAAGTCCTGCCGCCCATGCTCGTGCGCTCGCGCGCGGCCTAGCACAGGAGTCACTCCATGGGTACCTTCAGCATCTGGCACTGGCTCATCGTTCTGCTGATCATCCTGCTGGTGTTCGGCACCAAGAAGCTGCGCAATATGGGCGCCGACCTGGGCGCCGCGGTCAAGGGCTTCAAGCAAGGGATGAAGGAGGGCGAGGCCGAAAAGGACGAGGGTCAGTCCCAGATTTCCAAGCAGACGATCGAGGGCGAAGTCAAGGAAAAGACCGAAACCAAGGCGTAGAGGCCGTGAAAAACGACTCGTGAACGCTGAAAGGCGGCGGCCGAGGCGCCGGGGATCGGGACGCCCGGCTTTTCATCCGACCTTTCTCCGCCCGCCCATCCTAGGTCTGCCCCGAGCGTTTCACGCACAAAATGTTCGACATCGGTTTCTCAGAGCTTCTCGTCATCGCCCTCGTCACCCTGATCGTCGTCGGTCCCGAGCGGCTGCCGAAAGTGGCGCGCACGCTGGGGCACATGCTCGGCCGCTTGCAGCGCTACGTGAACGACGTGAAGGCCGACATCGCCCGGGAGATGGAGCTGGAGGAGCTGCGCAAGATGCGCGCTTCGGTGGAGGAGTCGGCGCGGGAAATCGAGCGTTCCATCCAAGAGGAGGTGAACCGGGCCGAACGGGAGGTGCAGTCGGTGGCGGAGGCGGTGGAAAAATCGGCGGTCGAGGGCGCCGCCGCGGCCGAGGCCTCTTCCATTCCGTCCCGGGACGGGGAGGCGCGGGAGCGGCCCGCCGCCGACGAGCAAAAGCGCTGAGCCCGCCGCGCCATGGACCAGCAGGAAACCTTCATCTCCCACCTGGTCGAGCTGCGCGACCGGCTGCTCAAAGCCCTGATCGCCTGGCTGCTGGTGTTCGTTGCCCTGTTCCCCTGGGCGCGCGACTTGTACACCCTGCTCGCCAAGCCGCTGCTGGCCAAGCTTCCCCAGGGCGGGCAGATGATCGCCACCGAGGTGGTGACGCCCTTCTTCGTGCCGGTCAAGGTGGCGATGCTGACGGGCTTCCTGGTGGCGCTGCCCTACATCCTGTACCAGCTCTGGGCCTTCGTCGCCCCCGGCCTCTACAGCCACGAGAAGCGGCTGGTCCTGCCCCTGGTGGTGTCCAGCACCGTGCTGTTCGCCGCCGGCATGGCGTTCGCCTATTTCCTGGTGATGCCGGTGGTGTTCGGGTTCATCACCGCCATCGCCCCGGAAGGGGTGGCGGTGATGACCGACATCAGCAAGTACCTGGATTTCGTCATGACCCTGTTCCTCGCCTTCGGCATCACCTTCGAGGTGCCGATCGCGGTGATCGTGCTGGTGCGCTTCGGCGTGGTGAGCATCGACAAGCTCAAGCAGGCGCGCCCCTATGTCATCGTCGGCGCCTTCGTGATCGCCGCCATCGTCACGCCTCCCGACGTGATCTCCCAGATCATGCTGGCCGTGCCCCTGTGCCTGCTCTACGAGGCCGGCATCCTCCTCGCCCGGTTCTTCGCCCGCCCCGCCGCGGAGGGCTACCGCCCCATGTCGGACGAGGAAATGGAGCGGGAGCTGGACCGCATCGAGCGCGGGGAGAATTGACCCGTCCGGGGCGCCCGCTGGCGGGCCGCCCCTCTTTCAGGACGCGCCGGGCCGCGGCCGCTTGCCCACTTGCACCGTCACCTGCAGCTCCTTCTGGTTGCGCAGGAGGGTGAGCTGGGCCTTCTGGCCGGGCTTGAGGGCCGCCACCAGGTTGAGCAGGGCGGAGGCGTTGGCCACGGGCTTGGATTCCACCGCCACCAGGACGTCGCCGGGCTTCACCCCCGCCCGCTCCGCCGGCTCGCCCTTCATCACCTGGGTGACCAGGGCGCCCCGGGTCGAGCCGAGGCGGAAGGATTCGGCCAGCTCCGGGGTGAGATCCTGGATCTGGACGCCGATCCAGCCCCGGGTCACGCCGCCTTCGGCGATGATCTGCTCCATCACCTGCCTGGCCAGGCTGGCGGGAATGGCGAAGCCGATTCCCATGGAGCCGCCGTTTTGGGAATAAATGGCCGTGTTGATCCCGATCAGGTTGCCGTCGGCGTCCACCAGCGCGCCGCCCGAGTTGCCGGGATTGATGGCGGCGTCGGTCTGAATGAAGTTCTCGAACGTATTGATGCCGAGATGGGTGCGGCCGACCGCGGACACGATGCCCATAGTGACCGTCTGTCCCACGCCGAAGGGGTTGCCGATGGCGAGCACCACGTCCCCTACCCGGGAAGCCTCGGGGCGCCCGAAAGTGGCCGGGTGCAGGGGCGCCAGGTCGATCTTGAGGACGGCGAGGTCGGTCTCCGGGTCGGAGCCCACCAGGCGGGCCTTGGCGCTGCGCCCGTCGGCCAGAGCCACCTCGATCTCGTCGGCTTTTTCCACCACGTGGTGATTGGTGAGGACGTAGCCCTCGGGACTGACGATGACCCCCGAGCCGAGGCTGGAACTCTGGCGCGCCTCGTCGTCGAACTCGTCGCCGAAAAAGCGGCGGAACAGGGGATCGTCCAGCAGGGGATGGCGGGGAGCGGTGACCACTTTGGACGTGAAAATGTTCACGACCGACGGCATGGCCTTCGCCGCCGCCGTCCTCAGGGTCCAGGGGCCGGGAGACCCCCCGGCCGGCGCAGGGGCCTCGGCTTCCCGCACGGTGGCGACGGTTTCCGCCGGCTTCGTCCAGGGCAGAAGCTCCGGCCGCAAAGTCGCCACAACGAAAAACACCGCCAGGGCGATGGTCGCGGTTTGAGAGAAAGTCAGCCAGAGTTTGCGCATGGATAGGCGCCCCCTCCGGGCCCGGCGCCGGAGGCTAAGTGCGCCCGGCAAGGCGGGGGGATTCAAGGGCGGGACTCAGGATAGGTGGATCGAAACCCGAAGATGTTGAAACCCGTTAGGCGAACCTGCGGCAAGTCGTACGTTACCGAAATTATTGCCCAAACGGGTGGCAGGGGGAAGGCCAGGAGGCCGGCGTGGGGCGCGCGTTGCCGTCGATGGCGCCTCCGACCGGCAGCGGGCGAGGGCGAAAGCCGGGGGGCGGTTTGCCGCCCCCGCAAAACGGGCCGAGGCCCTTGAATCTCTGCGCCTTTTGCACTCCGGGACTTAAGTTTGCCGTCCACTTTCGGTAGAATGCACAAATTTTTCTGATCAACTCAGTCAGGGAGCGGGCATGAGCGATCAACAGGTGGATGCCGGTCGCAGGAGGCTCCTGATCGCCGCCACCAGCGTGGTGGGAGGCATCGGGACCGTGGCGGCCCTCTGGCCTTTCATCGACAGTATGAACCCGAGCGAGCGGGCTCGGGCCGCGGGCGCCCCGGTGGAGGTGGACATCGACAAGCTGGAGCCGGGGATGCTGATCCAGCAGGAGTGGCGGGGCAAAGTGGTCTGGGTGCTGAACCGCACCCAGGAGATGCTAGCCGCGCTGCCCAAGCTGGCCGAGGAGGGGGCGCTGGCGGACCCGAATTCGGACCGCTCGATCCAGCCAGAGTACTGCAAGAATCCCCACCGGTCGATCAAGCCGGAATATCTGGTAGCGGTCGGGATCTGCACCCACCTGGGTTGCTCGCCCACTTACCGGCCCGACGTGGCCCCCGCCGACCTGGGACGCGACTGGCTCGGCGGCTTCTTCTGTCCCTGCCACGGCTCCAAGTTCGACCTGGCCGGGCGCGTGTACAAGAACGTCCCTGCGCCCACGAACCTGGACATTCCTCCCCACAAGTACCTCACCGACACCCGCATCCTGATAGGCGAAGACACGAAAGGGGCCTGAGCGATGAACGGCATGCTGACGGCGTTGATCCGCTGGTTCGACGAAAGGTTCCCGCTCACCGCGACCTGGAAGCGGCACCTCTCCGAGTATTACGCACCGAAAAACTTCAATTTCTGGTACTACTTCGGCTCGCTGGCGCTGCTGGTGCTGGTGATCCAGATCGTCACCGGCATCTTCCTCACCATGCACTACAAGCCCGACGCCGCCCAGGCGTTCGGTTCGGTCGAGTACATCATGCGCGACGTGAACTGGGGCTGGCTCATCCGCTACCTGCATTCCACCGGCGCCTCGGCCTTTTTCATTGTCGTCTATCTGCACATGTTCCGCGGCCTGATGTACGGCTCCTACCGCAAGCCGCGGGAGCTGGTGTGGCTGATCGGCATGGGCATTTACCTGGCCCTCATGGCGGAGGCGTTCTTCGGCTACCTGCTGCCCTGGGGGCAGATGTCCTACTGGGGAGCCCAGGTGATCGTGAACCTGTTCTCCGCCATTCCGCTGGTTGGACCGGACCTGGCGGTGTGGATCCGCGGCGACTACGCGGTGTCGGACGCGACGTTGAACCGCTTTTTCGCCTTCCACGTGATCGCCTTGCCGCTCGCGCTGGTGGGGCTCGTGTTCGTGCACATCGTGGCGCTGCACGACGAGCATGTTGGATCCAACAATCCCGACGGGATCGAGATCAAAAAGAAAAAGGGACCGGACGGCAAGCCCCTGGACGGCATTCCGTTTCACCCCTATTACACGGTCAAGGACATCGTGGGGGTAGTGGTGTTCCTGATGGCATTCTCGGCGGTGGTCTTCTTTGCCCCGGAGATGGGGGGGTATTTCCTCGAGCACAACAATTTCATCCCTGCCGATCCGCTCAAGACCCCTGAGCACATCGCCCCGGTGTGGTATTTCACCCCTTACTACTCGATCCTGCGGGCGACCACCTCGGACTTCATGTGGGTGGTGGGGGCGTTCACTGTCGTAATCGCCGCCCTCGTCGTCTTCTCCCGGGGAAGCGCGGCGCGCAAGACCGCCGCGGTGGCCATCGCCGCGATTCTGCTCCTTGGCTACGCGACCCTGGATCCCAAGTTCTGGGGCGTGGTCCTGATGGGCGTGTCGGTGCTGATCTTCGCCCTGCTGCCGTGGCTCGACAAGAGTCCGGTCAAGTCGATCCGCTACAAGGGCCCGATCTTCAAGCTGGCGCTGGCGCTGTTCGCGGTGAGCTTCCTGATCCTGGGCTACCTGGGCGTGCTCCCGCCGACACCGGGACGTACTCTCCTCGCCCAGGTATGCGCCGTGATTTATTTCGCTTTCTTCGCGCTCATGCCGTGGTACTCGAGCGTGGACAAGACCAAACCTGAACCGGAAAGGGTGACGGGGTGATGAAGATCAACAACTTTTTCATAAGCGCCTTGTTGGCCTTGCTGCTCGCGCCGGCGGCGGCCTGGAGTGCCGGCGCCGAAGTCAAGCTGGACAAGGCGCCCATCGATCTGGAGGACGGGCTGTCCCTGCAGAGGGGCGCGCGGCTTTTCGTGAACTACTGCCTGAACTGCCACAGTGCCGCTTACATGCGCTACAACCGGCTCACTGACCTGGGCCTGTCCCAAGAGGAGATCGAGAAATACCTGATCTTCACCGGTGCCAAAGTGGGCTCCACCATGACCGTGGCCATGAACGTGGACGATGCCAAACAATGGTTCGGCGCCGCCCCTCCCGACCTCACAGTCATCGCCCGCTCGCGGGGACCGGACTGGCTGTACACCTATCTTCGCACCTTCTACCGGGACGACTCCCGCGCCCTCGGCTGGAATAACCTGGCCTTCCCCCAGGTGGGCATGCCCCACGCGCTGTGGGAGCTGCAGGGCGTGCAGGTGCTCAAGGAGGAAGAGGTGGAGTCCCACGGCGAGAAGCGCGTGGTCAAGCGGCTCGTCCTGGCGGAGCCTGGAAAGCTCTCCAAGACCGAGTACGACGCGGCGGTGGCGGACCTGGTGAATTACCTCGTCTACATGGGGGAGCCCGCCCGGCTCAAGCGGATCCAGATCGGGATCGTGGTGCTGCTGTTCCTCGCGGTGCTGTTCGTCCTGACTTATCTCCTCAAGAAGGAGTTCTGGAAGGACGTGCACTGAGCCGGCCTAGCGTCGCCGCTCATCCGACAATAACGTGGAAACGCTGCCATGATGAGGCTCTATTCAGGCACCACCTGCCCGTTCAGTCACCGTTGCCGGATCGTTCTGTACGAAAAGGGGATGGACTTCGAGATCATCGACGTCGATCTCTACAACAAGCCCGAGGATCTGGCGGTCATGAACCCGTACAACCAGGTGCCGGTGCTGGTGGACCGGGACCTGATCCTGTACGAATCCAACATCATCAACGAATACATCGACGACCGCTTCCCGCACCCCCAGCTCATGCCGGCAGACCCGGTGATGCGGGCGCGGGCGCGGCTGTTCCTGTTCCGCTTCGAGCAGGAGCTGTTCTCCCACGTGCAATCGATCGAAAAGGGCAGCCAGAAGGCGGCGGAAAAGGGCCGCCAGCTTATCCGCGAGAGCCTGATCCAGATCGCCCCGGTATTTACCCGTCAGAAGTACATGCTGGGCGATGAGTACACCATGCTGGACGTGGCGATCGCGCCGCTCTTGTGGCGGCTCGACCATTACGGCATCCAGTTGCCGAAACAGGCGGCGCCGCTCATGAAGTACGCGGAACGGATCTTCTCCCGGCCGGCGTTCATCGACGCCCTTACCCCGTCGGAGAAAGTCATGCGAAAATGAAAATTTGGACGATCCTGCGGCCATGCGCGAGCTCTCCACCAAGCCCTATTTGATTCGCGCCATCTACGAGTGGTGCGTCGACAGCGGCGCCACCCCCTACCTCTCGGTGACGGTCGACGCCAACACCCGCGTTCCCATGGAGTACGTTCGCGACGGGCAGATCGTGCTCAACATCAGCCCCGACGCCACCCGCAACCTCACCATTGGCAACGACCTGATCCAGTTCTCCGCCCGCTTCGGCGGCGTGTCGCGGGAGCTGTCCATCCCCATCGACGCGGTGGCGGCCATCTTCGCCAAAGAGAACGGTCAGGGCCTCATGTTTTCCAGGCCGGAGCAGACCTCGGCGGGTACGGGCGGAGCGGACGCGGGCCCGGACGACAAGTCCCCGCCCTCGGGGGGAAACAGCGGGCGGCCGCGGCTGCAGGTCGTCAAGTAGTCGTAACGGCGGCCGCCTGGGAGCGGTTGGGTAAAGGGTGGCCGGCCAGTACAAGCCCGTGATCTATAATTTCCTCGCGGGCCGACATAGCTCAGGGGTAGAGCAACCGCCTTGTAAGCGGTAGGTCGTGGGTTCAAATCCTACTGTCGGCACCCTGCCAGCGATCCCGTCGAGCCGGCGCGAAATGCATCTTCCCGCCCGCCCCGGGCGCTTCGCCCGTGACGGTCACGGCCCGAGCTGGCCCGAAGACTCTTCTCCGGACGAGCGCCGTGGGGGCGCCAGTTCTTCGAATATTGACCCCGGTCAATAGCGCGAGGCGGGCTCATGCCATAGATTAATAAGCAATTTCGTCCGGCCGTGGTGCCGGCGTCCGTTTCCACCATCCTGGAGCAGGCAAGAGAAAATGAAAATCCACGAGTATCAGGCCAAGGAAATCCTGAGGAAGTACGGGGTCGCGACGCCCCGCGGTTTTCCCTGCTTCAGCGTCGACGAGGCGCTGGAGGCGGCAAAGAAGCTGGGCGGACCCGTCTGGGTGGTCAAGGCCCAGATCCACGCGGGCGGTCGGGGCAAAGGGGGCGGCGTCAAGCTAGCCAAATCCCTTGACGAGGTCCGGGCGCGGGCCTCGGAAATCCTGGGCATGCGGCTGGTCACCCACCAGACCGGTCCCGAGGGGCGCATCGTCAAGCGGCTCTTGATCGAAGAGGGCGCCGACATCCGCAAAGAGCTCTACGTAGGCATGGTGGTGGACCGGGTGACCCAGCGGGTCTGCCTGATGGCCAGCTCCGAAGGGGGCATGGACATCGAGGAGGTGGCGGCCAAGACCCCGGAAAAAATCCACAAGGTGTTCATCGATCCCGAAACCGGGCTGAAAGCCGAAGAGGCGGACGAGGTGGCGCGCAAGATCGGCATCCCGGAAGGCTCCATCTCCAAGGCCCGGGCCGTGCTGCAGGGCCTGTACCGGGCCTTCTGGGAGTGCGACGCCTCCCTGGCCGAGATCAATCCGCTGATTCTCACTGAGGACGGAAGCGTGCTGGCGCTGGACGCCAAGATGAACTTCGACGACAACGCGCTCTTCCGTCACCCGGAAATCGTGGAGATGCGGGACCTGGACGAGGAAGATCCCCTGGAGATCGAGGCGTCCAAGTACGACCTGTCCTACATTTCCCTGGACGGCAACATCGGCTGCCTGGTCAACGGCGCGGGCCTCGCCATGGCCACCATGGACACCATCAAGCTCTTCGGCGGCGAGCCGGCCAACTTCCTGGACGTGGGCGGCGGCGCTACTACCGAAAAAGTGACCGAGGCCTTCAAGATCATGCTGAAGAATCCCAAGATCAAGGCGATCTTGGTCAATATCTTCGGCGGCATCATGCGCTGCGACGTGATCGCCGAAGGGGTAGTGGCAGCGGCCAAGCAGGTCCATCTGAGTGTGCCGTTGGTGGTGCGCATGAAGGGCACCAACGAGGATATCGGCAAGCGGATCCTGGCCGAATCGGGCCTGCCCATCATTTCCGCCGACAACATGGCCGAAGCCGCCCAGAAAGTCGTCGCGGCTGCTGGCCGCGCCTGAGACTTGGGGGAGGCTAACGTGAGCGTAGCGAGCGTTAAGCGAGACGGAGTCGAGCGGCCGACACCAAAAGAGGGAAAGCGGCTGCTGGCCGCGCTTGAGACTTGGGGGAGGCTAACGTGAGCGTAGCGAGCGTTAAGCGAGACGGAGTCGAGCGGCCGAC
>NZ_JBQACR010000008.1:164875-165945 GCF_051905455.1 Pelomicrobium sp. G1
GGGGGAGGCTAACGTGAGCGTAGCGAGCGTTAAGCGAGACGGAGTCGAGCGGCCGACACCAAAAGAGGGAAAGCGGCCGCTGGCCGCGCTTGAGAATGGGGAAATAGCGAAATGAGCATCCTGATCGACAAGAATACCCGGGTCATCACCCAGGGCATCACCGGCAAAACCGGCCAGTTCCACACCAAGATGTGCCGGGAGTACGCCAACGGCCGGAACTGCTTCGTCGCCGGGGTGAACCCGAAGCGGGCGGGCGAGAATTTCGAGGGTATCCCCATTTTCGCCACGGTCAAGGAGGCCAAAGCCGAGACCGGGGCGACCGCTTCGGTCATCTACGTGCCCCCGGCGGGCGCGGCGGAGGCGATCTGGGAGGCGGTGGAGGCCGACCTGGATCTGGCGATCTGCATCACCGAAGGCATCCCGGTGCGCGACATGATCGTGGTGCGGGACCGCATGCGCAAGCAGAACCGCAAGACCCTGCTGGTGGGCCCCAACTGCCCGGGAGTCATCACGCCGGACGAGATCAAGATCGGCATCATGCCCGGCCACATCCACAGGAAGGGCCCGGTGGGGGTGGTGTCCCGCTCCGGGACGCTTACCTACGAGGCGGTCGCCCAGCTCATGGAGCTCGGGCTAGGCCAGTCCACCTGCGTCGGCATCGGGGGCGACCCGGTCAACGGCTTGAAGCACGTGGACGTGCTCAAGATGTTCAATGAGGACCCCGCCACCGAGGCGGTGATCATGGTGGGCGAGATCGGCGGCTCGGACGAGGAGACCGCCGCCTTGTGGGTGAAAGAAAACATGAAGAAGCCGGTGGTGGGCTTCATCGCCGGGGTAACTGCGCCGCCCGGCAAGCGCATGGGACACGCGGGCGCCATCATCTCCGGCGGCAAGGGCACCGCCGCCGAAAAGATCGCGGTGATGGAGGAGTGCGGCATCAAGGTGACGCGCAACCCCGCCGAGATGGGCAAGCTGGCCAGGTCGGTGCTCAAGTGAGCGAGCTGGGCGAGGGTCACGGGCGAAGCCCGTGGGCCGAGACCAAAAGCTCCCTAATGGAGGAGAACGTTGCC
>NZ_JBQACR010000008.1:166045-171434 GCF_051905455.1 Pelomicrobium sp. G1
GGTCGAGGGGTGGTGGGGCTGAGCGAGCTGGGCGAGGGTCACGGGCGAAGCCCGTGGGCCGAGACCAAAAGCTCCCTAATGGAGGAGAACGTTGCCGAGGGGCTGGTCGAGGGGTGGTGGGGCTGAGCGAGCTGGGCGAGGGTCACGGGCGAAGCCCGTGGGCCGAGACCAAAAGCTCCCTGATGGAGGGGGCGGGGGAGCCGCGCAACCCCGCCGAGATGGGCAAGCTGGCCAGGTCGGTGCTCAAGTGACGCCAGCGCGGTGCATGGCATCATACTTGCAAAGCATGGTCGTTTTCATTGCGGCGACGCCCCCTAGAGGGGATAATGTTTCGTATTGGAATCCGCCCGCGTTTCCGATGAACACATTTGGATCGCCCTATAGCAGGAGCAGCGCGAAATTCTAAGAAAAAGTCCCCGGAACGGGACCTCCCGCCGGAGCCCTGGAGCTAACCAGGACCGGCGGGGTGTTGTTGACCTGCAGCTACGCAGCGCACAAATGTCTTGCCGGTCCGCATTGCTCAACCCGATTGTCAGGCTCGAAAGGCATTTGTGATGAACGATCGAACCATCTTCTCGACCGGTTCCCGCGAAGGCGGCGACCATCGCCACCGGGTGCGGCCGACGCCCAAAGGCCGCACCGTCGATCCCAAGGCGCTGGAGGAAGTACGCGCCCTGCTGGGGGAGGAGCCCCGGCGCCGGGATCTCCTCATCGAGCATCTGCACAAGATCCAGGACGCCTATGGCCATCTCTCGGCGGCCCACCTGGCGGCCCTCGCCCGGGAGATGAACCTGGCCCTCACGGAGGTCTTCGAGGTGGCCACCTTCTACCATCACTTCGACGTGGTGAAGGAGGGCGATGCGGCTCCGCCCGCGGTCACGGTGCGAGTGTGCGAATCCCTCTCCTGCGAGCTGGCGGGGGCCCATGAGCTGATGGCCCAGCTCAAAAAGCAATTGGGTCCCGGCGTGCGCGTCATTCCAGCGCCGTGCGTCGGCCGCTGCGCCGGCGCACCGGTGGCCGTGGTAGGTCAGAAACCGATTGAGGGGGCGGAAGTCGAGCGGGTGCTCGCGGCGGTGGCGCGTCGGGAACTCAAGGACTCGCCCCCTAGAGGCATCACCTATCAGGAGTACCGCGCCCAGGGAGGCTACCGGCTGCTGGCCGAATGCCTGGCGGGCAAGCACGATCCGGAGAAGTTCCTCAAGACCATGGAGGACTCGGGCTTAAGGGGGCTCGGCGGGGCCGGTTTCCCGGCCGGGCGCAAGTGGCGCATCGTGCGCGGAGAACCTGCGCCGCGGCTGATGGCGGTCAACATCGACGAAGGCGAGCCCGGGACCTTCAAGGATCGCTACTACCTGGAGCGGGACCCCCACCGGTTCCTGGAAGGGGCCATCATCGCCGCCTGGGTGTGCGGCGTCTCCGAGATCTACATCTACCTGCGGGACGAGTACCACGGCTGCCGGGAGATGCTGGCGCGGGAGCTCAAGGCCCTCCAGCAGGATCCCCCCTGTGCCCTGCCCCCGATCCACCTGCGCCGCGGCGCGGGCGCCTACATCTGCGGGGAAGAGTCGGCGATGATCGAATCCATCGAAGGCAAGCGAGGCATGCCCCGGCTGCGCCCCCCCTACGTAGCCCAGGTGGGCCTGTTCGGCCGCCCCACCCTGGAGCACAACTTCGAGACCCTCTACTGGATCAGGGATATCCTGGAAAAGGGCGCCGGCTGGTACACCTCCCATGGTCGCCACGGGCGCACGGGCCTGCGCTCCTTTTCGGTGAGCGGCCGAGTCAAGGAGCCGGGGGTGAAGCTGGCGCCGGCCGGCATCACGGTGAAAGAGCTGATCGAGGAGTACTGCGGCGGCATGCTGGACGGCCACGAGTTCTACGCCTATCTACCCGGCGGGGCCTCCGGCGGGATCCTGCCCGCCTCCATGGGGGACATTCCCCTCGATTTCGGCACCCTGGAGCCCCACGGCTGCTTCATCGGCTCCATGGCGGTGATCGTGCTCTCGGACAAAGATCGGGCGCGGGACGCCGCCCGCAACCTGATGGCCTTTTTCCACGACGAATCCTGCGGCCAGTGCACGCCCTGCCGCGTGGGCACCGCCAAGGCCCTCGCTCTTCTGGAGAAGCCCGAGTGGGACGTGCCGCTACTGGAGGAGCTGTCCCGAGCCATGATGGACGCCTCCATCTGCGGCCTGGGCCAGGCGGCGCCGAACCCGGTGAAGAGCGTGATCAAGTTCTTTCCCAAGGAAATCGAATAACGAACCGACTCTGGCCGCGCCGCTCCAACGAGGAGAGGCGGCGCCGATCCCCATCGAAGAGGTGAGCCCATGAAGATGACCGACCTGGAAGTCCGGCCCGAAGCGATCCGATTCAAGCTGAACGGGAAGGAGGTCACCGGCTATAGCAACGAGACGATCCTGCAGACGGCCAAGCGCTACGGGATCGAGATTCCCCACCTGTGCTACAAGGAGGGCCTGCGGCCTGACGGCAACTGCCGCGCCTGCATGGTGGAGGTCAAGGGGGAGCGGGTGCTGGCGCCCTCCTGCTGCCGGCGGCCTGCGCCCGGCATGGAAGTTGCGACCGACAGCGAGCGGGCCCTGCACTCCCAGAAGATGGTGCTGGAGCTCCTGCTCTCCGACATGCCGCAGGAGCAGTACACCCTCGAGTCCGAGCTGGACCAATGGGCGCGCAAGCTCCGGGTGGGCAAGCCCCGCTTCGCCCCCCGCCCCCAGGTGTCGCCGGACCTGTCCCACCCGGCGATGGCGGTGCGGCTCGACGCCTGCATCCAGTGCACCCGCTGCCTGCGCGCCTGCCGCGAGGAGCAGGTGAACGACGTGATCGGCTACGCGTTCCGCGGCGACCGCTCCAAGATCGTGTTCGACTTCGATGACCCGATGGGCGCGAGCACCTGCGTGGCGTGCGGCGAGTGCGTCCAGGCGTGCCCGACGGGGGCGCTGATGCCGGCTCGGGACGTGGGGCTCCAGCAGGCGGACAAGACCGTGGACTCGGTCTGCCCCTACTGCGGTGTGGGATGCCTGCTCACCTATCACGTGAAGGACAACAAGATCCTCTATGTGACCGGGCGCGATGGCCCCGCAAACCACGGGCGGCTGTGCGTGAAGGGACGCTATGGGTTCGACTACGTGCATCACCGGCAGCGCTTGACCAAGCCCCTTATCCGCAAGCCAGGCGTGCCCAAATCCGCCGACTTCGTGGTGGACCCGGAGCATTGGCAGGAGGTTTTCCGCGAAGCCACGTGGGAGGAAGCACTGGATCTGGCCGCCGGCAAACTCAGGCAGATCCGGGACGCCCACGGCAAGCACGCCCTGGCCGGGTTCGGCTCGGCCAAGGGGTCCAACGAGGAGGCCTACCTGTTCCAGAAGCTGGTGCGCACGGGCTTCGGCAGCAACAACGTGGACCACTGCACCCGCCTGTGCCACGCCTCCAGCGTGGCGGCGCTCCTGGAGGGCATCGGCAGCGGGGCCGTGTCCAACCAGGTGAGCGACGTGCTGAAAGCTGAGGTGGTCCTGGTGATCGGCGCCAACCCGACGGTGAACCACCCGGTGGCCGCCACCTGGATCAAGAACGCGGCCAAGCAGGGGGTGAAACTCATCGTCGCCGACCCGCGCCGCACCGAGCTGGCCCGCTACGCCACCTATTTCCTGCAGTTCAAGCCCGACACCGATGTCGCCCTCCTGAATGCCATGATGTACACCATCGTGGAAGAGGGGCTGGTGAACGAGGACTTCATCCGCAGCCGCACGGAGGGGTTCGAAGCCCTGAAGAAAAACGTCAAAGGTTACAGCCCTGAGAGGATGGCGCCGGTGTGCGGCATTCCTGCCGAAACGATCCGGGAGGTGGCGCGCCTGTACGCCAAATCCAAGGGCTCCATGATCCTGTGGGGCATGGGCATCTCCCAGCACGTGCACGGCACCGACAACGCCCGCTGCCTGATCGCCCTCGCTCTGATGACGGGCCAAGTCGGGCGCCCGGGCACGGGGCTTCATCCTCTGCGCGGCCAGAACAACGTGCAGGGCGCTTCCGACTCGGGCCTGATCCCCATGGTGTTCCCGGACTACCAGCGGGTGGACGACGCCGAAGCCCGGGCGCGCTTCGAGAAGCTGTGGGGCACCCGCCTCGATCCCAAGCCCGGGCTCACCGTGGTGGAGATCATGAACGCGATCCTGGCGGGGGAAATCCGCGGCATGTACATCATGGGGGAGAACCCGGCCATGTCCGATCCGGACCTGCAGCACGCCCGGGAGGCCCTGGCGCGGCTGGAGTGGCTGGTAGTGCAGGACATCTTCCTCACCGAGACGGCCTATCTCGCCGACGTGGTGCTGCCCGCCTCCGCCTGGCCCGAGAAGACGGGTACCGTGACCAACACAGACCGCATGGTGCAACTCGGCCGACGTGCCCTGGATCTGCCGGGGGACGCCCGCCAGGACCTGTGGATCATCCAGGAGATGGCGAAACGGCTCGGACTCGAGTGGCGCTACGAGGGCCCCGAGAGCGGCGTTCGGGCGGTGTTCGAGGAGATGCGCCGGGCAATGCCCTCCATCGCCGGCATCACCTGGGAGCGGCTGGAGCAGGAAAGCTCGGTCACCTACCCGTGCGAGAAGGAGGGCGATCCGGGACAGCCGGTGGTCTTCATCGACCGCTTCCCCACCAAGACCGGCCGCGGCCGCTTCGTGCCGGCGGACATCGTCCCGGCGGCGGAGCGCCCGGACGAGGAATACCCGTGGGTGCTGATCACCGGCCGCCAGCTCGAGCACTGGCACACCGGCGCCATGACCCGGCGCGCGGGGGTGCTGGACGCCATCGAACCGGAACCGGTGGCCTCCCTCCATCCCCTGGATCTGGACGCCCTGGGCGTGAAACCCGGGGACCTGGTCACGGTGGAGACGCGCCGGGGCAGGATTGCCCTCTTCGCCCGCGCCGAGGAATCGACGCCGCGGGGAGCGGTGTTCATCCCGTTCTGCTTCTACGAGGCGGCGGCGAACCTGCTCACCAATCCAGCCCTGGACCCGTACGGGAAAATTCCCGAGTTCAAGTACTGCGCGGCCAAAGTGCGGCCCGGCGGCGAGGCTCCCGTCCACCTGAGCTACGGCGGCGGGCGCTCGCTGGCGGTGGCGTGACGCCGGGTCCCGGTGGGGGAGAAGGGTTTTCACTCTTGACCATGGTCAATGCCAGGAGTCGGCCGGCTGACTAACATCCCGGCCATTCTCGTGGGCCCGCCGGTTGGCCGGCCGGATCGTCGATCGAGCGGTGCGGCGGGCCCGCAACAAGCTTGAGGAGAAGGGGAAAAGAACATGCTGAGCGACATTGAAATCGCGCAACGTGCCAAGATGAAGCGCATCCGGGAGGTGGCCGAGGGGCTGGGGGTTCC
>NZ_JBQACR010000090.1:0-501 GCF_051905455.1 Pelomicrobium sp. G1
CTACCGCGCCGGCAATTTTGAGACAGGTCTAGTATTACACTCGTGTCACTATCCGGCCGGCGTCGAGCGCTCCGCGAGCAGCGCTTGCGCCGCTTCGATCACCCGGCTCGCGGGGAGTTCCTGCAGGCAGTCGCTGAAGCTTTCCACGTGGCGTCCGCAGCCCTCCAGCAGGCAGGGTACGCAGTCCTTGGCACCTTGCACGAGGTAGACGTTCCCCACGCGTTGGCTGCCCACGCGCCGCCATGGGTTGCGGTCCGCCGGATGGTCCTTGGGCCACGGCCCCCACTTCACCGGGTTCGAGGGACCGAATAAGGCCACGGTGGGCGTGCCCACGGCGGCGGCGATGTGGGTGGTGGCGGTGTCGGGTCCCACGTACACCGCGGCGCCCGCGAGCAGCGCCCCCAGCATCGGAAGGCTCAAGCGCCCGGCCAGGTTGAGCGTACCGGCAGGCATATTGGCGGCGATGGCGGCGACGTACTCTAGCTCCTCCTTTCCCCCCCC
>NZ_JBQACR010000091.1:0-499 GCF_051905455.1 Pelomicrobium sp. G1
TAGAAGTAGGAGGCGAGCCCGAACTCGGTGTCGTTGGCGAGCCGGATGGCTTCGTCCTCGGTCTTGAAGCGGACGAGGGGCGCCACGGGACCGAAGGTCTCCTCCCGCATGAGCTTCATGCCGGGCTTCACTTCCACGAGCAGGGTGGGCTCGAAGAAGGTACCGCCGAGGGGGTGGCGGCGGCCGCCCACCGCCACCTTCGCTCCCTTGGCCACCGCGTCGGCGATGTGCTCTTCCACCTTGGCGAGGGCCTGGGCGTCGATCAGGGGACCCTGCTGCACGCCTTCCTCGAAACCGCTGCCCACCTTGAGGCCCACGATTCTCTCCCGCAGCTTGGCAGCGAAGGCGTCGTACACCCGGTCCTGCACGAAGATGCGGTTCGCGCACACGCAGGTCTGGCCGGTGTTGCGGTACTTGGACGCCATGGCGCCTTCCACTGCTTGGTCCAAGTCCGCGTCGTCGAAGACGATGAACGGCGCGTTGCCCCCCAGCTCGAGGG
>NZ_JBQACR010000092.1:0-493 GCF_051905455.1 Pelomicrobium sp. G1
TGATCGCCCGCGGCGCGCACCCCCTGGTCGGCCAGCACCACCGCGTACAGCCCCAGCGTCCCGAAGAAGCCGCGGATGGCATGATCGATCTTGGCCGGGCTCACCCCGAGGAGCTTGCCCATCTCCCGGGCGGTCAGGCTCGCGTGGGGCCCGTGCTGGAGCTCGGGGTCGAGCCCTTGCTTCGACTCCGGCACGATGGGCCGGTCGGTGAAGGTGTTGACGTTCGCCCATAATTCGAGCGGCACGAGAAGCGCCGTGGGCACCGCCCGCAGCAGGAACACGTCCTCCAGGACCGAGCGCAGGCGCTGGCCGAAGCGCTTGCCGCGCTGCTCGATCGCCACCTGGGCCAGGGCCTCGGGCACCGAGCCGAACACCGCGCCCCACTCGAAGGGCTTGG
Organism: Pelomicrobium sp. G1; assembly: GCF_051905455.1. Taxonomy (NCBI): domain Bacteria; kingdom Pseudomonadati; phylum Pseudomonadota; class Hydrogenophilia; genus Pelomicrobium; species Pelomicrobium sp. G1. Next base: position 398 of record NZ_JBQACR010000092.1, read on the forward strand.
GGATCCGCAGCGGCATCACGTCGCCCGCCTCGGTCCTCAGGCCCAGGTCGAAGTGCCAGTAGACGTTCTTCTCCCAGTCCTCCAGCTCCTCGTACC
>NZ_JBQACR010000093.1:0-490 GCF_051905455.1 Pelomicrobium sp. G1
GAGCGGTTCCGCCCCCATGTCCCTGCGCTCGTCGGCAAGCCAGCGGCTTCGCCGCTGCATCGCATACAGGGTATCGAGCAGGTCCGCGCTCGGGCGCCGCGGGCGCTGTCGCAGCATGCGTAAATCGGGAATCGGTAGCCGCTCTTCCGGCGGCTCGGGGAGAAAGAAGTAGCCGAACGGCGTATGGGTCGCTCTCGCGAACGCCTCGAGCTGCTTGAACGTCGGCTGCCCCTCGCCCTCCATTCATTTCGGCAGCCCGCGGAATCGCTGCGCGAGCTCGCGCGGTTCGTAACCGGCGCGCTCGCAGGCCCAGCGGAGCAGTTCAGGACGGACAGAGACGCTGGTCATAGGACGACCTTGACGCCATCAATATCCCGCATCGCCGGTTCACTGACAACGGCGGCATGCCTTCCTGTCAGCGACGCGCCACGGGGCAGGACTGCGACGTGTACGCTGGCGGGTGCATCCCACTCGGCGGGCTGCGTTTCGC
>NZ_JBQACR010000094.1:0-489 GCF_051905455.1 Pelomicrobium sp. G1
AGCTCAGCCGGTTAGAGCACACGCTTGATAAGCGTGGGGTCGGTGGTTCAAGTCCACCCAGACCCACCACGGGGGGGCTATAGCTCAGCGGGGAGAGCGCCTGCTTTGCAAGCAGGAGGTCACCGGTTCGAGCCCAGGGAACCTCTGAACGAGTCGCGCACGGGCGCGACCGAGGCGAGTCGGGATGCAGGGCGCGAAGCGGCGAGCGCCGTGTACTTAACGTACACAAGCGAAGCCGCGACAAAGCCATGCGCCCGAATCGCCCGGTCCCTTCGGGTTGCGGCGGGAAGACGGCATCTGCGGTGTTGCTCGGCCTCGCCGTATTCCCGATACGGCTGCGGCCTCGCGTCTAGCATCTGCCAGTCTTCGCGCTCGCAACGCGCTCCGCGCGGGACGCGTTCAGAGGTTCCTAAGCTCCACAGCAGGGATCAGGAATCAGGGGAGTTTTGTGGCGCGAAGCGCTGTCCGATGACTCTGATTCCTGATTCC
>NZ_JBQACR010000095.1:0-488 GCF_051905455.1 Pelomicrobium sp. G1
CACTTTGGCAAGCGCTGGCTGGCTGACGTTCGCACCGCCTTCCTTTTGGAGCAGGTGTTACCGTGAATCGCTTCTCCGTCATCGAGAGCGTACGCCATTTGATCGAGCAGTACCGGAGCTTCATCAAGAGCTCCTATCGGCTCGCCGACCCGAAGCTGCGCGCGCAGTTCGAGGAACACGTGGACCGTGCGGAAGTGCTCGTTAAGGGCCCGTATGTCACGCTCGCGCGTGACTTCGCTCAAGGGCAAACGCTCTCGCAACTGCTCTCCGCAGGCATCGGACATCCGACGCTTCCCCGCTTCAACTGGCCGTTCGGCGCTTCCAGCCTGTACGCGCACCAGGAGGAGGCGCTTCGTACCGTCGAAGCAGGACGGAACGCGATCGTCAAGACGGGCACCGGCAGCGGCAAGACCGAAGCATTTCTGCTCCCCGTGCTCTCCGGCGTGCTGCGCCTCAAGGAACAGGGTATACCAGGAACGAAAGCCATC
>NZ_JBQACR010000096.1:0-484 GCF_051905455.1 Pelomicrobium sp. G1
GGGTAATGGAAAGGGGTAGCAACAGCACCGAGATCAAAATGGCGCCGTAGTGCCTTGGCAATGCCGGCACTTGCGCATCGCCCTTCTCCGGGCGCACGAGGACCTGCGGGAGGAAGGACAGTCCGTGTCGGGTCCTGGCGGCTGGCATGGGGATTACGAATCACATATAACATCTTAAGGATTAATCGCACCGTCCGGACTAACGGGCGAAAGAAGCAAGGTTCGCCTCGAGACCGACTTCTTGCCGCACTTGGAATATTTTGTCCGAGGCGACATCGTGATAAGCGAGCTCCAACACCATCCCTTCGGGTTGTTTTTCAAGACTGAACGGAAAGGTTCGTATAAGCTTGGTGCCGGGCGCTATCTCGACCACATCTTCAGCGAGATCGCGTAGTCCTTGCTCACCGATACCGAGCCGTTTGAGACTTTCGAGCAGCTCATGCTGAGCTGGGGTGAGCGCATTTTTTCCTAGCTGCTTCAGCGC
>NZ_JBQACR010000097.1:0-483 GCF_051905455.1 Pelomicrobium sp. G1
GTCATGCCCTTTCCACCAACCACCGCCTGGCGCGGGTGCGGCTAATACCAGAATCGCGTAACACCAACCCATCCACCCGCCGGTCCCGGTGGTAGGCGCACCACGCGCCCACCCCGCGGGCGGTCACATCATCGCCAAATGCATCCCGCAGCGCCGCGGCTAGGTCAGGGTCCTGGCGCGCCTGCGCCAGCAAATCGGCCACGGTAACCGGCGCCTCACCGAGCGCGGCATGCCACGCTGCATACACTGCACGGGTTGCCGCGCGGCGCGTATCATCCTCGCGGGTCCGTTCCATGGTGTTGCAGGGATCAGTCTCGCCTAACCATACAAGCGCTTGGCGCACCATGCGTGACCAGGCGTCATATCCGCCCAGGGGCGGCACGCCGACATCCGGGGTGCCGGCGCGGAGATACGCCACGGGGATCGTCAGGGCGTCGATCACCAGGTCGCGCCGGCGGGCGCGTACCTCCGCCAGCAGATCCT
>NZ_JBQACR010000098.1:0-483 GCF_051905455.1 Pelomicrobium sp. G1
CCCCACGATGCAGAACTGGCAGACGGTGTCGAAGCGCTGCGCGTTTGGCGGTGGAAGGGGAACCCGGTCCATGGCGCGGCTGGCTTCCAGGAGGCCGTCAGAGGATGTTGGTGTGCCGTCCGTAGATCAGGCCATTGAGGCCCACGGCTTGGACCATGCCGGAGCGCACTTGCAGAACGATCTGGGGCAGGGACTGGCTCGCCTGGCCGATCACGATCTGGCCCGCCTTGGCGGGATCGAAGCTGCTCCAGTGGCAGGGACAGATGAGCAGCTTCCGCTCCGGCCGGTAACCCACGGGGCAGCCTTTGTGCGTGCACAGGCTGGAGAAGGCGACGATGGAACTGCCGGGGCCGACTCCGCCCGGAGCTGCCTCGTGCAAGCGCACCAGGATCGCCGGCGAGCGCTCATCCGGATAGGTGAAGGCGAGCGGCGTGTTTACCCGGATGGCGTCGAGGGGCGCCACGTCGATCACCGGGTACGCGC
>NZ_JBQACR010000099.1:0-483 GCF_051905455.1 Pelomicrobium sp. G1
GTCTACGTGTTCAAGAGCGGCGTTTCTGGCAACGGGCCGTTCGACTTCCCGGCCGACGTGTTCGACCGCCCGCCGGGTGCGGGAGGCTATAGCCCGCTCCGGGCGCTCCATCTCGTCACCTGGAAAGACGAACGGACGGCGCGGCTGCTCAGCACCGCGGCCGAAGTGGGGCAGGTGGCGTCCCGCGGCGAGATCGCGGTGGAGAGGACCAACGTCGTCATCAACCTGCCGCTTCTCACCTGGCCGGGCGGGCATCGGTGAAATCGGATGAGCGAGGTTCCTTGGAAAGGAGGATCACGGCGATGAGAAAGATGCTGCCCGTTCTGGCGTCCGCGCTGGGGCTCCTGTGGATCGTTTCGGTGGCACTGGCGGCCGGACCGAGTTATTGGCTCCAGGTGGACGGGCTGGCGTGCCCGTTCTGCGCCTACGGGATCGAAAAAAAGCTGCGCGCCCTGGACGGGGTCGACAAGGTCAAGGTGGATC
>NZ_JBQACR010000009.1:0-161873 GCF_051905455.1 Pelomicrobium sp. G1
TTGCTCCCATGCTTCCCGTTCCTTTCAACCGGGCAGCTTTAGCTTACCCGACTGTCCAAAAAAACGTGACCGCCGCAGTGATCTTACCTGCGTGGATGTCTAACGTGTAGGTTAACGCCTGAAACGTGTAGAAGGAAATCCCGATAGGCAGAAAAATTTCGAGCGTGCCAAACTGAGCCGGAAGACCAACAAGCTCCAAAAGCTGCTGAAGCTCTGCGATGAAAAAGCCGAAGTACTTAAAATAGGCAAGGCAGCCGAGGCAGTAGGCCAGTGAAACAACAAGGTATCTGTTGCGGGCTCGCTGGCTTGCTGCATGAAGCATCGCGGAGCCGATCGTCCACTGCACAACAGTTGTGAAGGCAACAAGCCCCGCAAACCTCCAATCCCAAGTTGCGTAAAAATAGTAGCTTGCGAGAAGCAGCAGGTTTTTTCTCGCATTTGACGTATTCACAGCGTAGTGGACAGCTAGCCAGACTGTCCCTAGAAACGCAAAAAAGCCGAAACTGGTTAAACCCACGGCTGCAAGTCAATGAAGGTTAGCGACTCGCTCGATTGCGCTCAATGCGAGCTCTGCGAAGAGAATCTCTCCCTTTTCTGAAAAGTGAGTGGTATCTCCGAAATACGAAACATCCGCAGGTATGAGGGTTGCGGCATCCAAAAGCGTGACGTTTGCGGAGTGCGCAACATCGCGGATTGTCTCGTTGAAGCGATCGAGCGCTTCAAGAAGCGAATCAACCGTGTAACAGGGCCTGAAGTGAAGCGCGGAGGACGCACGCCTGCGACGCTCCTCTTCGGGCAGGGCCGAGGTAAAGCTGCGCGCACTGGTGGATAGGATAATCTTGATGCCCTCTCGATTTGCGATCTCGATCAACCGCATCAGGTCGCTTCTAAGTGAATCCGGGTCGAAGTCTGGAACTAGCGCTCTGGATTTCTGCGGCACGTTGGCTCGGAGCCAGGAGGTGTTCTTGGTGAGCAGCTCATAGGACAAGATCCAATTGGGCAAGACTGGGTAAGGAAGGTTATTACTTTTTTTCTGGTGCCTTTCACGAACCGGATTTTTGCAGCCGATATCATTGGCGCCCGGATACCAGATGACCATATCTATAGAGAGCGGGACCAGTAAGCGCTCAAAGAGCCGAATTTGATCGCGGATCGTGAGGCCGGCGATGCCCGCATTGATTACCCGAACCGTATTCATATTTTTCCGCGCTTTAATGAGTCTCTCCAGTTGTGCACTGGAAGTCTTGGAGTTGTCACGGGCATAAGTGCCCATTATGGTCGAGGCGCCGAGCAGTGCTATGCGCAACTCGTTTGTTACGGGAGCCAGAGGTATTTCTGGACCGCGCAGGCCTATAGAGTTGCTACGGATGATGAAATCCGCTCCACCTATCGTTGTGGATGGGCGAAGAAGCTTTACGCCTATTTCCTTGTTGTATTCGTATGTCGTTGCCCCTATTAAAAAGTTGAACACGCTTTGGCCGTATCTCAAGTGAGCCCTGATTTGCAGGGCCAGCTCCACGTTGCCGAGGAAGGCGAAGATCCATAGTAGGGTTTTGAGGAATTGTTTTTTTGCCGCCTCGTGCCCGTTGGCTTCGATTCTCGAGGAAATCCCCGCCGTAGCCATTGCTTCGCTCCTACCTTCGCTACAATAAGCACGTATGAACGGGGAAGTCATCTATCATGTCATGAACCAAGAATATTAAATTGCGAGCGCTTCTGATAAAAGGGGCCAAATGTAAATTGATATTTCGTAGGATGCTTCTCGCAAGTGTTGAGGCGTTATCGAGCCGGATCCCTTGATCTAGATCTAGACGCCGATGGCACTGATCAGCTCAAAGGAGGAATGGGCTAGGGGTAAGCCGCTAGAAAGGAGAGCCGGACCAAACAGCTACGGAGTGGCTCGAAAGCGCGGCTTCGCACCGGTATGGCTTATTGTGGGAGGATAGGCGCACTACTCTGTCTCGTGGCGGGAGGCTCCGGAACACAGCAACGGGCTGCTTGGCCTCCTGCTATCGCCGCTCAAAGCCCCAGCCAGCGGGCGATGATGTTGCGCTGCATTTCGGACGTGCCCGAGTAGAGGGTGCTGCCCACGGCGTCCCGCAAGGCCCGCTCCACTTCGTATTCCGTCATGAAGCCGTAGCCGCCGTGCACCTGGACCGCGTCGAGGGCCGTGCGGACCAGGGATTCGCTCACGAACAGCTTGGTGATGGAGGCGTCCAGCGAGGCGTTGCGCTGGTGTGCGAGGCGCCAGGCGGAGCGGTAGGTGAGGACGCGGGCCGCCTCCAGATGCACCTTCATGTCGGCGATCTTGTGGGCGACGGCCTGGAACTTGCCGATGGGCTGGCCGAACTGGGAGCGGGTCCGGGCGTAGGCGATGCAGGTCTCCAGCAAGCGCTCCATGGTGCCCACGTGGCACGCCACCAGCAGGGTGCGCTCCCAGTCCATGGCGGTGGAAAAGACCGCCGCGCCGCCTCCCACCGCGCCGAGAACGGCGTCCTCGGGCACGCGGGCGTCTTGGAACACCAGCTCGCCCACCGGGGACGTGCGCAGGCCCATCTTCTCGAACTTCCCGCCGGCGGAAAAACCGGGCGTGCCTTTCTCCATCAGAAAGGCGGTCACGCCGCCGTGGAACCCCTTGGCCGGGTCGGTCACGGCGAAGACCACCGCCAGGTCGCCCACCGGTCCGTTGGAGACGAAGGTCTTGGTGCCGTTCAAACGCCAACCTCCGCCGGCGCGCTCCGCCCGGGTGCGCATGGCGAAGGAATCCGAGCCGGCACCGGGCTCGGTGATGGCATGCATGCCGATCAGGCTTCCGTCGCACAGCCCGGGGAGGTAGCGTCGCTTTTGGGCTTCGGTCCCGTGGGTCGTGATGGGCGCAACGCAGGCGAGGAGATGGGCGCACAGGGAAAAGCTCAAGCCCCCGTCGCGGCAGCCGTAGCCCAGCGCCTCCAGGGCGATGGCGCAGGACAGGGGGTCCAGGCCGCTGCCGCCGTATTCCTCGGGCGCCGGAAGCCCCGGGAGGCCGATCCCGGCGCACTTGCGCCACAGCTCCCGGGAGAAGGTCTGATCCCGGTCCCGTTCGGTTACCCCCTGGTTCAATTCCCGCTGGGCGAATTTGACGATGCTGTCGCGCAGCAGCTTCTGCTCGTCGGACAAGGAGAAGTCCATCAGACCATTTCCTTCAATCGCTGATAGTCGACTTTGTCGGTGGAGGTCTTGGGCAGCGCTTCGCACCAGACGAAGTGGTCGGGAATCATGTAGGCGGGAAGGACCTCGCTGCAGAAGCGTTTCAGCTCGATGAGGGAGGGGCGCTTGCTTTCCCGGCAGCTCAGGAAGGCTTTGATCTTGACGCCCGCCTCCTCGTCGGGAAGGGCTACCACCGCCGCTTCCTTGACCAGGGGATGGCGATAGAGCCCGGCCTCGATCTCCCCCAGCTCGACCCGGTAGCCGCGCCGCTTCACCATGCGGTCGCGCCGCCCGAGGTAAACGTAATTTCCGTCATTTCCCTCTACCACGATGTCGCCGGTCTTGTACCACCGCACCCCGTCCCCGTCGGTGAGGAAGGCGGCGGCAGTCCGCTCGGGCAGGGCCCAGTAGCCCTGCATCACGCCCCGCCCGCTGATGCAGAGTTCTCCCTCTTCCCCCTGCTGGACCTCGCGCCCCTCTCCGTCCACCACCTTGCTGCGCAGATGGGAGCACACCCGGCCGATGGGAAAGGGGGCGGTGCGCTCCTCCGGGATCGGGAGCGGCACCTCGTAGAAGGTGCACACGTTGGTTTCGGTGGGCCCGTAGAGGTTGAAATACCTCGGGTGGGGCCACCACCGGGTCAGGGTCCGCAGGTGCTTCACCGGAAAGACCTCGCCGGCGAAGAGCACCAGGCGCAACGCGGAATAGTCGTGGCTTGAAAGGCTTCCGTACTGGGCCAGCAGGCTCAGGATGGAGGGGGCCGAATACCACACGCTGATGCGCTGCTCGGCGATCAGGGGCGCGAGGCGCAGGGGATCTTTGCCCGCGTCCTCGGCCACCAGGACCAGGGCCGCGCCGTGCTTCAGGGCCACGTGGATGTCCAGAATGGACAGGTCGAAGTGGAAGGGCGCGTGGGAGGAGAAACGGTCGGTGGCGCGGGGCTCGAAGACCTCGGAGCACCAGTCGACGAAGCTCACCCCGTTCTCGTGGGACAGCATGACCCCCTTGGGTTTGCCCGTGGAACCGGAGGTGTACAGGATGTAGGCGAGATCGCCGGGCCCGGGCATCGCGGTGGTCGTCAGCGGGGCGGGGTTTGCGGCGTCCGCCTGCTCCAGGGCCCGCGCCAGGGCGGCCCCGCCCCCGGCCCCCTCCAGGACGAAGGAGGACGGCACGGCGCCCAGTTGCGCCAGCTCGGCCTCCAGCTTTTCCTGGAAGCGCCGCTCCAGCACCACCGCCCGCACGGCGCAGTCGTGCAGGATGTAGGCGTTGCGCGAGGGCGGCGCGCCGGGATCCACCGGCACGTAGGCGGCCCCCGCCTTGAGAATCCCGTAGATGGCCGCCACCGCGTCGATGGACTTGCGCAAATAAATCCCCACCCGGTCGCCCGGCTGCACGCCCAGGGTCCGGAGGCGATCCCGGACCCGGTCGGAGAGCGCTGCCAGCTCGCGATAGGTGATCTCCCCCGCGCCCGGCTCCACCGCGGCGATGCGCTCCGGGTACCGCTCGGCGGCGCGGATGAAAGCATCGTGCAGCACGCAAGGCGTTTCCATGGTCTCGCCTCCTTAACCTTGCTTGGAACGGATGAGGGAGGCGATCTGGGCGAGGGTGTCCAGGTGCTCCGGGTCCGTTTCATGGGCCTGGAGCGTCACCCCGAAGCGCTCCTCGATGAACAGGACGAGCTTCAGCGTGGCGATGGAATCGAGCACGCCCCCCGTGATGAGGGGTGTCCCATCGGTCAGCTCGTCGGGGCTTTCCCCCGGCAGGAACTCCCTGAGGATGAATTCCTTGACGGCGCTCTTGATGTCCTCTGTCATAGTGGCCTCCCTGGCCGCGCGCGATGATCAGTTTCTCGATACCTGCCGCTGGTGATGGAAAATGGCTTCCTGCTGCTCCTGCAGCGCCTTGTAGAGGCGGGAAGCGATCAGTTCATGGCCGCGCCGGTTGGGGTGATCGTCCCACTCCGCGAGGCGGATCGAGGAGATGTCGTGGTTTTTGTAGACGTCCGAGAGATCGATCACGAGGAAACCGGTTTGCTGCGCCCGGCGCAGGGTCTCGGGGGTCTCTTCCTGCCAGGCGCCCTCCCGGACTTGGGGCAGGAACACCAGCACGGGGATGGCCTTCGCGGCGCGGGATTGCTCGACGATGCGCTGGTAGACCCGGGACAGGATCTCCCCGCTTAAGGGCGCAAGCCGCTTGAGGGCGGTGGCCTCGTCCATCTCCCGGTTGAGCCCCGCTTGAGCGACGATCTCCCGCAGCGGCGCGTACGGGATCTCGATGTCCTTTTGCACCACTTCCACCATGTATCTCGCCGCGCGGGAGATCTCCCGGCCTGTCGCCACGTAGAACACCGCATCCGGGCTGAACCCGAGCGCCTTCTCCAGCGCCACCAGTTGCTGGGGCGGCTGATAGCCAGGAACGCCGAAGTTGAGGATCTCGATCTTGCGCCGCCCGGCCTCGGCGGCGTCCCGGTTCAACCGCTCTTCCAGCAGCGCCTCGAACGTTTCCCCGTCGCCGACGCCCCAGCCCATCACCAATGAGGCGCCCAGCAGAGCGATGCGGTAGGTGCCGGGCGGCGGCATTCGCTCGTAGTCCCGATCCCGCATGCCCCAGCGGTTGATGCTGAGGGTGCCGAAGTCGGCTTTCGAGACGAAGGAGGGAATCAATTCCACCTGGGCGAAGCCGCCGCTGAAGCGCTTGAGATTCGCCCCCTGCACGTCCAGCCAGTTGGCGGGTCTTTTCGTGTACACCTCCCAGAGCTGGGAGTTGAACCGGTCCACCGAGAGCAGGTTTTCGTAATAGCCGCGCTCCAGCTTGGCGACATCCAGGCGGCTCAAGCGCCCGGAGCGCAGGGAGTGGATGGCGGTGGCCACTTCGGTGCCGAACTGGGAGTGCACCCCTTCGATGCCGATTCCCACCAGGGCCACAAGGGCAGCCACGGTGGCGACCCGGGCTCGCAGCCAGAGCTTCGCCTCCTGTTCCGAGGCGCGAATGTTGCGCACCCCGCCGCGTTCGATGCTGCCCAGCAGGATCACCCCCAGCACCAGGGCGGGGATGGCGAGCGCCTCCCAGCTCGATTCCCCGCCGAGGGCCGACCACAAGGACAGCCATTCGGGGATAGACTCGGCGGTCCAGAACGACCACAGCACGCAGATGCACCAGAAGACGGCGAAGGTCTTGAGGGTGGTGACGCCGAGGCTGCGCCAGGTCTGGACGGATTTGCCCAGGGTGCGGCGGCGGCCGTGTTTGATTTCGTAGAGACCGTTCAGGACCACCAGGACGCCCAGGATCATCCAGAACAGGATGTCCTGCCACGCCAGCAGGGCGGTGCCCCGCAGCCAGAACCACTGGTAGGCGTGCAGGAACCAGGTGAGGAGGAACACGTACAGGGTGGCCAGCACCATCGCCTTGGTGGTGCCCAGGCCCCGCAGCTTGAACACCGCCGGGTAGTAGAAGACCTTCTGCATGAAGTCCTTCCAGTAGATGTTGATGCGGCGCCAGAAGTCGGTAAAACTGGCGGCGAGGAGATAGCGGTGATGGGTCTCGGGCAGGCGGAAGCCGAAGAGATAGAGCATGCCCACGATCAGATGGAACAACCCGGACACGCGCAGGTAGAGAAGAAAATTCGCCACCAGGTATTGCATCAAGGTGCCCGGACCGGTCACCTCGGAGGGGGCCAGGGTGAGGTAGTAATAGACGAACCGGTACAGGATCAGGTGAATGACGCCGCGCAGCATCCAGTCGATGCCCACCTGGTAGATACGGTACGCGTCGTCGTCGAAGTAATTGCGCCGGAACGCCTTGTAGTCCACCACCGGAAACAGGGGGAAGCAGGCGTTCGGCAGCATGAAGAAGTAGGACAGGGTTCGGACCGGCGATACCGGCGTCGTGTCGTGGCGCAGATCGTAGAAGTAGACGATCAGCCGGAACATGAACATGGAGCCGAGGATGGGCCATACGGCGTCGGACACCGGACCCTCCAGCCACTTCGCCCGCAGCGCCGCGAGGAGCCCCCCCGCCGCGGCGAGCAGCACGCCGCGGGCGAAGAAGGACACCGGCAGGTGGCAGATGCCGATGAGGATCAGCCCGATGGCGATGAGCCGCAGCCCGTGGGTGAGATCCAGCGCCACTACGATCCCGGCCATGGACAGGGCCAGGAAGAAAGGCAGCCGCAGCCGCAGGGGTAGCAGGGCGTGGATGGCGAAGCCGGCGAAGGCGAGGAGAGCGAGCCGCAGGAAAGCAGGACTTTCGATCTGGAACTGCCGCAGCAGGAGCGTGAGCAGCCCGAGCTGGGCCAGGATGAACAGGTACTGGGGAAGGCGGATGCGGCCTTCGGTCAGGGCGTCTGCAGCGGCTCCTGCCCCCGTGCGTTCCACCACGGCACTCCTCCCTTTCCGCGCCGCGGTCCGCCCGCGGTGCGGCTTTTGTACGGGGCGCTGAGGTAGGGTGGGAAAGACCCAGAATCTTGCTGCTTCCCGGAGGACGCGGGTCGCCGCCGCCCCAGCTCTGCCGCCTCACGCCGTCAAGGCGCAGGACATATCATACAGCGGATTTTTTACGGGAATTCCCCCGCCCCCCGATTTCTTTGGACACCGATTTAGGGCAACATGCCCCGTGACCAAAGGAGGTATCCGTGTCGAAGAAACAAGCGGTGAAGGGGCGATTCTTCGCCCGCAGAAAGGCCGAGGCGGTGTTGCGATTGCTTCGGGGGGATCTCGGTCTCCGGTCGCGGGAGCTCGGTGTCACGGCGGCCAAGCTCTCCGAGTGGCGTGAGACGCTTCTTGCCGCGGGCGGGCGCGCTTGAAGAGCCGCGAGCCCTCGCCCAAGGACGAGGAGATGGCGCGCCTCAAGGCCGTGGTCGGCGAGTTAACGATGCGTCTTGAGCACTGGCGCGAGGCGCTCCGGCGCCTCCAAGGCAGGGCTCCCTTTGGAGCTGCTGAGGTCGAGGCGATGAGCCGCGAGGCTTCGCCGTCCACGAATCACTGCTACGGCGTCTTCCTGTTCGCGGCCGAATGGCAGGCCGCGCGCTCGACGGTGTACGCGGGGCGCGGAGCACCGTCGAGCGCCCACCCCGCCGCACCACGACACCCTGCACGCCGGGTGGGCCTGTGGAAGGGGAGGGATTAAACGCTGCATCCCATCCCGCGGCAAAAGGCCCACCGCGTAAATGGGCGCGACAGGGCCTTATTTCTTCGCCGGCTCGATGGTGCCCACGTGCAGGGTGAACTCACCGCGGCCGCGGTCGGCGAAGTAGTCGCGCAGGGTGGCGTGGATGGTGCGGAAGGCGAGTTCGTTCCAAGGCACTTCGGGCTCGGCGAAGAGCTTCACTTCCAGGCTCTCTTCGCCAGGACGGAAGTCGAGGTCCAGCAGCCGGGCGCGGAACATGAGGTACACCTGGTTTACGTGGGGCAGGTTGTACACGGTGTAGAGGGGTCCCAGCTCCACCCGCGCGCAGGCCTCTTCCATCGTTTCCCGCAACGCGGCCTGGAAGGTGGTCTCGCCGTTCTCCATGAACCCTGCGGGCAGGGTCCAGTAGCCGTAGCGCGGCTCGATGGCGCGACGGCACAGGAGCACCCGGTCTTCCCATTCGGGAATGCAACCCACCACGATCTTCGGGTTCTGGTAGTGGATGGCGCCGCAGGCGGGGCAGACGTGACGGGGCAGGGTGTCGCCCGGCGGCACCCGGTATTCCACCCGGGCGCCGCAGTTGGAGCAGAAATTCATCGGCGGATCTCTGAACCGGCGCACGTTAGCAAAAATCCCCTTTCCTGACTAGAACCATCCCAAAATAGGCGCGTAGAGCGCCGCCGAAACGCGCCGAACAGCCTGGTGAACGCAGCGCCAGGGCCCACGGCTGCGCCCACTCTACCCTTCGCGCGCCGCGGCGGGCATCCGGCGCGGAGCCGGCCCCGGCGCCGCTGGCTGCCCTTCCGCTGCAGGTTTAGAATGCATCGAGCCCCCGAGGTTGAAAACCCAGTGCGTCCTTCCCACATCGCCGCCATCCTGGAGCGGGAGCTCGACGCCGCCGTCTCTGGCGAGCATACGCCCGTGATGTTGTGGGGGCCGCCGGGGGTGGGGAAGTCCCGCATCATCGGGGACCTCGCCCACCGCCACGGCGTTGCCCTGATCGACCTCCGCCTTTCCCAATTGGAGCCCACGGACCTGCGGGGCATTCCCTTCCGCGCCGGGAACCGGGTGGAGTGGTCCGTGCCCGCCATGCTCCCCGACCGGGAGCGCCACGGCGACCGGGGCATCCTGTTCCTGGACGAGATCACCTCTGCCGCGCCCACGGTGGCGGCGGCGGCCTATCAGTTGATTCTGGACCGGCGCCTAGGGGAATACCAGGTGCCCGACGGCTGGGTCATCTTCGCCGCCGGCAACCGGCCCGGGGACCGGGGCGTGACCTATGTGATGCCGGCGCCGCTGGCCAACCGCTTCACCCATTACGAAGTGGAGCCCCACCTGGACGACTGGGTGGCCTGGGCCCACGCCCACGGGATCGATCCCCGGATCATCGGTTTCCTGCGCTTCCGCCCCGACCTGCTGTTCGATTTCGACCCGGCGCGCCACCCCGTCGCCTTTCCCTCCCCCCGTTCCTGGGAGTACGCCCACCGGGCCCTGGTCAAGTTCGACCAGGAGGAGGCGCTGCTCCTGGACGCCCTGCAGGCGTGCGTGGGCGCTTCCGCGGGCATCGAGCTCAAGGCCTTCATCGACACTATGGAGCGCATGCCCGACGTGGACGCCATCCTGGAAGGGCGGGGCGAGCGGGTGCCCGACGAAGTGGACCTGCAGTACGGAGTCGCCGCGGCCCTGGTGCGCCGGGCCGTGCAGGCGAGCCGCGGGCCCGACGCGCGCCGGGTCCTCGGCAACATCCTCAAGTACGCAACGGCCTTTCCCCAGCGGGAGCTGGGGGTGATGCTGGTCGCCGACATGCACCGCTCGGTGGGACGGCCCTTGATCGACCTGCCGGAGTTTTCCGACTGGGCCAACTCCATCACCGACCTGGTGCTCTATGAGCGGCCCCTGGCGGGGCCGTAAGCCGCGACGGGGGTGCAGGCGATGGACGCCGCCATCGACACCAAGCTGCGGGCGGCCCGCACCCGGCTGATCCTGGATACCCCGTTCCTGGGGGCCCTGGTGCTGCACCTGCCCCTCACGCCGGCGGATCCCCGGCGGGTTCCCACCGTGGCCACCGACGCCCGGGCCTTCTATTACAACTCGGCCTACATCGCGGGGCTCTCCCTGCCCGAGACCCAGTTCGTGCTGGCCCACGAGGCCCTCCACTGCGCCCTCGGCCATTTCGTCCGCCGCAGCCACCGGGTGCGCCGCCGCTGGGACGTGGCCTGCGACCACGCGGTCAACTGGCTGCTGGTGGAGGAAGGGTTAAAGCCCCCGTCCGGGGCGCTGCTGGATCCCGCGTTCCGGGGCCTGGCCGCGGAGGAGATCTACCCCCTCGTGCCCGAGGACACCCGGGAGGCGCCCCTGGACCTGCATGCCTTCGACGGGGGCGGGGAGGCCCCGGACCGCCTGGCGGCGGGAGCTACCCCGGGGGAAGCGAGTCCGGAAGGCGCAAAAGGCGGCGGACCTTCCGGCGATCTGGCCCTGGAAGCGGCGGCAGTGGGCCGCCTCAGGGCGGGAGCGGCGGCTCTGGGGGCGCAGGCGCTCCCGGCCATGGGGGGCGAGGAGCTTGCCGGCCTCTGGCGCATGCGCCTCGCCGCCGCCGCTCAGCAGGCCCTGCGGGCGGGCCGGCTGCATGCGGGATGGCAGCGGCTCGTGGACCGTTTCATCGAGCCCCGGTTGCCCTGGCGGGCCCTGCTGGAACGCTTTCTCCGGACTTGCGGGCGGGACGACTACAGCTTCCAGCGTCCCCCGCGCCGGGAGGGGGAAGCGATCCTGCCGCGCCTAGCGAGCCGGGCGTTGGAGGTGGTGGCCGTGATCGACGTGTCCGGCTCCATCGGCCAGGAGGAGCTTACCGAGTTCGCCGCCGAGCTGAACGCCCTCAAGAGCCAACTGCCGGCCCGGGTCACCCTGCATGCCTGCGACGAGCGGCTCGCCCCCGAAGGGCCGTGGGTGTTCGAGCCCTGGGAGGCCTTGCGCCTCCCGCCCCGGATGACGGGGGGCGGCGGCACCCGCTTCACGCCGGTCTTCGAGTGGATCGAGCGCCAGGACCTGTGCCCCGACGCCCTGATCTATTTCACCGACGCCCTCGGCGAATTCCCCGAGCGAGCGCCCCCCTATCCGGTCCTGTGGCTGGTGAAGGGCCGGGAGCCGGTGCCCTGGGGAGAGCGTGTCCAGTTGAACTGAGCGCTGACCCGCGGGCGCTTCTCAGGGGCATACCACGGGAACACGCTCCACCAGGACGATCTCTTCCAGGCTGACCCGGGCCCGGTAGGCCACCGCTTCCACGCCCGCTGCCAGGGCCTCCCGCAGAGTTCTGCCGTAGGTCGGGTCGATGGCATCGGCGGGGCGCACCTCGTCCACATCGCTCCGCTGCACGCAGAACACCAGCACCGCCCGTTGGCCGCGGCTCACCACGTGCATCATCTCGTGCAAATGCCGGGTGCCCCGGCTGCTCACCGCGTCGGGGAAGAGAGCGATCCCGCCGCTCACCGCTGCGGTCACGTTCTTAACCTCCACGTAGGCGAGGCCGCCGCGGGCGGAGGAAAGCAGGAGATCGGCCCGGCTCGACGAGCCCTCGTAGCGGATCTCCCGCCGCTCGAGGCGATAACCCTCCAGCTCCCCCACCACGCCGCCCGCCAGGGCCTCCTCCACCAGCCGGTTGGATCGGCCCGTGTGGATGCCCACCAGCACCCCGTCCGCCTCCACCAGCTCCCAGGTATAGGTGAGCTTGCGCGCCGGGTTGCGGCTGCGGGAGAGCCACACCCGGCTGCCGGGGGTCTGACAGCCTAGGAGCGACCCGGTGTTGGGGCAATGGGCCACCACCAGGCCTTCCGCCGTTTCCACGTCGGCGAGGAAACGCTGGTAGCGGCGCAGGAGCCGGCCTTCGGTGAGGGGCGCTTCGAACCTCACGGCAGCGCTTTGAACGGCGAGCGCTCGGCCAACTCGTCCATGTAATGGTCCATGCCCGCTGCTTCCCGCGCGAGGGCCTCTTCCACGGCCCGGGCGAACCCGGGATGGGCCAGCCAGTGGGCGGACCAGGTACGCACCGGGAAGAGCCCCCGGGCCAGCTTGTGTTCCCCCTGGGCGCCGCCCTCGAAGCGCTGGATGCCCTGCCCGATGCACCACTCGATGGCCTGGTAATAGCACGCCTCGAAGTGCAGACCGGACACATACTCGACGGCGCCCCAGTAACGCCCGTACAGGGTGGAGGCGCTGCGCACGAAGAAGGCCGCGGCGAGGGGCCTGCCGTCCCGGCGGGCGATGGCGAGCAGGACGTGCCGGGGCAGGGCCCGCCCGAGCCGCAGGAAGAAATCCAGGGTGAGGTAGGGCGTGGAGCGGTGAAGGCGATAGGTGCGGGTGTAGCAGCGGAAGAAGAAGCGCCAATCCTCCTCCCGGATGTCAGGGCCTTCCAGCCATTGGAAACGGACGCCGGCCTCGGCCACCCGGCGCCGCTCCTGCCGGATCTTCTTGCGCTTGTCGTGGGTGAAGGTCGAGAGGAAATCCTCGAAACGGGCATAGCCCCGGTTGAACCACTGGAACTGGACGCCTTGGCGCACGGTGAGGCCCGCCTGCTCCAGGTCCGCCTTCTCCTCTTCCCGGGGAAACAGGACGTGGAGCGAGGAGGCCTGGGTTTCATGCGCTAGGGCGAGGGCGGCGTCGAGGAGTTGCAGCCGCGTCTCGCTCGAGGGCGCGAGGAGTCGCGACCCAGTCGCCGGCGTGAAGGGCACGGCGCACAAAAGCTTGGGGTAGTAGCGCAGCCCGTGGCGGCGATAGGCCTCCGCCCAGGCCCAGTCGAACACGTATTCGCCGAAGGAGTGGGTCTTGAGGTAGAGGGGCATGGCGGCCAGGAGCTCGCTGTCCCGCCACAGGGTGGGAAAGCAGGGCGTCCAGCCGGTGGCGGGGGCAGCGCACCCCGAGTCGTGGAGGGCGCAGAAGAATTCGTGGCTCAGGAAGGGGTCCTCCCCCGCCAGCCGGTTCCAGGCGTCCCGGTCCACGCCGCGGAGATCCTCCAGGATGCGCAGCTCAGCCTTCGCCATGGTCCTCAGGGAATCGGCACCATCCGATGGTAAACTCCCAGGGCAAGGCCGGCGGTGCAGGCCACACGATGCATTCCTATTCTTGGAGCCGAACCATGAAAAAGATCGAGGCGGTGATCAAGCCGTTCAAGCTGGACGAGGTGCGGGAAGCCCTCTCCGCCATCGGGGTGACCGGACTCACGGTGACGGAGGTGAAGGGCTTCGGGCGGCAGAAAGGCCACACCGAGCTGTACCGGGGCGCCGAGTACGTGGTGGACTTCCTGCCCAAGGTGAAGGTGGAGGTGGTGCTGCCCGAAGCCCTGGTGGAGCAGGCGATCGAAGCCATCGTCAAGAGCGCCCGCACGGGCAAGATCGGCGACGGGAAGATTTTCGTCACCTCGGTGGAGCGGGTGGTGAGGATCCGCACCGGCGAGACCGACGAGGCGGCGATCTGACCGGCAGGACGTAAGCGACGCAGGAGAAGCCCGGGGAATCCCTGTTCCCCTTACCCCTTCCGGTTTTCCGCCTTGAGCAGCACCAGCATCGCCCCCGTGCCGCCGTCCGCCGGATGAGCTGGGCTGAAGGCCAGCACTTCCTCCCGCTGCATGAGCCAGTGGCGCACCTTGATTTTGAGCACCGGCTCTCCGTTCTTCGACCTCAGGCCCTTGCCATGGATGATGCGCACGCAGCGCAGGCCCCGCCGCTGGCAGGCCTTGAGGAACTCGGCTGTCTGAGCCCGGGCGGCTTCCCGGTTGAGGCCGTGGAGATCCAACTGGTCCTGCACCACCCAGTGACCCCGGCGCAGCTTGCGCAGCACCTGCCGGGACAGGCCCGGGCGTACGAAGGAGAGGTCCCCGTCTGCCTCCACCAGGGTTTCCCAGGGGCCGCCCGCCAGGGACTCGGCGAGAACCTGCTCCTCGTCCCGCAGCCGCTGGTAGGCGATGGGGGCGGGGCGCTCGGACACCGGCTCGATCCGGCCGCTCTCGGGAAGCCGCGCCACGTCCCGCACCGCCTGGCGGAACAGATCCAGCTCCGTCTCGTCCAGCGGCGGCACCCCGCCGATCGCGAAGCGTTCCTTCATGGCGGTCTCCCACCTCATGCCCGACGACCGGCACCCGATCAGCCGAGCTCATCCAGATATTTCTGCGCGTCCAGGGCCGCCATGCAGCCGGAGCCGGCGCTGGTGACCGCCTGGCGGTAGACGTGGTCCTGCACGTCGCCGGCGGCGAAGACGCCGGGGATGCTGGTGGCGGTGGCGTCGCCCTCCAGGCCGCTGCGGGTGATGATATAGCCGTTTTTCATCTCCAGTTGCCCGGCGAAGATTTCCGTGTTGGGCTGGTGGCCGATGGCGATGAACACCCCCTGGACAGAGATCTCCTTGCTGGCCCCACTCTGGGTGTGGCGCAGCCGCACGCCGCTCACCCCGGAGCCGTCCCCCAGGATTTCCTCCACCACGTGGAACAACTCCAGGGCCACCTTGCCGCTTTTCACCTTCTCCATCAGCCGGTCCACCAGGATGGGTTCGGCCCGGAACTTGTCGCGCCGGTGCACCAGGGTGACCTTGGCCGCGATGTTGGAAAGATAGAGGGCTTCCTCCACCGCCGTGTTCCCCCCGCCCACCACCGCCACGTCCTGGCCCCGGTAGAAGAAGCCGTCGCAGGTGGCGCAGGCCGAGACGCCTTTGCCCATGTAGGCCTGTTCCGAGGGCAGGCCCAGGTACTTGGCCGAGGCGCCGGTGGCGATGATGAGGGCGTCGCAGGTGTAGCTCGCCTGGTCGCCGATCAGGGTGAAGGGGCGCTCGGTGAGCCGCGCCGTGTGGATGTGATCGAAGATGATCTCCGTGCCGAAGCGCTCCGCGTGGCGGCGGAAGCGCTCCATCAGCTCCGGTCCCTGGACCCCGTCGGCGTCCGCCGGCCAGTTGTCCACGTCGGTGGTGGTCATGAGCTGGCCGCCCTGGGCCAGGCCGGTAATGAGGACGGGCTTCAGGTTGGCCCGGGCCGCGTACACGGCGGCGGTATAGCCGGCCGGACCGGAGCCGAGGATGAGAAGTCTGCAATGCTTGGAATTCATGGAGTTATTCGGAGGCCGGAAAATCGCGAAAGCGAAATGGTGAAGCAATTTCCCTGGCCTGTCGAGCGGGCGCCGGTGGTCCGCGGTGGGTCCGGCCGATATAATCCGACGGTTTATACTGGCGGTATTCGATGCGCTTCCCGTCCAAGAGCATGGCCGACAAGGCCAGCGCCAACCCCCTGCCGCCCAAGATCGCGGCCCTGATCCGGGAGTTCTGGTGGCTGGTCATGGTGGGGCTCGCCGCCTACCTGGCCCTGGTGCTCTTCACCTACAGCCCCGCCGACCCGGCCTGGTCCCGCAGCGGTGCCGCAGGCCCTGTCCAGAACGCTGGGGGGTGGGTAGGAGCGTGGACGGCGGACATCTTGCTGTACCTCTTCGGCCTCTCGGCCTACTGGTGGGTGGTGTTTTTCCTCTTCGCCGTCTGGTGGGGCTACCGGCGCATCGAGACGGTGACCTTCCTGGATAAGCGCTCCTTCGCGGTGGGAGGGAGCGGCTTTCTCCTGCTACTCCTGGCCAGCAGCAGCCTGGAGGCCCTGCGCCTCCATAGCCTGAAGGCGGTCCTCCCTGCGGGCCCCGGGGGCGTGGTGGGCCAGGCCCTGGGGGAGGGGCTCGCCGCGGGGTTCGGCTTCACCGGCGGCACCCTGGTACTCCTCACCCTGATCGCGGCGGGATTGAGCCTGTTCACAGGGTTGTCCTGGATTCGGGTGGTGGAGGGACTGGGCGCTGGGCTCGAGTGGGCGTACCAGCACTCTAGGGAGGCCGTCGCCGCCTGGCGGGACCGCCGGGAAGGGCGGGAGGCGCGGGAGCGGCGGGAGGAGGCGCTGGAGGAGGAGCGCCGGCGCCGGGAAGCCGCCCAGCCCCTGCGCATCGAGGCGCCCACGGTGGAGATCCCCAAGTCCCAGCGGGTGGAGAAGGAAAAGCAGGTGCCCCTGTTCGAGCACCTCCCCGACTCCCTGATCCCGCCCCTGCACTTGCTGGATCCGGTGCTGGAAGACCGGGAGACGGTGAGCCCGGAGGTGCTGGAATACACCTCCCGCCTGATCGAGCGCCGGCTGGGGGATTTCGGCGTGGAGGTGAAGGTGGTGGCGGCCTACCCGGGACCGGTCATCACTCGCTACGAGATCGAGCCGGCGGTGGGGGTCAAGGGCAGCCAAATCGTCAACCTGGTGAAGGACCTGGCCCGGGCCCTGTCGGTGGTGAGCATCCGGGTAGTGGAGACCATTCCCGGCAAGACCAGCATGGGGCTGGAGATCCCCAATCCCCACCGGCAGGTGGTGAAGCTCGCCGAGATCCTAAGCTCCAAGACCTACGCGGACACCCCCTCCCCCCTCACCCTGGCCCTGGGCAAGGACATCGCCGGCAACCCCGTGGTGGCCGACCTCGGCCGCATGCCCCACCTGCTGGTGGCCGGCACCACTGGCTCGGGCAAGTCGGTGGCCATCAACGCCATGATTCTGTCCGCCGTGTACAAGGCGCCGCCTTCCCAGGTGCGGCTGATCCTCATCGACCCGAAGATGCTGGAGCTGTCGGTGTACGAGGGCATTCCCCACCTCCTCGCCCCCGTGGTCACCGACATGAAGCAGGCCGCCTCGGCCCTCGCCTGGTGCGTGGCCGAGATGGACCGGCGCTACAAGCTCATGGCCCAGCTCGGGGTGCGCAACTTGGCCGGCTACAACCACAAGATCCGGGACGCCCGCAAGGCGGGGGAGCCCCTCCTCAACCCCTTCCCCGTGGACCCGCAGAACTCGGAGCCCCTGGAGGAGATGCCCTTGATCGTCGTCTTCGTGGACGAGCTGGCCGATCTTATGATGGTGGTGGGGAAGAAGGTGGAGGAGCTGATTGCCCGGCTGGCCCAGAAGGCGCGCGCCGCGGGCATCCACCTGGTGCTGGCCACCCAGCGGCCTTCGGTGGACGTGATCACCGGCCTCATCAAGGCTAACATCCCGGCGCGCATCTCTTTCCAGGTGTCCAGCAAGGTGGATTCCCGCACCATCCTGGACCAGTCCGGGGCCGAGGCCCTGCTGGGGCAGGGGGACATGCTGTTCCTGCCCCCGGGCACGGGCTACCTCCAGCGGGTCCACGGGGCCTTCGTGTCCGACGCCGAGGTGCACCGGGTGGTGGACTTCCTCAAGCAGCACGGCGCGCCCCAGTACGTCCACGCGGTGCTGGAGGGCCCGGAGGAAGAAGGCCAGAACGGGAACGGGGGCAATTTCGAGGGCGAGGCGGATCCCCTCTACGACGAGGCGGTACAGATCGTGTTGCGCACCCGGCGGGCCTCCATCTCCCTGGTGCAGCGCCACCTGCGCATCGGCTACAACCGGGCGGCGCGGCTCATCGAGCAGATGGAGCGGGCGGGGCTGGTCTCCAGCATGCAGGCCAACGGCAACCGGGAAGTCCTGGTGCCGGACCGGGCGGACGATTGAGCTGCCGACACTTTCGCCGAGCCCGGGTGTCGAACGGCGTAGTCTCGTATTCCATGGGGGAGGCCGCCATGAACCGGACCCTCGTTTTTGCCGCCCTGGCCCTCGGTTGCGCCGGCGCGGCGGCGGAGCCTGCCTACAAGTGGAAGGACGCGAAGGGGGTGACCCACTACGGGGACACGCCTCCCTCGGGGGTGAGCGTCGAGCGGGTGATCGAGGACACCCGCTACCCGGTGAACCCGGAGGCCTGCCGCACCATCCGTTGCCAGTTGGACCGGATCCAGGCGAGCAAGCGGCTAGAGGCCGAGGCGGAAGCCTCCGCAGTTCGCGCCGATCCCTCCTGGGCCTCCCCTGCGGCCCGGGGCCTGCCCTTCGAGGTTTTCATCCACCTGCGGCGGGGCATGACCGAGTCCGAAGTGCTGGCCCGGGCTGGCCCGCCGGACCTGCAAACGGTGGAAGGGGTGGACGAAGTGCAGCAAACCCTGGCGGAGGCGCGGCCCGTGGGGCCGCGGGACGGGCGGGGCTTCTCCTCGATCAAGCTCATCGACAGCCGGATCTTGAAGACCTGGACCTATCTGCCCACGGCGAGCGACCCCTTCACCACCGTCATCACCTTCCGCGGCGGGCGGGTGGAGAACATCGAACGGATCAGGAAGTTCTGATGGTTTCCCGTTTCGTCCGCTGCCTGGTGGGGGGCGTGGTCGCCCTGCTCCCCTTGCTCGCCTGGGCCGGGGGGCTGGAGAAGCTTGACCGCTTCGTGGCCTCCACCGCGTCGGCCCGGGCCGAGTTCCAGCAGACGGTCCTGGACGCCAAAGGAACGACGGTGCAGCAGGCCCGCGGCACCATGGAGTTCCAGCGCCCGGGCCGCTTCCGCTGGACCTACGTGAAGCCCTACGAGCAGCTCATCGTGGGCGACGGGGAAAAACTCTGGATCTACGACCGGGACCTGAAGCAGGTCACCGTGCGCAGCCTCGGGGAAGCGCTGGGCGCCACCCCGGCGGCGCTGCTGGCGGGCAGCAACGACCTGCACGCGAGCTTCCATCTGAAGGAAGGGGGCAAGGGGCAGGGCCTCGAATGGGTGGAGGCGACCCCCAAGGCTCGCG
The DNA here is from genome assembly GCF_051905455.1 of Pelomicrobium sp. G1. Taxonomy (NCBI): domain Bacteria; kingdom Pseudomonadati; phylum Pseudomonadota; class Hydrogenophilia; genus Pelomicrobium; species Pelomicrobium sp. G1. The sequence goes on from NZ_JBQACR010000009.1 coordinate 18,913, forward strand.
AGACCCCGTTCCAGCGCATCCGTATGGGCTTCGACGGGGCGGGGACCCTGGTGGCGATGGAGCTGGAAGACGGCCTGGGCCAGACCACGGCGCTTAGGTTTTCCAACCTGCAGCGCAACCCTGCCATCGATCCCGTGCGCTTCCGGTTCGCGCCGCCGCCCGGGACGGACGTGATCGGTGAGGGCTCCTGAGCTCTTTCCCGAGCGGGAGCCGGCGGCTCCCCTGGCCGAGCGGCTGCGGCCCCGCACCCTGGACGAGGTGGTGGGGCAGGCCCACCTGCTGGGGCCGGGCAAGCCCCTGCGGCTCGCCTTCGAGTCGGGCAAGCTCCATTCCATGATCCTGTGGGGGCCGCCGGGGAGCGGCAAGACGACCCTGGCGCGGCTCATGGCGGGCGCCTTCCAGGCGGAATTCATCGCCCTCTCCGCCGTGCTCTCCGGAGTGAAGGACATCCGGGACGCCGTGGAGCGGGCGCGCCAGGTGCTCCAGTCCAGCGGTCGCCCCACGATCCTCTTCGTCGACGAGGTACACCGCTTCAACAAGGCCCAGCAGGACGCCTTCCTGCCCTACGTGGAGCAGGGGCTCATCACCTTCATCGGCGCCACCACCGAGAACCCTTCGTTCGAAGTGAACGGGGCGCTCCTCTCCCGCGCCCAGGTCTACGTACTCAAACCCCTCTCGGAAGAGGACCTGGCCCTCTTGCTGGAGCGGGCCCGGGCGCAGGCCTGCCCGGCCCTCGCCCTCTCCCAGGAGGCGCGGCGGCTCCTCACGGGCTTCGCCGATGGCGACGCCCGACGGCTGCTCAACCTCCTGGAGCAGCTCCACACGGCCGCGGCCACCGCGGGCGTTACGCAGGTGTCGGGAGAATTCGCCCGGGAGGCCCTGGCCCGCTCCGGGCGGCGCTTCGACAAGGGGGGCGACGCGTTCTACGACCAGATCTCCGCCCTGCACAAGTCGGTGCGGGGCTCGAGCCCCGACGCGGCCCTCTACTGGCTCGCCCGCATGCTGGACGGGGGCGCCGATCCCCTCTACCTGGGGCGGCGCCTGATCCGCATAGCGGCGGAGGACGTGGGCCTCGCCGACCCGCGGGCGCTGCGCATCGCCCTAGACGCGGTGGAAACCTACGAGCGGCTGGGCAGCCCCGAAGGGGAACTGGCGCTCGCGCAGGCGACCGTCTATCTCGCCTGCGCGCCCAAAAGCAACGCGGTCTACGCCGCGTATAATGAGGCTCGCGCGCTGGTGGCCCAGGACGCGTCGCGCCCGGTGCCGGAGCACCTGCGCAACGCCCCCACCCGGCTCATGAAGGCGCTGGGCTACGGGCGCGAGTACCGCTACGCCCACGATGAGCCGGAGGCCTACGCGGCGGGGGAGAATTACTTTCCCGAAGGCATGGACCCCCAGCGGTTCTACCGCCCCACCGGCTGGGGGTTGGAAGCGCGCATCGCCGAGCGGCTCGAGCACCTGCGCGCCCTGGACGCGCAGGCGAAGCAGGCGGGCGCAGCCAGGGACGGGGGCGCGGACAAAGGCCGCAAGCGAAAAACCTGAAACGCAAAGGGCGGGAAGGCGCTTCCTTTTTCGCCGCCTGCGTTTCGCTTTTCACCCTGGGATAAATGCTGGACATACAACTGCTGAGAAACGACCTGGAGGGCGTCGCTCGCCGCCTGGCGACGCGGGGGCTCCATCTGGACACGGAGACCTTCCGCGCCCTGGAAGCGGAGCGCAAGGCGGTGCAGACCCGCACTGAGGAGCTGCAGGCGGCGCGTAACCTGGCCTCCAGGCGCATCGGGCAGGCCAAGGCCCAGGGGCAGGACGTGTCCGCCCTCCTGGCCGAGGTGGCCGGCATGGGCGAGGAGCTGAAAGCGCTGGAAGCGCGGCTCGCCGACGTGCAGCGGCGCTTGAGCGATTTCCTGCTCACCGTGCCCAACCTGCCCCACGACACGGTGCCGGTGGGCCGCTCGGCGGAGGACAACGTGGAGGTGCGCCGCTGGGGCGCGCCCCGGGAGTTCCCTTTTCCGGTGCGCGACCACGTGGACCTGGGCGAGGGCCTAGGACTGCTGGACTTCGCCGCCGCTAGCAAGATCGCCGGCAGCCGCTTTGTGCTGATGAAGGGGGCGGTGGCGGCGCTGCACCGGGCCATCGCCCAGCTCATGCTGGACGTGCACACCCGGGAGCACGGCTATTCCGAGGTCTACGTCCCGTACATGGTCAATGCCGAGAGCATGCGGGGGACAGGGCAGTTGCCGAAATTCGAGGAGGACCTGTTCGCCGTTCCCCGAGGCGAGGAGAAGTTCTATCTCATCCCCACGGCCGAGGTGCCGGTCACCAACATCGTGCGCGACGAGATCCTGCCCCTGGAACGCCTGCCCCTCAAGTACGCCTGCCACAGCCCGTGCTTCCGCTCGGAGGCGGGCTCCTACGGCAAGGACACCCGGGGCATGATCCGCCAGCACCAGTTCGACAAGGTAGAGCTGGTGCAGATCGTCCATCCCCAGCGCTCCTACGAGGCGCTGGAAGAGCTCACCGGCCACGCGGAGGCGATCCTCAAGCGCCTCGAGCTGCCCTACCGGGTGGTGACCCTGTGTACCGGCGACATGGGGTTCGCGGCGGCGAAGACCTACGACATCGAGGTGTGGCTCCCGGGCGCCGGCGCCTACCGGGAAATCTCCTCCTGCAGCAACTTCGAAGCTTTCCAGGCCCGCCGCATGCAGGCGCGCTTCCGCAACGAGAAAGGCAGGCCCGAGCTGGTGCACACCCTGAACGGCTCGGGGCTGGCGGTGGGGCGCACCCTGGTGGCGGTGCTGGAGAACTACCAGCGGGCGGACGGGGGCATCGACGTGCCCGAGGTCCTGCGGCCCTACCTCGGGGGACTGAAAGCGATTGAGCCCGGGGCCTAGGAAGCCCGAGCTCCAGCGTTTCGTCCGCCGGCTGTTGTTCCGCCGCCTTCATCCCGATGGAATAACGGGTGTGCTATGGAAGCGCCTCTGCGTAGCCGGGCGCGTCCGCCGTTAGCGGCCGCTCCCGGGGCTCGAAGCGCTTGAGGATGTCGTAGTAGGTGCGCACGTTCTCCACCAGGTAAACCGCCTCTCCGCCGCGGGCGAAGCCGCGCTGCACCGTCATGTAGTGATCGGGCCGGGACAGAAGGGGCAGGCTCTGCCGCACGTCCATCCAGGCGTCGGGATCGAGCCCTTTGCGCTGGGCCAGGATGCGCCCGTCCTCCAGGTGGCCGAAGCCCAGGTTGTAGGCGGCCAGCGCTAGCCAGGTGCGATCCGGTTCCGGGATGCGCGCGGGCAGCGTTTCCTTGAGGACTAGGAGATACCTGGCTCCGGCGATGATGCTCTGGTAGGGATCCAGGCGATCCGTCACGCCCATGCGGTCCGCCGTCTCCTCGGTCAGCATCATCAGACCGCGCACGCCCGTGGGGGAGGTGGCGAGGGGATCCCATTGGGATTCCTGGTAGCCCAGCGCCGCGAGCAGGCGCCAGTCGATCCCGGTCAGCCGCTCCGCCTCCTGGAACCAGGGTCTGAGCGCCGGCAGCACGCTGCGCATCCTGGTGATTATGCCGTTGACATCCGCCGGCCTGAGCCGCCCGGCGTGGCCGTAATAGCGGTCCAGCAGCCGCTTGAGCGTTCCGTCCCGGGCGATGCGGGAGAAAAACTCCTCCGCTTTGGCGAGCAGCCGGGGGTCCCCTTCCTCGGGAAAGGCCCACGCCAGCGGCGTCGGCTCCCCCACGGTGAAGGCGCTCCCCACGTTCGGGTAGAAGTCGGTCGCCATCGCCACCACGTTGGAGCGGGCCACCGCGTAATCGAATTCACCGTCCGCCAAGCGCGCGAGGAGCGCCAGTCCGTCCTCCACGGGCATCTCCGACCAGGCCAGGGCGGCGTCGCGGGTCGCCGCATTGCGCAGGTTTTCGGCGCCGCCGCTGCCCGCCACCATGGCGAGGCGCTTGCCCAGCAGGTCGGCAACGCTGCGCGGTCGCGGTTGATCGGTCCGGTAGACCACTTCGAAGCGCACGGTCTGGTAGGTCGGTCCGAAGCGGACCCAGGCGCCCGGCGGCGTCAAGGCGGGGATTCCCGCCGCCGCCAGGTGGGCCCGGCCTTCCTCCAGCGTCTTGAAGAGCTGAGCCGCGTCGGTCATGAAAACGTAGCGCACGGCAAGCCCTAGCTCTCCGGCGAAGGCGGCGACCAGGTCGTGCTCCAGGCCCGCGTAGTTGCCGTCCGCATCCTCGTACACGGCGGTGGGGCTGTTGATCGTGACCACCACCAGGGTGCCGTGCTCCAGCGCCGAAGGAAGCCGAGGCGGCGCCTCGCTGCAAGCCGCGCATAACACGACGGCGGGAATGATGGGGTGCAGTCGCATGAAGGGAACGCGGGATTTTCATTCCATTTTGGCACCTGGCACCCGGCGCCGAAAGACGCGGTGCAGCAATTCGCCGCGCGGATTTGTCAAAAAACGTCAAACGAAGACGATGGCGTGCCGCTACGGGAAGCGGCGCGGCGGGCTGTGCCCTCCGTCGCGAAGCGGCTCAGGCCTTGGAGCTGGCGCGGCGGCGGCGTTCCACCGCGGGCGGAATGTTCCGCTGCCGGCGGTCGGCGAGGCCGGCGCGGCGAATCAAGTCCAACCAGAAGGCGTCGCTGCTCTCCGATTTGAACTTGAGATAGAGCGCGACCTCTTCCGGATAAGCGTTGGGCGAGCCCAGGCGCGCGAGATGGTTGCTCGGCTTCTCTCCCGGCAGCGGAGGCGTGGTATCGGAGATCCACGCTCGCATGATGGTCTGCCACAGGGCGCGGTAGAAGGGATCGTCCGCCTCCTCGAAGCCGTACTGCCACTTCAAGAAGGAGATCTCGGCGGCGGTCAACTGGTCGGTGCGGAAGTGGATGCTCATCGGTTCCTCTCCTTCTGTGCCTCCCATGAATTCGATGGCCTGGCCTGACCGAGACCGTTCCTCGAACGCTCGATTGCCGTCCTCAAGATAATATGGAATCGTTCTTGCATCAATGGCCTGCCTCGAGCCGGACTTTCCACGAAAGCGCCGCTCCCCTCCTCTGGGGTGGCCTCTGCACCGCGCCATCCTCCCGAGTCCCCCGGGAAATGTCCGGGTTGACCGCAAGCCCCGCAGGGGCGGCTCCGCGTTCCGTGTGCCCCGGGTTCGCTGTTAAAATGTTCTCCCGTGGAGAGGTACCGAAGCGGTCATAACGGCGCCGACTCGAAATCGGATGGTCGGGTAAAACCGGCACGTGGGTTCGAATCCCACCCTCTCCGCCAACCAAAACACCCCACCAGGGGGTGTTTTGGTTGGCGAAGGGTGGGTACGCAGAATCCGCTTCGGGTTCGACCAGCCGAGCACCGCTCGGCTGGGACGTCACGAACGCAGCGAGTGGCGGGCCCGAGCCTCGCGAGGGCCGAGGCTTTCGCGGAGGCAACGCGAAAGCCGAGCAATCCCACCCTCTCCGCCAGAATCGAAATAGCCCCCGCAGTGGGGCTATTTCGATTCTGAGGGATGGGTGTGTGGACGAGCCGCCCGGGTTCGACCAGCCGGGCACCGCTCGGCTGGAACGTCACGAGACGAAGGCAAGGGCAGGCCAGAGGAGGGCATGGGCATGAACGGCGGCCCCATGAATCAAGGCGTCCCGGGAAGCGTCGTGGACCTGCGTTCCGACACGGTGACGAAACCGACGCCGCAGATGCGCGAGGCGATGAGGACGGCAGAAGTGGGCGACGACGTCTATGGGGAGGATCCTACGGTGAACGCCCTGGAGCGGGAGGTGGCGGCACTGCTGGGCAAGGAGGCCGCCGTGTTCACGCCGTCCGGGACCATGGCGAACCAGATCGGCGTGCTGCTCCATACGCGGCCCGGGGAGTCGGTCATTTGCGAGGAAGGCTCCCACGTGTTCGTCAATGAAGCGGGCGGCGGCGCGGCGCTGGCCGGCGTCCAGTTCGATCTCATCCCGCTGGCGGAGCGGATGTCCGACGAAGCGATCGAGGCCTGCTACCGTCCCGAGGAGCTTCACGCAGCGGCGTCCGCGCTCCTGGTCGTGGAAAACACCCACAACCGCGCCGCCGGCCGCGCCCTCGGCAAGTCAGAAGTCGCCCGCATCGTGGCCAAGGCGCGCTCCCTGGGGCTCAAGACCCATTGCGACGGCGCCCGACTGTGGAACGCGGCCGTCGCCACCGGCGATTCCGAGCGGGCGCTGGCGGCGGGCTTTGACACCGTGGCGGTGTGTTTTTCGAAAGGCCTGGGGGCGCCGGTGGGTTCCGCCATCGCCGGGACCGCAAGCGCCATGGTCCGCGCGCGCAAGCTGCGCAAACGCCTGGGCGGGGGCATGCGCCAGGCGGGTATTCTTGCGGCGGCGGCGCTCCACGGCCTGGGGCAGCGGGCTCGGCTCGCCGAAGACCACCGGCGGGCCCAGGCGCTGGCGGCCGGTTTGCGCGCGCTGGAGGGCGCGGTGGGACGGGTGATCGTGGAGATTCCGGATCCTGCGACCAACATGGTGTACTGGCGCGTGGAGGGCGACGACGGCGACCGGCTGGTACGCGCCCTGGAAGCGCAGGGCGTGCGCATGCTGCACCTGGGCGGCGGCTGGCTGCGCGCCGTCACCCATCTGGAAATCACGGACGCGGCCGTCGATCGCGCCCTCGAGGCGGTGAGACGCGCGTGCGCGGCCCGACCGCCGCAGGCTGCTTGACGTAAAGCCTGCACGGGCCCACGGACGGGTCGCCCGGCACCTCGCAGCCCGATCGGTGACCCGCACCTGTTCGCTGGAGTCGGGCGCGTATCCCGATTATGGGCGCGGTGCGCGGCGGGACGCTCTATGCCCGGCTTGTTCTGTGTGCCGGCTGGAGCGATACTGCCATCACCGTGAGCCGTTACCGCAGGAGGGCTCGGCATGAAGACCAACGTCAAGTCCTATTCCTCTCCGGAAATCGAGGTGCGCTACGACGTGGCGCGCTGCATCCACGCCGCCGAGTGCGTGAAGGGCTTGCGGCCGGTGTTCGACCCGGACCGCAAACCTTGGATCGATCCCACCCAGGCCGACGCCGAGCGCATCGCCAGCGTGATCGAGCGCTGTCCCTCGGGGGCACTCAAGTACGTCTTCAAGGACGGCCGCCGCACGGAGACCGCGCAAACGGCCTGTCGGGTGACGGTGGCGGTGGACGGGCCGCTCTACGCCCGGGGCGAGCTCAAGGTGCTGGCTCCCGACGGGCGGGTGCTGCTCGAGGACACGCGCATGGCCCTGTGTCGCTGCGGCCAGTCGGCGAACAAGCCCCTGTGCGACGGGTCCCACGAAAAGGCCGGCTTCAAGGACCCGGCCCGGGTGCCGCCGCCGTCCCAGGCGATGGCGCCGTCCCCGAGGGGCGGGCCGGTGGTGATCCGGCCGCGGCAGGACGGGCCTTACCTGTTCCAAGGGGGCTTCACCCTGGCCGGGGCCGGCGGCGAGGCGTACCAGGTTTCCGGTGTGGCCCTGTGCCGTTGCGGCCACTCGGCCAACAAACCCTATTGCGACGGAAGCCACAAACGGGTCGGGTTCAAATCCGATTGACCCGGACTTTTCGCGAGGAGCTTGGGAGGGTGGGCGGATTGAGGCGCCGTCGCGGCAAGGGCCTTGCCGTCGATGCCGGCGGCGCCGGCTGGTAAGCTTATGCTCGGGGAGCGGCCGCGCGTCAGGCGGAGCGGTTCCCATCGATCGAACCAAGCGAGAGGAGACGACGCGTTGAAGGGAATCGGGAGAAGGGTCTTGGCGGGAATGGTGCTGGGGGCGGCGCTCCAGTGGACCGCGGCGCTTGCGGGCGTCGCGGCCGCGCCGGAAGAGCCGCAGCAGGGCTTCCCGGCCCGGGCGCTGGAGGACTTCGCCCAGCGCGTGGCTCAGAAGCACGGGATCGATCGGGGGGAAGTTTCCCGGGTGCTCGGCCAGGCCCAGTTCCAGCCCCGGGTGATCGAGCTGATCACCCGCCCGGCGGAGTCCAGGCCTTGGGTCGAGTACCGAGAGCTGTTCATCACGCCCAAGCGCATTGTGGGCGGCGTGGAATTCTGGAACGATCACGCCGAATCCCTGACCCGTGCCCGGGTCCAGTACGGGGTGCCCGAGGAAATCATCGTGGCCATCATCGGGGTCGAGACCCTGTACGGGGAGCGCACCGGCAGCTACCGGGTGCTGGACGCCCTGGCAACACTGGCGTTTGGCTTCCCCCGCCGCTCGGCCTATTTCACCGGGGAACTGGAGAACTTCATCCTCCTCGCCCGGGCGAACGGCCTAGATCCCTCGAGTCTGCTCGGCTCCTACGCGGGCGCCATCGGCATTCCCCAGTTCATGCCGGGAAGCTATCTCGCCTATGCCGTCGACTTCGACGGGGACGGGAAAGCGGATCTTTCCTCAAGTCCCGTAGACGCCATCGGCAGCGTGGCCCACTACCTGAGCCGGCACGGCTGGGCGCAGGGCGAGCCGGCGGCGGTACCGGCAAGCCTGGCGCGGCCCGGCGCGGCGCAGGCGGACGCGAAGCCGCGGCGCACGGTCTCCGAGTTGCAGGCGGCGGGGGTACAGCCCCTGGGAACGGTGGCGCCGGAGGCGAAAGCGGCGCTCCTCGAGTTCGACGAGCGGGACGGAAAGCGATACTGGCTCGGCCTGCCCAACTTTTTCGTGATCAAACGTTACAACAACAGCGACTTCTATGCCATGGTGGTGAGCCAGTTGGCCGAGGAGGTCAAGGCGTTGCGGGAGGCGATGCGCCGGCCCCGTCCCATGGACGCCGTCGGCACGGCTTCCAAGCCGGCGCAGTGAGCTCAGGCGCGCGCCTCGTCGTGGCGAAACGCCACCACGTGGTCCGCTTCCAGGCGGATGCCGATCTTCTCGCCGATGCGGTGGTTGTGGTGGCTGGGTACCAGGGAGAGCACCTGGGCGCCGCTCTCGAGCCGCAGGGTGTAGAGGATTTCCGCGCCGCGGAACGCCTTGTGTAACACCTCGGCCTTCATGGGGCTCGCGTCGTCGTGCACCACGTCGTCCGGGCGCAGCAGCACGTCCACGTAGCAGTTGCGGGCGCAGGCGTCGCAGCTCGTCGCCTCGGCGCACTCGTGGGGGATTTCTCCCCGCAGCACGCCCAGCTCGATTTTCACCTCCCGCGGGCTCAGCACCTGGCCGGGCAGGAATACCCCCTGGCCGACGAAGTCGGCGACGAAGCGGTTGGCGGGCTTGTGGTAGAGGTTGTACGGGGTGTCCCATTGCTCGATGCGGCCTTCCCGCATGATGCCGATCTCGTCCGCCATGGCGAAGGCCTCGTTCTGGTCGTGGGTGACCAGGACGGCGGTGATGTGGCGTTTTTTCAGCAGCTCCCGCACTTCCTGGGACAAGCGCGAGCGCAGGTCCACGTCCAGGTTGGAAAAGGGCTCGTCCAGGAGCAGCAGGTCGGGCGCCGGCGCCAGGGCCCGGGCGAGTGCCACCCGCTGCTGCTGCCCGCCCGAGAGCTGGTGGGGAAAGGCGTCTCCCAGGGATTCGAGACCCACCACCTCCAGCAGCTCGGCCACCCGGCGAGCCCGTTCCCGGGCGGGAAGCCCCCTCAGGCCGAAGGCTACGTTCTCGGCGACGGAAAGGTGGGGGAAGAGGGCATAGTCTTGGAACACCATGCCCACGCGCCGGCGCTCCGGCGGCACGCGGAAGCCGGGGCGGGAGACCACCACCCCGTTGATGGCGATCTCCCCAGCCGCCACCGGCTCGAAGCCGGCGATGCAGCGAAGTACCGTGGTCTTGCCGCAGCCGCTGGCCCCCAGCAGGCAGCCGATAGCCCCCCGCCGGAGGCTTAGGGAGAGCCCCTGCACCACGGGCTGGTCGCCGTAGGCGTGGTGCAGGTCGCGGATTTCCAGGAGAGCGGCCATCAGCGTTCGTGTCGATCGGGGGCAATCCTGAAGCGCCAGGAAGATGCCGGCCGGCGCTCAGGTCGCTGCTATCATTGTAATTGATCTCATTTTCAATCACAGAACCGCTCGTGCAGGCGCTGAAAACCTTAAGCCCGTTGAACCTGGCCGCTTTGGCCCTCGCCGTGCTGGCCGTCGTGCCCGTGGCGAGCGTGCTGGTCCACGTGTTCCTGCCCGCGCCGAGCGATGCCTGGTCCCATCTCGCCGAGACGGTGCTCCCGGACTACGTGGCCAACACGTTGTGGATGATCGCGGGCGTGACGGCGGGGGTGGTCAGCATCGGCGTCACTAGCGCCTGGCTCACCACCATGCACGAATTTCCCGGCCGGCGCTTCCTGGAGTGGGCCCTCATCCTGCCGCTGGCCATGCCGGCCTACGTGATGGCCTACGCCTATACCGACTTCTTCCAGGTGAGCGGGCCGGTCCAGACCTGGCTGCGGGAGGTGACCGGCTGGGGTCCCCGGGACTACTGGTTCCCCGAGGTCCGCTCCCTGGGCGGGGCGGTCGCCATGTTCGCCTTCACCCTCTACCCCTACGTCTACCTCCTAGCCCGCACCGCATTCCTGGAGCGCTCGGCGGCCATGGTGGAGGCGGCCCGCACCCTGGGCCACGGGCCGTGGAGTTGCTTCTTCCGCGTCTCCCTCCCCATGGCGCGCCCCGCGGTGGCGGCGGGGGCCGCCCTCGCCCTCATGGAGGCGGTGGCCGATTACGGCACGGTAGCCTACTTCGGCGTGCCCACCTTCACCACCGGCATCTTCCGCACCTGGTTTTCCATGGGGGACCGGGTGGCGGCGGCCCAGTTGGCGGCCTCCCTCCTGGGCTTTGTCCTTCTGATCCTGCTGGTGGAGCGACTGAGCCGGGGACGGGCGCGCTTTTACAACACCAGCCAGCGGGAGAAAGCCCACACCCGGCACCGGCTCTCCGGGGTGCGGGGGGCGATGGCTTTCCTGGCCTGCGCGGCGCCCCTGGTCTTCGGCTTCCTGCTGCCGGCGGGGGTCCTGGCCCACCTGGCCGTGGGGGAGGGGGGGCTTTACTCGGCTGGGCGTTTCTTCACCCTGGCGCGCAACAGCCTCATGCTGGCGGCGGTGACGGCGGTCCTGGCGGTGGCGCTTTCGTTGCTCTTCTCCTACAACGCCCGGCTTCATCCGGGACCCCTCGCCCGGAGCTTGAACCGCCTGGTCTCCCTCGGCTATGCCGTGCCGGGCATCGTCATCGCGGTGGGCGTGCTCATTCCCCTCGCCCGGTTCGATAACGCCCTGGATGCCTGGATGCGCGCCACCTTGGGCGTTTCCACTGGGCTGCTCCTCACCGGGACCATGACGGCGCTGGTGTACGCCTACCTAGTGCGCTTCCTCTCGGCGGCGCTCCACACGGTGGAGGCGGGCCTCACCAAGGTGCGCCCGACCATGGACGACGCCGCCCGCAGCCTCGGGGTGGCTCCCCTCGAGACGCTCATGCGCGTGCACGCGCCTATGCTGGCGCGCAGTCTCCTCACCGCCGGGCTGCTGGTATTCGTCGACGTAATGAAAGAGCTGCCGGCAACGCTGGTCATGCGCCCCTTCAACCTGGATACGCTGGCGACCCAGGTGTACAACCTGGCCGCCGACGAGCGACTGGCGGAGGCGGCCCTGCCGTCCCTGGCCATCGTCGTCGTGGGGCTCGTGCCCCTCGTCATCGTGGCGCGCCAGATCGCCCGGGCGGCCCAGCCCACCGGCGTGTCGGCCGCCGCGGTGCTCCCTGAGCAGGGATTCCAGCGGATGTGAGTTCCTTGAGCGCAAAGGGTTCCGGGCACGGGAGCCGCCGCGCCTGGCCGGCATCCCATGGGTTGACATAAAGACATACCATAAATATAAGCATGCTTTGACGTATGCGTACGACGATACACTTGGACGACCGCCTTCTGGACCGCACCCGCCGCGAGGCGGCGCGCCGCGGCACCACTCTAACGGCACTGATCGAACAGGGCCTCGAGATCGTGCTGCGCAAACCGCCCGCGGGCGCGCGCCCGCCGCGGTCGCCGCTGTCGGTGTCCACAGCCGGGGGCGGCCTGCAGCCGGGCGTCAATCTGGACGATACCTCCGCCCTGCTCGACCGGATGGAGTCCCGTAGCTGATCCTCTGCGACGTCAACGTCCTGGTCTACGCGTTTCGCGCCGAACCATTCCTTCCGCCTGTCGCGCCTGGCTTGAAGACTGCCTGGACGGCCCGGCGCCCTTCGGCATCTCGCCCCAGGTGCTAGCGTCCGTGGTGCGTGTCTGCACCCATCCGCGCATCTTTGCGCGCCCCGATTCGCCCGCTGCCGTGCTTGCCTTCTGCAAAGCCCTGCTTGACAGTCCCACGGCCAGTATTGTCGTGCCCGGCGAGCGGCACTGGCCCCTTTTCAGCCACCTGTGCAAAGAGTCGCAGGCAACGGGCAACCTGGTACAGGATGCGTGGTTCGCAGCGCTGGCAATCGAGTATGGCTGCGAGTGGATTACGACCGACCGCGACTACGCCCGTTTCCCGGGCTTGAAGTGGCGCCCCCCGTTGTAGTCCCGGCAAAACCCATGCCCCGGGCGCGTCGGCCCGCCGCGGTGCCCCGAAGCAGGGCTCCCACGCGCCTGGGCGCGAGGCCCGGGACTTCTCGCCAAATCTAGCAAACTCATAAAGCGCAGCCCGCCAGACGGGCAGGCGGGGCGAAAAAGCGACGGCCGCCCGGCGGTGGCCGGGCAGCCGTGTCGCGCAATGCCTGTCCAGCGGCTCCGTCGCGCCGTGCTTACTTCCAGCCCACCTGGTCGTAGATTTTCTGCGCCAGCGCCTGGTTCTTGCCTAGCACGCTCACGTTGAGGGAGTCGGCCTTGAACTTGCCGAGGGAAGCGAGGGCCGGGTTGCTGTAGGCGGCGCCCGGCACCACCGGCCACTCGTTGTTACCGGCGGCGAAGTAGGCCTGGGCCTGGTCGCTCGCCAGGTACTCGAGGAACTTGATCGCCGCCTCTTTGTGGGGCGCGGTCTTGACGAGGCCGGCGCCGGAGACGTTGACGTGGGTGCCGCGGCCGTTCTGATCCGGCCACAGCAGGGCCACCTTCTCCACCACCTTCTTGTCCTCGGGTTTGTCCGAGTTCATGAGCCGCACGTAGTAGTAGTGGTTGGTGATGGCCACGTCGCACTCGCCCGCCGCCACGGCCTTGATCTGGTCGGTGTCGCCGCCTTTGGGCTCCCGGGCCATGTTGTCCTTGACGGCTTTTGCCCACCGGCGCGCCTTCTCCTCGCCCCAGTGGTCGATCAGGGCTGCGAGCAGGGAGAGGTTATAGATGTTGCTGGAAGAGCGCACGCAGATCCGGCCTTTCCACTTGGGATCGGCGAGGTCCGCGTAGCTCGCGATCTCGCCCGGCTTCACCTTGTCCTTATGGTAGGCGATCACCCGCGCCCGGTAGGAGAAGCCGAACCACTTGCCCCCGGGATGGCGGAAGCTCGCCGGGATGCGGCTTTCCAGGACCGAGGACTTTACCGGCGCGAACAGATCGAGCTGTTCCGCGCGCCACAGCCGGCCGGCGTCCACGGTGATGAGCACGTCCGCCGGGCTGTTTGCCCCTTCGTTCTTGATGCGCTCGATCAAGGGATCTTCCTTGCCCTCGATCAGGTTGACCTTGATGCCGGTCGCCTTGGTGAAATCGCTGTAGAGCTTTTCGTCGGTCTGGTAGTGGCGGGAGGAATAGACGTTGACCACCGGGTCCTGGGCCGCGGCCGAGACGGCAACGCCGAGGGCCGCCGCGGCCAGCAGCGCCCGCGTCGCGAGAAAGCACTTCATTGTTTTCTCCTTCCTGGCTGGTGAATGAGAACGTATCTCGTTTAATTATTATACGAACGAAAATCATTCGTAAACAAGATGGGCATTCTGCGCCAGGCGAGGCAGGGGGCGGCGGCAAAAACTCTTGACATACAGACGAGAATAATTATCATTTGTGTTAAATAGTATCGAGAATCATTTTCAAAGGAGCGACCCCATGAACGCCCTCATCGTCGGCGCCGATCGCCTCGGCAACATCCCCTCCACCCTGGCCGCCCTGGGCATCCGGGTGGTGGACCACGTGTCCGGTCGCCAGGCCGCCCACCAGCGCCGGGTGGCGGCCCTCTCCCGGGAAGTGGACCTGCTGATCCTGTTCACCGACTTCTTGAGCCACAACGTCATGCGGGGCTTTCGCGAAAGCGCCCGGGCCCAGGGCATCCCCGTGTTGGCGTGCCGGCGCTCGGTGTCCTGCCTGGTGCAGTCGCTGACGGGGTTGGGCTTGTCGCCCCGGGAGGCCTGCGGCGGCTGTCCCGTCAAAGCGAAACCCGGCGGCCAGGAGACGGCTTTCCAGGCCCGGGAGAATTGATCGGGGCGGGAGAAGGGGAGCTTGCGACTGCGGACCGGGCCCAGGGAAGGGCTCGCAGCCCTTACCAGCGGGGAAAACCGTCCCGGGTCACGAAGCGGATCTCGGTGGTGAGCCGCCCCTCGAACCAGGTGTCGAAGCTCACCTCGCCGGGCCGCTCCATCACCCGGAAGCCCTTCTGAGAGGGCGGGTCGATCTGCAGGAAGCGGAGCTGGCGCGTGAGCACCCGGACGGTCATGGAGACCCGCATCGGGTAGTAGCCGTCCAGGAACTTGCGCATGAAGGGGCCGCTCGCCAGGCTGAACGTCCCGTCGCCGTTGTCCCGCAGCGCCCGCCCTTCCGCCTTGAGACACACCCGGGCGCCCGGCCCCACGTGGCGAAGCTGCACCGACGCCCCCTCGACCCAGGCCCGCTGGACGCCGTGGAAGGACTCCACTTGCAGGTTGCGGATCCGCTCGGGGTTGAACACGATCTGCAGGGCGCTCACCTGGTCCAGGTTTTCGTGGCACTGGCGCAACCCCGTCCACCCGTCGTCCAGGCTCTGGTCGGTGATGATGACGGTGTTGTGGTGATGGTGGACCGGCTTCCCGGGCGGCGCCTCCAGGAACCGCAGCTCCCCCTCGTTCACGTTCGCCGCCGAGGCGGTCTCGAACGCCGGGAAATCGGGGGCATCGGCGGGGGTAGCGCTGGCTCCGTGGGCGGGGAATGCTATCGCCAACGCGGCCAGCAGGCAGCAGCGGGCTGGATTCATGGGTTTCCTCGCGCCTCTCTCCTATGGTAGCACCGGGCGGCCTGCCGGACACGGAATGCGCCCTGGTATATGATCGGCCTTGCAGGCCGGTGGCGGGCGAAACGGGGGCGATGGGAGACGCGAATTCGAGAAAACGGACAGGGAAGGGCGTGCTCGGCTGGATCGCCCTGGGGCTCGTCGCCGCGGTCGCCTGGGCGGCGGAGCCGACTGTCACCGAGGTCATTCCGTTGCGCCACCGCACCCTGGAGCAGGTGCTGCCCGTGATCCAGACCCTGGCCGGGCCCGAAGGGGCGGTCACGGGCATCGGCAACCGGCTCGTTGTCCGCGCCACGCCCCGGCGCCTGGCGGAGATCCGGCGCGTTGTGGAGGAGATCGACACGCCGCCCCGGCGGCTTCTGGTCTCCGTGCGCCAGGACGGCGAAGGAGCCTCGGTCCGGCGGGGGGTGGAGATTTCGGCCCGAGCGCGCCTCGGCGGCGAGGCCCGCGCGGCGATTCCGCCTTCCGAGCGGACCGATGGCCGGGAGCTCGACGCCGTGTATTCGAGCGGCGACGCCCGGCTCCGGGCCCGGATCGGCGAGCGCCGGGTCCAGGAGCGGGAGCGCGGCACCCAGACGCTTCAAGTGCTCGAGGGCGGCGAAGCGTTCATCCAGGTGGGCGCGGCCGCCCCGGTGCCGGAGCGCACGGTGGTGGAGACGCCCCACGGCACCCGGATCGTGGAGAGCGTCCAGTACCGGGAGGCGGCGACCGGCTTCTACGTGCGCCCCCTGGTTTCCGGCGATTCGGTCCTGCTCTCCATCCGCACCGTCCGCGACCGCTTCACCGGTGACCGGTCCGGCGGCATCGACACGCAGCAGGTGGAGACCCAGGTGTCCGCCCGGCTCGGGGAATGGATCGAGCTGGGCGCCGTCGCCCAGGACAGGGGACAAGGCGCCACGGCGATTTTCTCCCGAGGCGAGGCGTCCGAAGCCGAGCGGCGCCGGGTCTTCATCAAGGTGGATGAGTTGCGTTGAAGGCACGACCGGCCCGGAGGAGGGCACTCCGCTCTCTGTATAATCGAGGGATCACGCACCGCCCGCGCGCCGCCTTATGCCGCCCGTCTTTCGCAAGCTCGGCTTCCGCCTGTCCGCCATTCTGGTCGTGTTTTTCATCGTCGCCGTTCTGGCCATCGGGCTGACCCTTTACGTCTCCTGGAAGCTGCAGGGCGGCGCGGCGGCCATCAACGATCTGGGGAGCGAGCGCATGCGCTCCTACCGCATCGCCTTCCTCCTCTCCCAGGTCGCGGCGGAGCCGGGGCGCCGGGGCGAGCTCGCGGCCGCGGTGCGCCAGGAAGTGGACACGTTCGAACGGGTGCTGGAAGGCCTCGACCGGGGCGATCCCAGCCGCCCGCTCCTGATTCCCGGCGAGCCCGAGATCCGCAGCCAGTTGCGCGAGATCCAATCCGCCTGGACCCAGCGGATCAGGCCGCGGATCGAGGACATCCTGGCCGCCGCCGACCCGGCGGAGCAGGCCCGGCGGGTGGCCCAGTACCGGCCCGAGGTGGACGCCTTCGTCCACCGGATCGATTCCCTGGTGCGCGCCATCGAGCGGGCGAGCTCGGGCAACACGGCCCTACTGGAGACCCTGCAACTAGGGCTCCTGGCGCTGGCCATCGCCGGCACGATCATCCTCATCTACCTGGTCTTCCTGTTCGTGATCCGCCCGGTGATGAGCTTGCAGGAGGGCGTGCAGCGCATGGAGCGGGAGGATTTTACAGCGCGGGTGCCCGTGGAAAGCGACGACGAGTTTGGTGACCTGGCCCGGGGCTTTAACCGCATGGCCGACCACCTGCAGGACCTCTACGCCACCCTGGAGCGGCGGGTGCAGGACAAGACCCAGCGGCTGGAGGACAAGAACCGGGAGCTTGCCATCCTCTACGACGTGTCCACCTTCCTCAACGAGCCGGCCGACATCGAAACGCTGTGCCGCGGCTTTCTGGAGAAGCTCATGGTGGTGTTTCAGGCCGACGGGGGATCGGTGCGGATGGCGGATCCGAAGACGGAGCAGATCCACCTGTACGTGTACCAGGGGCTCGATCCCCAATTCGCCTCCGAGGAGCGCTGCCTGCGCGTGGGCGAATGCCTGTGCGGCGAGTCCGTCCAGCAGGGCCAGTCCGTGGTGCAGGTATTCGCCGCGAGCCCGCCCCCCGACATGCTGTACAAATGCCGGCAGGTGGGGTTCGCCTCGGTGTCGGTCTTCCCGATCCGGGCGCACAAGCAGGTGCTGGGATTGTTCAACCTGTATTTCCGCCGTGGGCGCGAGTTCACCCCCCAGGAGCGCCACATGCTGGAAACCCTGGGCCAGCACCTGAGCATCGCCATCGAGAACCAGCGCCTGGTATCCCGGGAGCGGGAGCTGGCGGTCTCCGAGGAGCGCAATCTCCTCGCCCAGGAGCTGCACGACTCCATCGCCCAGTCCCTGGCGTTTCTTAATTTGCAGGCGCAGATGCTGGAGCAGTCCATCAAGAAGGCGGACTGTGAGCGGGCGCTGGAGGAGCTGGCCCAGATCCGGGAAGGCATCCAGGAAAGCTACGACGACGTGCGGGAGCTGCTGGTCCACTTCCGGCTGCGCTCCGGCGCGGTAGACATGGAGGAGGCCCTCAAAAGCGCTTTGGAGAAGTTCGAGGGACAGACGGGGATTTCCAGCCGGCTGCGGGCGAGCGGCATGGGCATGCCGCTCGCGCCGGAGCAGCAGCTCCAGGTGCTGCACATCGTGCAGGAGGCCTTGTCCAACGTGCGCAAGCACGCTCAGGCCACCGAAGTGCGGGTGGAGATGAAGCGGGGGCGTGATTACCGCTTCGACGTGGTGGACAATGGGCAGGGGTTCGACGCCCGGCAGGTGCTGGACAAGGGCGACGGCCACGTGGGCTTGAAGATCATGCGGGAGCGGGCCCACCGCATCGGCGGCAAGCTCGAGGTGAGCTCGGCCCCGGGGAAGGGGACGCGCGTGACGCTCACGCTCCCGGTCGCGCAACGGGAGGCGGCGTGACGGAAAAGGTGCGGGTTCTGCTGGTGGACGACCACGCCCTCTTCCGCAGCGGCGTGAAGGCGTTGCTTTCGCGCCAGGAGGGCATCGAGGTGGTGGGCGAGGCCGCCGACGGGCTGGAGGGCGTCAAGCGGGCCAAGCAGCTCAAGCCCCACGTGGTGCTGCTGGATCTGCACATGCCGGGCTTGAGCGGGCGCGATACCTTGAAGCTGCTGCTGGAAGAGCTGCCCGAGGTGCAGGTGGTGATGCTCACCGTGTCGGAGGACGCCGAGGACCTGATGGAAAGCCTCAAGGCGGGGGCCCGCGGCTACCTGCTCAAGAACATCGAGACCGAGCACCTGGTGGACAGCATCCGCCGCGCCGCCCGGGGCGAGCCGGTGATGTCGCCCCAGATGACCGGGAAGCTCCTCCAGGGAATCCAGGGCTTCGCCCGGGGCGACGCGCCGGCTTCCGCGTCGGAGCGGGACAAGTTGAGCCCGCGGGAGCGGGAAATCCTGGCGCTGCTCGCCCGCGGCGCGAGCAACAAGGAAATCGGGCGCGCCCTCCATCTGGCCGAAAGCACCGTCAAGATCCACGTCCAGCACATCCTGCGCAAGCTCAATCTCTCGAGCCGGGTGCAGGCGGCCGTGTATGCCGTGGAGCAGGGGCTGGTGCCGAAACAGTAAGCCCCCTTTCCTGCGGGGCTACTTCTTCCCGATCACGTCCTCGGCCCAGGTGAGGGCCGCCACCACGTGGGGGAAGCCGATGGTGCTCACGAGCAGCAGCAGGGCGTGGTGGATTTCCTCCCGGGTCGCCCCCGCGGCCAGGGCCCGGCGCACGTGGCTGTGCACGGCCCCTTCGGAGCGGGTCGCGGCGGCGGCCGCCAGTTGGATCAGATGGCCCGTCTTTTCATCCAGTGGACCGGCCTCCCGGACCCGCTGGCCCAATTGCTCCAGCGCGTCGAAGATCGGGCCGTGGGCCTTCTTGAGCTGCAAATAAGCCTTGGGGGCCTTGTCCTTCGCCATGGCGGCTTCTCCTCTCGTGGTTTGG
The DNA here is from genome assembly GCF_051905455.1 of Pelomicrobium sp. G1. NCBI lineage: Bacteria > Pseudomonadati > Pseudomonadota > Hydrogenophilia > Pelomicrobium > Pelomicrobium sp. G1. The sequence goes on from NZ_JBQACR010000009.1 coordinate 37,960, forward strand.
GTTATAAGCCCTGAACGGGCCCGGCACGGGGCCTTCAGGAGCTTCCAAGCCATTGTAAATCAAAGCGTCGCGGTTCCCGTCGTCCCCAAGAACTAGTCCTTCCGGCGGATGGGGGCGGCCGCTTTCCTCCCTCGTCCGGCCAGGTCCCATCCTCCTACCGCCGCGGCGCTTTCCGCCGTTCGCCGAATAGGCGCGGGCCGCGGGGCGCCGTAACCTGTCATCGTCGTTCAAGGGATCGCGATCCGGCGGGAAAAGCGGGTCGCGGCACGAACCAGGGAGACGGTCATGGCAAGCCAGGCGTACAAGCAGGTGTCGGTGCTGGCGGCGAGCACCTTCGCCTTCACCGTGTGCTTCGCGGTGTGGGTGATGTTCTCCATCATCGGCATCCCCATCAAGGAAACCCTCGGGCTCAACGAGACCCAGTTCGGGCTGCTGGCGGCGACCCCCATCCTCACCGGCTCCCTGATCCGGCTGCCCCTGGGGATGCTCACCGACAAGTACGGCGGCCGCGTCGTGTTCTTCGTTCTCATGCTGTCCACCGTGGTGCCCATCTATCTGCTCTCTCACGCCACCGAGTTCTGGCAGTACCTGGCGCTGGGGCTGTTCGTCGGCCTGGCCGGAGGCTCCTTCTCGGTGGGCATTGCCTACGTGGCCCGCTGGTTCAGCAAGGGCCGCCAGGGCTTCGCCATGGGCATCTTCGGCGCCGGCAATGCCGGCGCCGCCCTCACCAAGTTCGTGGCGCCGACCCTGGTGGTGGCCTTCGGCTGGCAGATGGTGCCCAAGGTCTACGCCGCGGCCATGCTCGTCACCGTGGTCCTGTTCTGGCTGTTCACCTATACCGACAAGGGCCACCACGTGCACTCCAGCGTCACGTTCCGGGATCAGCTCAGGGCGCTCAAGGACCCCAACGTGTGGAAGCTGTGCCAGTACTACTCCATCGTGTTCGGCGGCTACGTAGCGTTGAGCCTGTGGATGACCAAGTACTACATCAACGAGTACGGCTTCGGCATCCAGACGGCGGCGCTGATCGCCTCCATCTTCGTCCTGCCCTCGGGCGTGATCCGGGCCGCCGGCGGCTGGCTGTCCGACCGCTACGGCGCCCACCCGGTGACCTGGTGGGTCATGCTGGTGTCGTGGGTGTGCCTGTTCTTCATGTCCTATCCCCAGACCGAGATGACCATCCAGACCATCCATGGGCCGCTCTCGCTCCACATCGGCCTCGACGCCTGGATGTTCACCGCGCTGCTGTTCGTGGTGGGCATCGCCTGGGGCTTCGGCAAGGCCTCCGTGTTCAAGTACATCTCGGATCAGTACCCCGACAACATCGGCGTGATTTCTGGAATCGTGGGCCTGGTGGGCGGGCTGGGGGGCTTTCTCCTGCCCATCATGTTCGGCGCGCTGGTGGACGTGACCGGCGTGCGCTCCAGCATCTTCATGCTGCTCTGGGGCGTGACCCTCGTCTCGCTCGTCTGGATGTACTGGAGCGAGATCGTCCCTGCGCGGCGCAACGGCAAGGCCGGCGCCCCGGTGTTGGCGACGAGGTAAGCGCGGTTTCCACTTAAAAGGAGAGGATCATGGCAACCCGCGTGTTGACCAGCTGGAACCCGGAGGACCGGACGTTCTGGCAGACCCATGGCAAGCGAATCGCCACGCGCAACCTCTGGATCTCCATCCCGGCGCTGCTGCTGGCCTTCGCCGTGTGGATGGTGTGGAGCGTGGTGGTGGTGAACCTGCCCCACATCGGCTTCCAGTTCACCACCAACCAGCTCTTCTGGCTGGCGTCGGTGCCGGGCCTGTCGGGGGCGACCCTGCGCATCTTCTACTCCTTCATGGTGCCCATTTTCGGCGGCCGGCTGTGGACCACCGTCTCCACGGCGTCACTGGCGATCCCGGCGGTGTGGATGGGCTTCGCGGTCCAGGATCCGGAGACGTCCTACCTGACGTTCCTGGCGATCGCCCTGCTGTGCGGCTTCGGCGGCGGCAACTTCGCCTCCAGCATGGCCAACATCAGCTTCTTCTTCCCCAAGTCGAACCAGGGCACGGCCCTGGGGCTCAACGCCGGCCTGGGCAACCTGGGGGTGTCGGTGGTGCAGTTCGTCGTGCCCCTGGTGATCACCACCGCCGTGTTCGGCGCCTTCGGCGGCGAGCCCCAGACCTGGGTGAAAGGGGAGGTGACCAGGCAGATGTGGCTGCAGAACGCCGGCTTCATCTGGGTGCCCTTCATCCTCGCCTCCACCCTAGCCGCCTGGTTCGGCATGAACGACATCGCCTCGGCCAAGGCGTCCCTGGCGGAGCAGGCGGTGATCTTCCGCCGCAAGCACAACTGGCTCATGTGCTGGCTCTATATCGGCACCTTCGGCTCGTTCATCGGCTATTCGGCCGGCTTCCCGCTCCTCATCAAGACCCAGTTCCCGGGCGTGGACCCCTTGCAGTACGCCTTCCTCGGTCCCCTGGTGGGGGCCTTGATCCGCCCCGTGGGCGGCTGGATGTCGGACAAGCTGGGCGGCGCGCGGGTGACCTTCTGGAACTTCATCGTGATGGCCCTAGCGGTGGTCGGCGTCCTGTACTTCCTGCCGAAGGGGACCACCGGCGGCTTCGCCCTGCCTTGGGGCCCCGCCGAGGGCAGCTTCACCGGCTTCTTCGCCATGTTCATGCTGCTGTTCCTCACCACCGGCATCGGCAACGGCTCCACGTTCCGCATGATCCCCATCATCTTCCGCACCCTGCACGAGCGCTGGAGCGCGGGGCGGGGCCAGGCGGCTCAGGTGGAAGCGGCGCGCAGCGCCGGCAAGGAGGCGGCGGCGGTGCTGGGCTTCAGCTCGGCGGTGGCGGCCTACGGCGCCTTCTTCATCCCCAAGTCCTACGGCACGTCCATCGCCCTGAGCGGCGGACCCGAGGCGGCGCTCTGGGTCTTCATCGCCTTCTACGCGACCTGCATCGCGGTGACGTGGTGGTTCTATTCCCGCAAGCACGCGGAGGTGCCGTGCTGACGGCGCAAAGGGGGAAGGGCGGGCGTCCGTCGACGCCGCCTCTCCCTTCCCGGGTCACGGACAACGCTTCACGGAGAAATCGATGAGTCACTTTCTGGATCGGCTGAGGTATTTCATCAAGAACGAGCCCACCTTCGCCAACGGGCACGGTGTCGTCAGGGACGAGGACCGCACCTGGGAGGACGCCTACCGCATGCGCTGGCAGCACGACAAGATCGTGCGCTCCACCCACGGCACCAACTGCACCGGCTCTTGCAGTTGGAAGATTTACGTGAAAGGCGGCATCGTCACCTGGGAGACCCAGCAGACCGACTACCCGCGCACGCGCCCGGACATGCCCAACCACGAACCGCGGGGCTGCGCCCGGGGTGCCAGCTACTCCTGGTACCTTTACAGCGGCAACCGGCTCAAGTACCCGATGGTGCGCGGGCGGTTGATGAAGTTGTGGCGGCAGGCGCGGGAGAAGCTCAGCCCCGTGGAGGCCTGGGGGAGCATCGTCGAAGATCCGGCCAAGGCGCGTGCCTTCAAGTCGGTGCGGGGCCTGGGCGGCTTCGTGCGGGCCACCTGGGACGAGGTGAACGAGATCATCGCCGCGGCCAACGTGTACACCATTAAGACCTACGGCCCCGATCGGGTGATCGGATTCTCGCCCATCCCCGCCATGTCCATGGTGTCCTACGCGGCCGGAAGCCGTTACCTCTCCCTGATTGGCGGGGTGTGCATGAGCTTCTACGACTGGTACTGCGACCTGCCCCCCTCCAGCCCCCAGACCTGGGGGGAGCAGACTGACGTGCCGGAATCGGCCGACTGGTACAACGCCACCTATCTCATCGCCTGGGGTTCCAACGTGCCCCAGACCCGCACCCCCGACGCCCACTTCTTCACCGAGGTGCGCTACAAGGGGGCGAAGACCGTGGCGGTGACCCCCGACTATTCCGAGGTGGCGAAGCTCTGCGACCTGTGGCTGCCGGCGAAACAGGGCACGGACGCCGCCCTCGGCCTGGCCATGGGCCACGTGATCCTCAAGGAATTTCACCTCTCGGGCAAGAGCGAGTATTTCCGCGACTACGCCCGGCGCTACACCGACCTGCCGTTCCTGGTGCTGCTCGAGAAGAAGGGCGAAGGCTACGTGGCGGACCGGCTGGTGCGGGCTTCCGACTTTCCCGGCAAGCTGGGGCAGGAGAACAACCCCGAATGGAAGACGGTGGCGTTCGACGAGTTGACTGGCAAGCTGGTGGTCCCACTTGGCAGCATCGGTTTTCGCTGGGGTGAGTCGGGAAAGTGGAACCTCGAGCAGAAAGACGCCTGCACCGGAAACGACATAAGTGCGAGGCTCACGCTGCTGGGCTGCCACGACGCGGTGGTGCCGGTAGCGTTCCCCTATTTCGGCGGTCGCCCCCACGAGCACTTCCCCCACAACCCTAACGACGAGGTGTTGCTGCGCAACCTTCCGGCGAAGCGGGTCGAGCTGGCCGGCGGCGAAGCGCTGGTCGCCACGGTCTACGATCTCATGATGGCCAACTACGGCCTGGATCGGGGCCTCGGCGGGGATAACGTGGCGACCTCCTACGACGACGACGTGCCCTACACGCCGGCGTGGCAGGAGCGGATCACCGGCATCCCCCGCGACCGGGTGATCCAGGTGGCTCGGGAGTTCGCCGACAACGCTGACAAGACCCGGGGCAAGTCCATGATCATCATCGGCGCGGCCATGAATCACTGGTACCACATGGACATGAACTACCGGTCGGTCATCAACATGCTGGTGTTCTGCGGCTGCGTCGGCCAGTCGGGGGGCGGCTGGGCCCACTACGTGGGGCAGGAGAAGCTGCGGCCCCAGACCGGCTGGACTGCCCTCGCCTTCGCCCTGGACTGGAGCCGGCCGCCGCGGCACATGAACTCCACGTCCTTCTTCTACGCCCACACCGACCAGTGGCGCTACGAGAAGCTCAAGGTGTCCGAGATCCTGTCGCCCCTCGCCAATCCGAACGAGTACCGCGGCAGCCTCATCGACTTCAACGCGCGCGCCGAGCGCATGGGCTGGCTACCTTCCGCTCCCCAGCTCGCGGCGAATCCCCTGGAGGTCACCAAGGCTGCCGCCGCGGCGGGGATGGATCCCAAGGATTACGCGGTGCAGGCCCTTAAAAACGGCAGCCTCAAGCTCGCCTGCGAGGACCCGGACAATCCGGTGAACTTCCCGAGGAACCTGTTCGTCTGGCGCTCCAACCTCCTGGGTTCCTCGGGCAAGGGCCACGAGTACTTCCTCAAGCATCTGCTGGGAACCCAGCACGGGGTGCAGGGCAAGGACCTAGGCGATACGGGGGGCGAGAAGCCGCTGGAAGTGGCGTGGCACGACCAGGCGCCCGAAGGCAAGCTGGACCTGCTGGTGACCCTGGACTTCCGCATGTCCACCACTTGCCTGTACTCGGACATCGTGCTGCCCACCGCCACCTGGTACGAGAAGAACGACCTCAACACCTCCGACATGCACCCCTTCATCCATCCCCTGTCGGCGGCGGTAGACCCGGCGTGGCAGGCCCGTAGCGACTGGGAGATCTACAAGAGCATCGCCCGCAAGTTCTCCGAGCTGGCGGTGGGGCACCTGGGCGTGGAAAAGGATCTGGTGCTTGCGCCCCTCCTGCACGACACGCCCGCCGAGCTGGCCCAGCCCTTGGAGGTCAAGGACTGGAAGAAGGGCGAGGTGGAGCTGATCCCCGGGAAGACCGCCCCCCAGATGACGGTGGTGGAGCGGGACTATCCCAACACCTACAAGAAATTCACCGCCCTGGGACCCCTCATGGCCAGGCTGGGCAACGGCGGCAAGGGCATCGGCTGGAACACCGAGCAGGAGGTGCAGGGGCTGGCGAAGCTCAACTCCACGGTAGCCGAGGAGGGGGTGTCCAAGGGGCTGCCCCGGATCGAGAGCGACATCGACGCGGCGGAGGTGATCCTGTACCTCGCCCCCGAAACCAACGGGGAGGTGGCGGTGAAGGCCTGGGAGGCCCTGTCGAAGGTCACCGGGCGCGATCACGCCCATCTGGCCCTCGCCCGGGAAGAGGACAAGATCCGCTTCCGAGACCTGCTCGCCCAGCCCCGCAAGATCATCTCTTCCCCCACCTGGTCGGGGCTGGAGAGCGAGCACGTGTCCTATAACGCCGGCTACACCAACGTCCACGAGCTGATCCCCTGGCGCACCCTTACCGGGCGCCAGCAGCTCTACCAGGATCATCCGTGGATGCGGGCCTTCGGCGAGGCGCTGGTCGCTTATAAGCCGCCCATCGACACCAAGACGGTGCGGGAGCTCCTGGGCCAGCGGGGCAACGGCCATCCCGAAGTGGTGCTCAACTTCATCACGCCCCACCAGAAGTGGGGCATCCACTCCACCTACACCGACAACCTGCTAATGCTGACCCTGTCCCGGGGCGGCCCCATCGTGTGGATCTCGGAAGCCGACGCCCGCAAGGCCGGCATCGAGGACAACGACTGGATCGAGGCCTACAACCTGAACGGGGCGCTCACCGCCCGGGCGGTGGTGTCCCAGCGGGTGCCGGAGGGGATGGTGCTCATGTACCACGCCCAGGAGAAGATCGTGAACACCCCGGGATCGGAAGTGACCGGCCTGCGGGGCGGCATTCACAACTCGGTGACCCGCGCCTGCCCCAAGCCCACCCACATGATCGGCGGCTACGCCCAGCAGAGTTACGGCTTCAACTACTACGGCACCGTGGGCTCCAACCGGGACGAGTTCATCATCGTGCGCAAGATGGCCAAGGTGGACTGGCTCGATCGGCCCCACGCGGAAGCCGGCGCATGAAAACCCAGGAGACATGAAATGAAAGTCAGAGCCCAGATCGGGATGGTGTTGAACCTGGACAAGTGCATCGGCTGCCACACTTGTTCCGTCACCTGCAAGAACGTGTGGACCTCGCGCCCTGGCATGGAATACGCGTGGTTCAACAACGTGGAGACCAAGCCCGGGATCGGCTACCCCAAAGAGTGGGAGAACCAGGGCAAGTGGAAGGGCGGCTGGAAGCGCTTGTCCAACGGCGAGATCGTGCCGCGCATCGGACCCCGCTGGCGGGTGCTTTCTTCCATCTTCGCCAATCCCGACCTGCCGGAGATCGACGACTACTACGAGCCGTTCACCTTCGACTACGAGCACCTGCACAACGCGCCCCTCTCCGAGACCGCGCCGGTGGCCCGCCCGAGATCGCTCATCACCGGCGAGCGGATGGAGAGAATCGAATGGGGGCCCAACTGGGAGGAGATCTTGGGGGGCGAGTTCGCCAAGCGCTCGAAGGACAAGAATTTCGACCAGGTGCAGAAGGAGATCTACGGCCAGTTCGAGAACACCTTCATGATGTACCTGCCGCGGCTGTGCGAGCACTGCCTGAACCCGACCTGCGTCGCCGCGTGCCCCTCGGGCTCCATCTACAAGCGGGAGGAGGACGGCATCGTCCTCATCGACCAGGACAAGTGCCGCGGCTGGCGCATGTGCGTCTCGGGCTGTCCCTACAAAAAAATCTATTTCAACTGGCAATCGGGCAAGGCGGAGAAGTGCATTTTCTGCTACCCCCGCATCGAGGCGGGACAGCCCACCGTGTGCGCCGAGACCTGCGTCGGGCGCATCCGCTACCTGGGCGTGCTGCTCTACGACGCCGACCGCATTCAGGAGGTGGCGAGCGTGGAGGACGAGAAGAGCCTGTACCGGGCCCAGCTCGGGATCTTCCTCGACCCCTTCGCCGCCGAGGTGATCGAGCAGGCGCGCTCCGACGGCGTTCCGGAGGCCTGGATCCAGGCTGCCCAGGCCTCGCCGGTGTACAAGATGGCGGTGCAGTGGAAGGTGGCCCTGCCCCTGCATCCGGAGTACCGCACCCTGCCCATGGTCTGGTACGTCCCGCCCCTGTCCCCGATCCAGGCGGCGGCCAACGCCGGCCACCTGGCCTCCGACGGGGTGATCCCGGACGTGTCCCAGCTTCGCATCCCCCTCAAGTACCTGGCCAACCTGCTCACTGCCGGCGACGAGGCGCCGGTCAAGCTCGCCCTGGAGCGCATGCTCGCCATGCGCGCCTACATGCGGGGCCGGCACGTGGAGGGGAAGGCGGACGCGGAGGTGCTGCGGCGGGTGGATCTCTCCGAAGCCCAGGTGGAGGAGATGTACCGCATCATGGCCATCGCCAACTACGAGGACCGGTTCGTGATCCCCACCACCCACCGGGAGTACGCCGAGGACGCGTACGACCTGCGGGCCTCCTGCGGCTTCAGCTTCGGCAACGGCTGCTCGGACGGCACGTCCAAGCCGAGCCTCTTCGGCGGCAAGAAGCGGGTGATCCCCCTCAAGGAGGTGGCGAAATGAAGACCTATCAGGTGCTGGGGGCGCTGCTCGGCTATCCCGACGCGGCCCTGATCGAAGCCTTGCCCGAGCTGGCGGAAGCGATCGAGATGGAAGCGCTGTTGCGCGGCGACGAGCGGGCGCGGCTGCTCACCTTCATGGCGGAGTTGCAGAACGCCGACCTGCTCGAGCTGCAGGAGCGCTACGTGGGCCTGTTCGACCGCAGCAGGGCGCTCTCGCTCCATCTCTTCGAGCACGTGCACGGGGAGTCCCGGGACCGGGGCCAGGCCATGGTGGACCTCAAGGGGCTGTACGCCTCCAAGGGCCTGCGGCCCGTCGGGGACGAGCTGCCGGACTTCCTGCCGGCGTTCCTGGAATACCTGTCCCAGTGCGAGCCGGGGGAGGCGCGCGAGCTGCTGGCGGAAACCGCCCACATCCTCTGCGCGCTCCACTGCCGCCTCGGCAAGCGCTCGAGCCCCTATGCGACGGTCTTCGGCGCGCTGCTGGCACTTGCGGGCGAGAAGCCGCTGCCGGATGCGGGTGCGCTGGCGCAAGAGCCGGACGACTCGAGCCCCGAGGCCCTGGACGCGGCCTGGGCGGAAGAGCCGGTGACCTTCGGGCCCGGGGCGCCATCCGCGGGCGCTGTTTGCGGACAGCCTGCCGCAGGCGCGCCGGCGGTGGTGCAGTTCCGCGGCTGGCCGCAGCGGATTGCCCGTTAGTCTAAAGACGAGGAAAAGACCATGGCTTACCTCCATCAGTTTCTGTTCGGCATCTATCCCTACATCGCCCTGACCGTGTTCCTGCTGGGCAGCCTGATCCGCTTCGACCGGGGGCAGTACACCTGGAAGAGCGACTCCTCCCAGCTCCTGCGGCGGGGCCAGCTCCGGTGGGGCAGCAACCTGTTCCACGTGGGCATCCTGTTCCTGTTCTTCGGGCACCTGGTGGGCTTATTGACCCCCCATTGGGTCTACGAGCCCTTCCTTGGCGCCGGGACCAAGCAGCTCCTGGCCATGGTTTCCGGCGGCATCGCCGGGCTCATGACCTTCGCCGGGCTGGTGCTGCTGATCCACCGGCGCCTGGCGGAGCCGCGCATCCGCGCCGTCAGCACCCCCATGGACTTCGTGGTGCTGTTCTGGATCCTGATCACCCTGCTGCTGGGGCTTTTGAGCATCGTCTCCTCGGCCCAGCACCCGGATGGGAGCGTGATGCTGGCCCTCTCCGAATGGGCTCAGCGTATCGTCACCTTCCGCGGCGGCGCCGCGGAGGTGATGGCGAGCGCGCCCCTCGTCTTCAAGGTCCACCTGTTCTTCGGGATGACCTTGTTCCTGTTGTTTCCGTTCTCCCGGCTAGTGCACGTGTGGAGCGGCTTCGCCGCGGTGGCCTACCTGTTCCGGCCGTATCAGCTCGTGCGGGCGCGCAGCCTCGCCAGGCGGCCGACGCTTTGAGCTAGATCAAGGGCCCCGCCTCCCTTTCCGGTGTTAAATTAGGAACCCGGTGCGGGCGGGGAAAGCCCGCGCCGGCGTTCGCCTCCGAAATTCCCGAGCCGGCTCGCCGCGATGCACCGTCGAAACAAGCTCTTCGTCGTCATGGGGCTCCTGTGGGGGCTCGCCGGGGGCCTGCTGGCCCTCGTGCACCTCGCCCACCCGGGGCTCGTGCCCGGCAACGTCCCCCGGGCCCACGGCCATTTGATGCTGCTGGGTCTCACCCTCATGACCATTTACGGGGTAGGGCTCCACGTGATCCCCCGCTTCGGGGGCTACCCCTTGCGCTCGGAAAAGCTGGCCAGCTTGCAGTTCTGGCTGGCCAACCTGGGATTACCGGTCATGGTGGCCGGCTGGCTCGGCACCCTGGACGCCCTGGTGGCGATCGGCGGGTTCATGAGCGTCGCCGCCATGGCCCTCTTCGCCGTCAACATGGTCTTCAGCGTGCGGCTGCGCTCGCCCCTGGATGCCCGATGACCGAATACCGGGGCTGCGAGCTTCCTCCCGATCTTTGGTACGACCTGGATTACCTCTGGGTGGCGCCGGAACCCGACGGCACCTATCGCATCGGCATCACCGACCCGTCCCAGACCATGGCCGGGCGGGTGCAGTACGTGACCTTGAAGCCTGTGGGCACCCATCGCCAATGGAAAAAGCCCCTGGCGCGGCTGGAGTCGGGCAAGTGGGCGGGCGGCATCCCGGCGCCCTTCGACGGCGTCATCGTGGCGGTCAACGACCGGGTGCTGGCCGATCCGGGCCTGATCAACATCGCCCCCTACGGCGACGCCTGGCTGGTCAAGATGAAGCCCGATATCCCGGAGCGGGCCCTCGAACATCTGGTCACCGGGGCGGAGGCGGTGGAGAAACTCAAGGCCTGGATCGACCGCTACGACGTCCAGTGCATGCGGTGCGCCCAATGAGTAGCCGGCCGGCAGCCGCGGGTGATGGGGGCTCCCCCGGCCCCAGGATCACGGTGCAGCTCCTGGTATCCGAGTGGTGTCCCACCTGCCCCAGCGCCGAGGCGGTGTGGCGGCAGGTGGCAGCGGAAAAGGACATCCGCTTCGCGGTGGTGGACCTGGCCCAGCCGGAAGGGCGCGAGCTCGCCTCGCGCCTGCGGATCAAGACCGTGCCGGCGGTGGTGATCGACGGGAAGCTGGCGGCGGTCGGGGTGCAGTCGCCGGCGGAGGCGCGGGCCCTGGTGGCGGCCGCCCCTCCCCGGCCTAAAGGGCGCGCCTATCACGTTGGCATGATGCTTTCCCGGGACAATCGGGCCTTCGTGGTCTCGGCGATGGGCTACCTGGTCCTCTCCGGTCTGGCCCTGCTCCTCCAGGGCACGCTCCTCGCCGACGGGGCCACCCGGCCGGTCGCCATGCACCTGTTCGGCGCCGGTTTCGTGTTGATGCTGATCTACGGCTTGGGCGCCCACATGCTGCCCCGGTTCACCGGCAACCCCATCCGCGGCGGGGCCTGGGCCTGGCTCCAGCTCGCCCTCGCCCACGCGGGCGTCGTGGCGTATGCCTCGGGATTCCTCCTGGGATCCCGGTGGCTCGCCGTCGCGGGCAGTCTCGGCATGTGGCTCGCCCTCGCCGTGTTCGCCGGTCGAATCCTTCCGGTTCTCAAGGGAACGGAAGAGACCGGCAAAGGTCTGCCCGTAAGGCAGACCCCGTGAATTGCCGAGAACTTCCGAGAGGAGCGAGTCGATCATCATGAGCGCTTTACCCCGTCCTGCGCCGGGCTTCGACCAGCCCCTGGCGCTGCTGGAAGCTTGCCACGATCGCATCGAAAGCCGCTGTGTCCTGTTGCTGCGGCTGGTGGATCACCTGGAAAAACAGGGGCTGGACGAGGACGCCCGCCTGGCGGCGCGCCAGATCCTGTCCTACTTCGACGACGCCGGGGTGAAACATCACCAGGACGAGGAGCAGGACCTGTTTCCGGTGATGCTGGAGACGGCCGGGGAAGCGCGAGAGGCGCTGGAACGCCTGATCGCCGGGCTGCAGGAGGACCACCGGCAGATGGAGCGGCTGTGGGCCGAGATCCGGGAGCCCCTCGCCGCCATCCGGGACGGGAACGCCGCGGAGCTGGACCTGGACCTGGCGCTGCGCTTCCAGGCCCTGTACCTCCCGCATATCGAGCAAGAGGAGCGGGAGCTCCTGCCCGCGGCCGCACGCCTGCTCACCCCCGAGCAGGTCCGTCGCCTCGGCGCTTCCATGGCGGCTCGCCGGGGCCTGAGGCTTGCGCCTAAGGAGTAGAACCTATCTCAAAATCGGGTAGGGTGCGTTGAGCGCAGCGAAACGCACCGCTGTTTCAGAGGCGTCGCGACGGTGCGCTGAAGCGCACCCTACCGCGCCGGCGATTTTGAGATAGGTTCTAGTCGTATTGGCCAGGGGTGTGCTTTGAGTGGTCGTTAGCCCAAAGGCACAGAGTCTTTCTCCAGCATGGCAGCCACTACGGCGCGAAGCCATGTGGGTGAGCAGTCCATCGCATCCAGCGTATTCTTGATTAGCAATCCCAATTCCGTGTCCCCTTGGAGCACAAGGCGGCGGCTGAAGAACAGGGTATCCGGATCCTCGAGCCTTGCGGCGAGCCGCAAGAAATCCACGGCTTGGGCGCGGAGGGTGAGGTCAGGAGGCTGCCGCCCGGCGCAGGGGCGGAAGCCCTGGGCGGTCAGCATGAACTCGACCCGTAGCCCCAGGTCCTCGGCCACGATGCGGATGCGCCGGCCCTCGATGGGCGCCAGAGCTTCCCGCGGCAGGAGGCTGCCCAGCAGCGCCAGGTTGAGGAGGGCGGCGAAGGCCGCCGACGGGGGATAGGCCGGCAGGCGCGCAAGCAACGCGGCGAGCGGCCGCGGAAACGCCGGCAGGATCACGCGTCCGTCTCCCCGGCCGAAGGCTCGTTGCGCGGCCGCGGCGGAACGAAGCGCATCACCTTGGCCAGAAGCGGCGCGTCGAGCCGCGCCTGGGCCTGGAAGCGCCCTTGATAAGCCGCCGCCTCCTGCTGGAGCTCGTAGCAGTTGGAGCCGGAGACGTCCATGAGCACCGCGGGGAGCCCGGCGTCGGCAAACGCCCGGTGGCGCTTGAGGTAGAAATGGCTGCAGCACATGCCCACGTAGGCAGCCCCTTCCTGCCGCAGCGCGTCCAGCGTCTCCAACAGATGCTCGTACTTGGTGACGGTGATGACCCGCATGCCCCGCTGCCGGGCCATGCGGTAGGCGTCCCCCACCTCGCACTTGCCGCACTCGGAGCAGCCGTCCCGATGGCGCCACTTGCACCAGACGGGCTTGGCGCAATAAGGCACCAGCATCACCGCCGCCCGGCCGAGGATCGTCTCGGCGGACGACCCATCCGGGCTGTGGATCATGACCGCGTTGGCCTCGGCGTGGGAGAGATCGGCCGCGTCCTGGAGGCGGCGGGTGTCCAGGGCAAGCCGGGCGAGCCGCGCCAAGTCTTGCGCCGCGAGCCCCGGCACTTCCACGGCGCCCGCTTCGATCAGTCCGGCGGCGCGCGCTACCCCGTCCTCCAGCGGCCACCCTCGCAGGCAGGCCGCCAACCGCTCCAGGGCCTCGCCGGGCTGGGCGTGGAGATCGGCGGCGAGCCGCACCTCGCCGAAAACGCGGGCGCCAGCGTCCACCTCGGCCTGCAGGCGCAGGGTGCTGGATTTCGCTTTGGTCAACACCTCGATCACGCCCGGTCCCGGCTCGGGCCATTCCACGAACCCGACCGCGCGACCCTCGTGGGCGAGGAGCGCCGGCGAGACCCGGACCGGAGCGGGCTCGATCGGCGCTGAAACCGGCCGCCAGCCGAATGCCTCGGCGATGGCTTCAGCGATCGCCTGGTGAATCGCCGAAAGAGGCGGCGCGCCGCCCGGTTGCTCGGCGAGGGTGGTGAGGCGGTCGCGGGCGGCGGCCAGGCCGTCCGGGGAAAGCTTCTCGGTGGGCACCCGTAACACTTCCAGCATCGCCTGGACGTCCACGTCCAAAAGGACCGTCCCGTGCACGAGCCACGCGCCCCCTTCCCGCACCGCGAACACGCTGGCGAGCTTGCGGCCGCCGATCTCCAGGTCGTTGGGCGCCTTGATCCGAACGGTGATTCCGAGGGAGGCAAGGGCTTGCGCTAGCGCCGCGGCGGCGTTCGCCAGCATGGATGGGAGGGAGAAAGGGCCGGCGAACGCGGACCCGGGCGCCACGAGGCTGAAGCCCGCTTGCCGGGGATCCAGGTACAGGGCGCCGCCGCCGGTCATGCGGCGGGCGACGTCGACGCCGCGGCGCGCGCAGACGTCCAACCGCAGCTCCCGTGGGGCGGCCTGGAAACGGCCCAGGCTTGCGGTGGGGAGGCTGCGGTGGAAGCGCAAGGTGGGACCGCGCCTTGCCGCGGCGCACGAGCGCAGCCACTGCCGGTCCAGGGCGTGGTTCTCCCGTCCGGGCCGAAGCCCCGTGTCCACGATCTGAAGCGGAAGGGATCCCATCTTCATGGCCTCGCCTGTCCGCGCCACCCCATGCCGGCGCCCCCGCGCCAGTAGCCGTCGCAGGGCGCCCCGGGCATGAGGGATTCGAGGGCCGCCAGGGCGGCCCGCAAATCCATGGTGCCATCCAGCACGGAGCGGAACACTTCGAGGACACGCCCCGTGTAGCGGGCCTGGGGGCTTACCCGGACGACATCGACGCGGAGCGCCCGCAGCTCGTCGAGGACCGGCAGCAGGTTGAGCACCTGGGCCGACAGGGTCTGGACGCCGTTCAACGTGAGGAACGGCTCGCCCTCCTGGGTGAAGAGGGAGAGCCCTTCCGGGTGGTCCAGGCAGCGGAACCGGCAATCGTCCTTCTGCAGGTTGTAGTGCCGCGCGGTGAAGCAGCGGGCGGAGAAGGCCAGGGGCAGCCGGCCGTAGACCCACGCTTCGGTCGCCACGCCCGGGGGGCGCTCCGCCTGGAGCGCCGCGAGGGCCGCTTGCGACATCTCCACCGGGACGACGAAGCGCACGGCACCCAGCTCGGCGAGGACGCCCAGGGTAGCTGGGTTGTAGACGTTGAGATGGGCGCCGGCGACGAAAGGCCCGCGGCCGGCGAGGCACTTGACCGCCGCCATGTCGTTGGCTTCCACTAGGAAGCAGCCGTTGGAAACGATGCGGCGCAGCGACTTCAGATCCGATTCCGATTCCACCAGGGCCTGGGTGGAGAGGACCACCTCCTTGCCGGCGGCGGCGAGCCGCTCCCCCAGGGCCAGCCAGTCCGGCAGCCGCAGGCTGTGGCGGCGGGAGCACACCGTCTCGCCCAGGTAGACGACGTCCAGCGGCGCCCGGGCGACCTCGTCGTAGAACGCGAAAAGCCGCTCCGCGCTCCAGTAGTAGAGGACCGGGCCCAGGGCCAGCTTCATGACGACATCATTTCCACGGCCGGTGATAGGCGCCCAGGGTACACTGCTGTCCTTCGGACACTGCGGCCAGCGCCTGGGCCCATTCGCGCCGTACGGCATAAGCGGCGGGATCCCGGCGGCAGGCGTCGATGGCCGCGCGCCACACCCGGGTGATTTGCTCCACGTAGGCCGGGCTGCGCTGGCGCCCCTCCAGCTTGATGGCGGCCACCCCCATGGCGGCGAGCTTCGGCAGGAGCGCCAGGGTATTCAGGCTCACCGGCTCCTCGAAGGCGTAGTACGCCTGGCCTGCCACCCGGTAGCGGCCTTTGCACAGGGTGGGGTAGCCCGCCTTTTCGCCGGGGGCGAAGCGGTTGACCAGCACCGGCCCGACGCGGGTGTCCATGCCTTCGCCCCGGGGCTCCCAGCGCACCGAGCGCGCCGGCGAGCAGGCGCCGGCGGTGTTGGGGGACTCGCCGGTCACGAACGAGGACAGCACGCAGCGTCCTTCCACCATCACGCACAGGCCTCCGAAGCCGAACACCTCGATCTCCACCGGGGTGCGGGCCACCACCTGCTCCACCTGGGCGAGGGAGAGGACGCGGGGCAGCACCGCGCGCCGGATGCCGAAGAGCTCCCGGTACAGCTCGATCGCCTCGTAGCTGGTGGCCGAGCCCTGTACCGAGAGATGCAGGGCGAGTCGCGGATGGGCGGTGGCCGCGTAGCGTAGGAGTCCCAGGTCGGCCAGGATCACCGCGTCCGCGCCCACGTCGGCGGCCCGGTCCACCGCGTCGGTCCAACGGCGCCAGCTTTGAGTCTGGGGATAGGTGTTGATCGCCACCAGCACCCGCGCTCCGCGGGCGTGGGCGTAGGCGATGCCCTGCCGAGCCGCGGCGGCGTCGAAGTTGAGGCCGGCGAAATTGCGCGCGTTGGTTTCGTCGCGAAAGCCGATGTAGACCCAGTCGGCGCCGTGGTCCACCGCCGCCTTGAGGGCGGGTAGGGTGCCGGCGGGGCAGACCAGCTCCATCGCGCTACCGGGAGTCGGGCTCCAGCGCTAGGTGGAACACCGACGAATCGATCTCGATGCCGCCCCGGGCCGCTTCGCCCACCACCACTCGCACCCGGTCGCCGTAGCGGGCGAGGCGCCGCAGGAATCGGTCGAGCCACAGCCGCTCCTTGCCCTGGAGACGGTTCACGTACAGGGTGAGCGTGGAGGGCGTGCACCCCAGGATGCGCCGGGCATGCCGCGCCGCGCGCCGGTAGAAACGGTGGTCGAGCCATCCTTCCAGCCGCAGGGACAAGCCGGAGCGGTTGAGTTCCAGCCCGGCGCGGCCCTGGGCGAGATAGCGCGCGAGAGCCTGGCGCATGACGGCGAAGCGGGCGGCGAGACCTTCGGGCGCCGCCTGCTCGCCGAAGCGCCGCTCGATGAAGGCCCGCATGGAGAGCGCGCAGATCCAGTCCACTACGGCCAGGGGCATTTTCCTGGGCGAGCGCCACGGCAGGCTCTTCAGAAACCACGCTGTGCGCTTCAGGCCTCCCGGCAGCACGCCGCGCACGAGCAGTCGCGCGACGATTCCCACCTGCTGCAGGGGACCGTACTCGCCGCTGTACACGGGCGCGGCCATGTGGGCAAGCTTGTTGGCGATGCGTCGGGCGATGGCCTCGTCGGCCAGCAGACGGCGGTAGAGGGCCTGGTAGCCCTCGATCATGGCGTCGTAGCTCATGCCCTTCGGCACCACGTTGGTGGCGGGGCGGGTGTTGTCCACCTCGTTCATCCCTTCCCGCAGCCGGCCTTCGGCGGCGAGCCGGGCGTGGAGGGGCGTCTTGGGCAGGGCGGTGAGGAGTCCCACCATGGCCGCCTGGATGCCCGCCTCGGTGATGAAGCGGTATTGCAGCTCGAAGGTCTGTTCCGTATCGGCGTCGAAGCCGACGATGAAGCCCCCCAGCACGTCGATGCCGTGGGCGTAAATGCGCTGGATCGAGGTGAGGATGTCCTCGTGGGTGTTCTGGGTCTTGCGGATCTCCTTGAGCGCCGCCGGGTCGGGGGATTCGATGCCGATGAACACCCAGTTGAATCCCGCTTCCCGCAGGAGCCGCAGCAGCTCCGGATCCTGGGCCACGTTGAGGGAGACTTGGGCGCCGAAGCGGAAGCGGTGGCGGTGGCGGGCCTGGTAGTCGATCAGGTGCCGCAGCAGCTCCCGGGCGAGGGCCCGGTGGCCGATCAGGTTGTCGTCCACGAAGAAGAGGTTGCGCACCCCTTGGGCGCGCAGCGCGTCCAGCTCCCGCTCCACCTGGGCCAGGGTCTTGTAACGGGGCTTGCGGCCGAACATGACGATGATGTCGCAGAACTCGCACAGGTACGGGCAACCCCGGGACACCTGGAGGGTGGCGGTGGTGTAGCGCGCGAGCTTGAGCAGGTCGAAGCGGGGCGTGGGGGAGTGCCGGAGATCCACCACACCGGTTTCGCGGTAGAGCCGTTCGGGCCGCCCCGCCTCTAGGTCGGCGCAAAAGCGCGGCCAGAGGTATTCCGCCTCCCCCGCTACCACCGTATCGGCCAGCTCCAGGTAGCGCTCCGGCACCAGGGAGGCGTAGCTTCCCCCGACCACCGTGCGGTAGCCGGCGGCCCGGTAGTAGCGCAGGAGTTCCTGTTGCCGGGCGAACTGCACCCCCATGCCGGCGATACCGATCAAGTCCGCTTGAGGCGCGAGGGGAAGGGGCTCCACGTTCTCGTCCACGATGGTCACTTTCCAGTGGGCGGGCGTGAGGGCGGCGAGGGTGGCGAGTCCCAGGGGCGGATTGACGGCGCGCTTTCCGGGCAGCACCCGGTCCACCGCCCAGCGGAAGCTCCAGAAGCTTTCTGGGTAGCGGGGATTGATGAGCAGCAATCGCATGGGACGCAGAGGCTAGCCAAAGGGATGTGGAAGGGCAATACGGTTCGGGCCCGCAGGCGCCGGAATCTCACACTTTTTTGATCTCGATCAAAAGATCGTTACAGGAGGGAGCCGGCACGGGGCGACAGCGGATAGAATGAGACCGATTCTTGGAGTTGTTCCGTTGCCTCGCCCATGGCTAGGCTGCATCTCACCGCCGCGCCCCACCGCACCTGGTTCTTCGCCGGGGCGGTGCAGCTCATCGCCACCATGGGGTGGTGGATGGGGGAACTGGGCGCGCGCTACGGGGGCTGGTTTTCGCCCCCCGCCTGGACCATGCCGCCGGGATGGCTACACGCCTATGTCATGCTCTACGGCGTGTTCCCTTTCTTCATCTTTGGCTTTCTGATGACCGCGGTGCCCAACTGGCTGGGGGAGGGGAGCATTCCCAAGGCGTGCTATGTCCCGGCCGCCGGATTGATGCTGGCGGGGGCGCTCGCGACTTATGCCGGGACGACGGCGGGGTCCGCTTTCCTGCTCTTGGGAACGGGACTCGCCCTGGCCGGCTGGGCGCTGGCCTGGAGCGGGCTCTTCGATCTGGTGCGGCGGACGACTCGCCCCGACCGGCGCTATCCCATAGTTGTACTCACCCTGACTGCCGTCGGGTTCATCCTACATGCTTGCGTTTTCGCCTGGCTTGCCAGCGGAAAGACGTTTCTCTTCCAGCTTGCCCGCACGGGGGCAGTGTGGTTCTTCCTCCTGCCCCTGTTCTTCAACGTGAGCCACCGCATGATTCCGTTCTTCTCCAGCCGGGCGCTGCCGGATTATCCGGTCGTGCGGCCGTCCTGGAGCGTGCCCCTCTTCACCGCCGCCTCGCTGGCCCACGGGGTGCTGGAGCTCTCGGGGCTCGCGGCCTGGACTTGGATCCCGGACGGCGCCATGCTGGCGGTGGTCTTGTACCTGCTGGCGGCCTGGCAGGGCTGGCGCAGCCTCCCCGTGCCGCTGCTCTCCATGCTGCACATCGCCTTCGCCGTGCTGGCCCTGGCCATGGCGCTACACGTGCTTCAGAGCCTGGCCTGGCTCGGTGGGCGGGCGGTGCTGGGGCTCGCGCCGCTGCACCTGCTCGCCATCGGCTACTTCTCGGCCACGCTGCTCGCTATGGTGTCCCGCGTCTCCCTCGGCCATTCAGGACGGCCCCTGGTGGCGGACCGGCTCACCTTCGCCTGCTTCCTGGGCGTGCTGGCGTCCGCTGCCGTGCGGGTGGCGGCGGACCTGGCGCCCGGGGCCCCCTGGCTCATGCCAGCGGCGGCCCTGCTCTGGCTCGTCGCCTTCGGGGCGTGGGCCTGGCGCTACGTTCCGTTCTACTTTCTCCCCCGGGCGGACGGGCGGCCGGGATGAGCGTCGAATCCTTGGCCACCGCGCGGGTGCTCCACGTCCTCGGGGTTGTGCTCTGGATTGGCGGCGTCGCCATGGTGACCACCGTACTGCTGCCGGCGGTGCGGCGCCTGAAGCGGCCGGAGGAGCGCGTGGAGTTCTTCGAGCGGATCGAGCGGCGCTTCGCCGCCCAGGCCCGGGTTACCACCTTGATCACCGGCCTGAGCGGCTTTTATCTCGTGCATGCCCTGGGGGCGTGGAGCCGCTTCGGCGCGGCCGCGTTCTGGTGGATGCACGCCATGGTGGCGGTGTGGGCGCTCTTCACCCTGATGCTGTTCGTGCTGGAGCCCCTGTGGCTGCACCGGTGGTTTCTCGAGCGGGCGAAGCGCGATCCGGAGGGCACCTTCCGGCGGGTCCAGCGGCTGCACTGGGTGCTGCTGGCACTGAGCCTCGTCACCATCGCCGGCGCCGTGGCGGGAAGCCACGGGTGGCTGGTGTTCGGCTGAAGGGGGCGCTGCGCCGGGCCGCGGGCGGCCCGTCAGGCCTTTTTCAGGATTTCCATCGCCTTCTCGGCGTCTTCCAGCGAATCCACCCCCACGTAGGCGACGAACTGGGTGCCGATCACGGAGGCGGAGAATCCGTGGAGATTGATCCCCGCGTCGGCGAGCTTCTGGGTCAGCTCCGCGGCGATTCCCGGCCGGTCCTGGCCCATCACTCGAACGGAATGGAGACGCTGGGTCACGTTGAAACCCACTGTCGCGGCGGCGCGGACTTCCCTGTCGCCCTGCAGCGGCGTGACGAACACCACCGCGGTCCCGGGTTTCTCCGGAGCGCGCCGCGAGATGATGAATTGCAGGTTCGCCCCCGCTTGGCTCAGGATGGCGAGCACTCCCGCCAGCGCGCCCGGCTTGTCCGGCATGCTGGCCGCCCATACGTCGACAAGCTCGACAAGAAGATCCATGGCATTTCTCCTCCTGCGGCCTATAGCCTATTTAAATTTAGGCCACGGTCGCGCGGGAGGCAAATTCCAGGTGGGGCAGCCCCCTTGCACTTTCACCTCATTTCAGGGGTGTCCTCGTGGCATATCCGGGTTATTGATCCGGCAATCAAATGTTTTCACGCGGCATAGCGCACGGGTTCATGTTCGAAGTATTTGCGAACACGTTGCGGTGACTGCTGGAGTTTGCGCAGATGGCTGATGGCCGCCTTTTTCGGCTGAGCTTGACTGCGTGCCGGCGCGCGCCGCGTTACGCCGTCCTTGAGGTCGGCATTTAGGCATTCGTCCGGGTCAAGCTCCGGGTTGTGGCTCGGCAGGTAGAACACTTCGATCTGCTCCTCGTGGTTGGCCAGCCAGTCTTTCACCTTACGGGCACGATGCACCTTGAGGTTGTCGAGGATGGGGAACACCTTGCGGTCGGTATCCTTGACCAGCCGCCTGCCAAGTACGCCCGGTGTGCCGCCATCACCGTCGGCACCGAAAGCTCCACCTGTGCGGCAACCTCACGCAGCAGCAACCCGCGCTCCCGAAGTTTGACTGCGCGCCGACGGCGCTCGTTGAGCACCGCCAACGGCAGTTTTCGTGCGCCTGTCTTGTCCATGCCCCTTTGGCAACCACAAACCAGAAAGGTCCAAACTTCATGTTGCCGGGTCAATAATCAGCTTTGGAACTTGAGGTGGCTGCCGCATCGCGCGTGGCAGTCGCCGGCGCCGAAGCCCGGAATGATGACGCGGCCCGGCATGGAACGATTCACTGGGCATTCCGCGGCGTCGAAGCAGCGGATCCCCACGACCCGTGCCTCGGGCGCCGCCAGCAGATAATCGATATGCCAGTGCAACCGCTTGTTGCGGGACAGGTGGCGCCTTAGCCGGGCCGCCGGATGGCGCCCGGCGCTGCCCGTGTAAGCGTAGCGGCCGGCGGGAAAATCGAACGTACCCAGCCGGCCCACCCGAATCCGGGCGGGCCGGACGAGCACGATTAGGAGCTGGTAGGTCCGGCAGGACGAGTCGCGGATCAAAACGGAACGTGGTATCCCCAACCGAGGTCCCGGGTATCCAGCTTCACCCATCGCTCCTTGAGCCGCAGCTCGCCGCCTTCCACGGCCACCGTATCCACGTATTTCCCCACCGCGAACAGGCTGGTCGCGCCGCCGTCCAGATTGGTCTTGAAGACCTGGAGGGCCGAGGTGACCTTGGCGGTGCCGCCGTTCATTTCCACCTTGTACACGGTGGCGTTGCGGGTGAGGGGCGAACGGTCGCTGTTGTGCTTGGGCAGCATCTTGAGCAGGAATTCCTCGAACTCCTTCCGGTCCCGGTCCAGCCAGGTCATTTCCTTCTGGATCTCCGGGCTGTAGGCGGAGAGCCGGTAGCGGAACTCGGGATCGCACAGCGCCATGAAGCCGGCGAAGTCCTTGTCGTCCATGAGCATGCAGGTGGAGTAAATGAACTCCTCGATATGGGAGCGTTCAACGGTCATGGTTTGCCTCCTATTGAGCCTTCGGTCTTCAAGCTACCCGGGCGGTCGCCTCGTCCTTGAGCATCGGCTGGGCGGGACTGCGGCCCATGCGCCGCCCCCATTCGGCGATGTAGTGGCGCATGCCGATCTCGTCGTGGATGGTAGCGTTCTCTTCGCGCGCCTGCAGCACGTACATGGGTTGAGAGTCTCTGGCCATGGCGACGCCCTGGCCGGAGGAGGCCAGCAGGTCCTCGTGCAGGTTGCGGCCGAACGGTCCCCAGATGGTGGCGGCGTCCCGCTCCCGCTGCCGGCGCTCTTCTGGCGTGTCCCGCTTCAAGCCCAGGGCGCGGAACTCCAGGAGCACCCGGTCCGGGGCGAGGGGAATGTAGCTGTCGATGCGCAGTACCGAAGTGCGCAGGTTGAGGGTGATCGCCGGGAAGAGATCGACGAGCTTCCAGCCCTTGGGCGGCAGATGGGGCCATCCCAGGTCCGTAGAGTGACTGCTGCCGGCATAGGCACCATAGTTCACGTTCATGGAGCCCACCGTGGCGTGTCCATTGGGGTAGGCGGTGTACTTGCGCTGGAAGTAGCCGGACTTGGGGTCCAGCATGCCGGTAATACGGTTATAGATGTGCAGATAATCGTGATAGAACTCGCTGTTAGTGTCGTGAATCAGCTTGTAGTTGGTGTTGAGCGTCGCCTGGTAATACCAAAAGGTCTCCATCGGTTCGGCGGTGAGCTCAGGCAGCATGTAGTCCAGGGCTTCGCCGATAAAACTGGACAAGGGTTCGCAGTTGTCGTCCAGGTTGACCCATACGAAACCGCCATAGGCAACCTCGGTGCGCACTTCCTTGAGCGCTACGTCTGCCTTGCACACCCGGTCCTGGTAGCCCTCCTTCTCCCGGGGAATGTCGACGCAGTCCCCATGGCCGTTGAATGCCCACTGGTGGAAGATGCAGGTCAAGTACTTGGAGCTGCCGGACGGCTCGTAGACGATCAGGTTCCCCCTGTGGGGGCAGATGTTGTAGAAGGTCCGGACCTTTCCGTCTTCGCCCCGCACGATCACCAGGGGTGTGCCGCCGGGATGGCGGTAGGTGCGGAAGTCGTAGGGGTTGGGCAGCTCGCTTTCGTGGCACGCGAGATGCCACACCTTCTTGAAGATCTTCTCCTTCTCTTCCTCGAAGATCTCCTCGCTCGAATAGATGATGGGATCCACGTAATGGGTGGGGGGAAGCTTGGGTCGCTTTAGCCATTCCGAGGTGGTACGTGCCATGGGTCGCCTCCTTTGTAGTGAGAACGGAACTTAATAACCACAACAGGAGTGTGGTTAAACGCGACTCACGCATAGCCCGTGCCAGCTCGCGGCTTACGAGCTTATGGCTATGATGTAATTAAACATTTACCGTCCGGAGGCGGAAGAAAAGCGGCGAGCGTGTTTCCGCCGGAAACATCCTCGCGAAACGGTGCTGCGAATGGATAAAAGGAAGGGGGAGCGTGGGGACGGCAAGGGTCCCCCCGGATGCTTCATCCGGTCGGGGGGAACGCGGGAACCCCGCCCCCGGGAGCGCTGCGCTTCATGCAGGGGTTTTTCCATCCCTTTGCCTTGGGACATAATCAGCGCTGCCCAACCAGCCTATCCGCCGCATCGTGAAGCCTCTCGATACCCGCGCCTTCCTGATGAACCTGCCCCTGTTCCGCGAGCTGGAAGCGGAGGAGATCGAGCGCGTCGCCCAGTCCACCCAGCAGGTCCGCGCCCTGCGGGGGGAGATTCTCTTCAAGCGGGGCGATCCCTGCACCGGCATCCATGCCCTGGTGTACGGGCAGGTCAAGCTCTCGTTCACTTCCCCCCAAGGCGACGAGAAGGTAGTGGACATCATCGGGCCCGGCGAGACCTTCGGCGAGGCGCTGATGTTCATGGACAAGCCCTACATCGTCTCGGCCCAGGCGCTGGCCGATTCCCTGCTCCTGCACGTCTCGAAGGCGGCGATCTTCGAGGAGCTGGAGCGGGACCCGGCTTTCGCCCGCAGGATGCTGGCGGGCTTGAGCTGGCGCCTGCACAGGCTGGTGCGGGACGTGGAGGCCTACTCCCTGCGCTCCGGCACCCAGCGGGTCATTGGCTACCTGCTGCGGGACGAGCAGGAACAGCCCGAAGCGGGACCTTTCCGGGTCACCCTGCCGGCGAGCAAGGGGATCATCGCCTCCCGCCTGAACCTCACGCCCGAGCACTTCTCCCGCATCCTCCACGATCTCGCCGCGGCCGGGCTGATCGAGGTGGAAGGCCGCACCATCACCATCAAGGAAGTGGAGAAGCTGCGCGCCTACGACCGGTAGTCTCTTGGGGCGCGTGAAGCGAAGCGAAACGCATCGAATAACGCCGGCCACCGGCGCGCCGAGGCTCACCTTATAGTGGGAGCGATTTCGAGTCGGGCTCGGTCAATGGGAGGTTCCTGCCGAGCGGGTGATTTTGTTGTACACGTTGTATTTTCCCGAGGGCTTGTTCATCGGGATGCGCTTGACCTCCTGCAGGTGCTCGGCGTCGTACACCACCAGGGCGCCGTCGTTTTCCCACACGCTCACCAGGGCGTAGCGGCCGTCCCGGGTAAACTCCACGTGGGCGGCGGTTTTGCCGGGGGCGGGACGCAGGGTGGCGACGATTTCCAGTCGCTCCTTGTCGATCACGTGCAGCGCGTCTCGGTGCGGCCCGAAGAACACGTCGACCCAGGCGTAGCGCG
The DNA here is from genome assembly GCF_051905455.1 of Pelomicrobium sp. G1. Taxonomy (NCBI): domain Bacteria; kingdom Pseudomonadati; phylum Pseudomonadota; class Hydrogenophilia; genus Pelomicrobium; species Pelomicrobium sp. G1. Next base: position 62,530 of record NZ_JBQACR010000009.1, read on the forward strand.
TCCCCTCGTGGCTGCGCAGGAAGAAGCCCGGGCCCAGGGTCTCGATCTGCTTGACGATCTTCCAGCTCCCCATGTCGATCACGCTCACCAGGCCCTGCTTGAGATTGGGGGTGGCGAGCACCGGCCGGCCTTCCCGGGTCCAGGCGATGCCGGAGCCGAGGTGGGGCAGCCCCGGCAGGTCCAGGTCCGCGATCTTGCGGCGCACGTCCAGGTTGACCACCCGGGCACCCGACCCGTCCCGGGAGGCGCCGATGACATAAGCATAGCTCGGATCGAAGAAGAAATCGTCCAGGTAGTCGTCCAGCTCGGTGACCCGCACCGGGAACGGTTCCCGCTCGGCGAGCGCCTCGCCCATGCGGTAGTCGTGCACGTAGCCGCGGTAGACCGGAGGGGCGTTCTCGGCGTAGGGAATCTCCCAGATCTGCTTGAGGTCCTTGAGGGCGGCGACGAAGCTGCCCCGCGGCGCGGCGTCGTAGACGGCGGAGACGCGGGAGCTCACGCCTTTTCCGTCCTCCACCGGGATCACCTTGAGCAGACGGAGATCGTGTGCATCGAGGGCCACCAGCGTGTGGGGCAGGTAGTTCGCCACCATCACGTAGCGCCCGTCGCCGGAAACCGCCAGATTGCGGGTGTTGATCCCGGCGCGGACCTCCGCCACGGTGGCGAGGGCGTAGAGGTCGTACTTGGAGATCCAGCCGTCCCGGGAGGCGAAATACACGAAGCGGCCGTCGGGGGAGAACTTGGGACCGCCGTGCAGGGCGAAGCGGGTGGGAAAGCGGGCAATCGGCTCGAAGCGGTCGCCGTCCAGAATGGTGGCGTGGTGGTCCCCGGCCTCCACCACCACGAACAGGTTCAAGGGATCGGCGCCATGGACCGGGCGGGGTGGGAGCGTTTCCGGCGCGCGATGGACGACCCGCGAGGCGCGGATCTCTGTCTCGCCCCACACCGGCCGCGTCCGGGGCGGCGCGTACACGTAGTCGGCGAGGCGCGCGATTTCCTGGGCGGCGAGGGTGCCGGCGAAACCCGGCATCTGGGTCGCCGCGCGCCCCTGGGCGATGACCCGCTCGGCCTCCGCTTTCTTTAGCCGCGCGAGGTTCTCCGGCAGCAGCGCCGGTCCCATGCCTCCCAGGCGCTCGGCGCCGTGACAGGCGGCGCAGTGCCGCCGGTAGAGCTCGGCGGCGTCGTCTTCCGCACCCCGGGACGGGGCCGTGGAGAGCCCGGCGAGCGCGAAAACGGCGAAAGCAAGGGCCAGCGGCCGGTTCCTGGGAAATGGCAGTGTCATGGTTTGCGGATGTGGGGGCGGCTCAGCGGAGCGCCTGCTGCCGGGCGGTCCGGGAATAAGGCGTGACCTGAAGCCGCCCTGCACCGACCTCGACCCCGATTTCCTCGTCGGTGAGATAGCACGCCGGGTCTTCCTGCCAAGGATCGCCGGTGAGCTGCCAGGCACGCACCCGGGTGTTGCCGCCGCACACGTCCAGATAGGCGCAGGCGCCGCAGCGCCCCTTCACGGGCCGCGGACGGCGCTTGAGCCCGGCCATCAGGGGGTCCGTGGTGTCTCGCCAGATCTGGGAGAAAGGCCGCTCCCGTACGTTGCCGAGGGAATAGTCCCACCAGAATGTGTCCGGGTGCACGTTACCCAGGTTGTCTATGTTGGCAATGTGGAGTCCCGAGGCGTTGCCGCCCCATTGGGCCAGCTTGGCCCGCAGATGGCTTTCCTGCGCCGGGAAGTGGCGCCTCGCCCAGAGCAGGAGATAGACCCCGTCGGCGTCGTTGTTGCCGGTCACGAACTCGCTTTTCAGTCCCTGTTCCAGGTGCCGCCAGGCAGTGTCGAGCAGCAGGTCCATGGCCCAACGGGTGGTGACCAGGCGGGCGTCCACCGCCCGGTTCACGTTGCCTCGGCCCGCGTAATTGAGGTGGGAGAGGTAGAACTTGGGAATGCCTTCCTCTTCCATGAGCCGGAGCAGGGCCGGCAGGTCGGCGGCGTTCTCCTGGGTGAGGGTGAAGCGCAGGCCTACCTTGATCCCCCGGTCGCGGCATAGGCGCAAGGCGGACAGGGACCGGTCGAAGGCCCCCGCCATGCGCCGGAACCGGTTGTGGGTCTCGGGCATCCCGTCCAGGCTGATGCCCACGTAGTCGAAGCCCACCGCCTGCACGGCATCGATCGACCCTTGGTCGATCAGGGTGCCGTTGCTGGACAGGCCCACGTAAAAGCCGAGCGCCTTGGCGCGGTGACCGATGGCGAAGATGTCGGGCCGCAGCAGGGGTTCGCCGCCCGAGAGGATCAATACCGGTACGCCGAAGGCCTTGAGGTCATCCATGACCCGGTACACCTCGGCGGTGGAGAGTTCCCCGGGAAAATCCCGGTCCGCGGAGATGGAGTAGCAATGGCGGCAGGCCAGGTTGCAGCGGCGCACCAGGTTCCAGATCACCACCGGGCCCGGAGGCGAGGCGGGCGGGGAGAGGGGCGTCGGCCGGCGGATCTCCCGCAGGTAATGGGTCAGGCGGAACATGGGGTTTCTCGAGCGGCGTTCAAGTCGATGACGAGCATAGGCGGCCGGTAGGATGCTGATCCAGATCAAAAGCGCAGTCCCGTCTTCTTCAGGATGCGCACGCTGTAGAGCACCTCGTGTCCGCGGCAAGCGTTTCCCAAGAGTCGGGCGATGGCCTCCACCTGGCGCTCCACCTCGTCGCGTCGGCGCCCGTGGACCATGGCGAACAGGTTGTAGGGCCAGTCGGGCGGCCGCCGCGGCCGGCGATAGCAGTGGCTCACGAACTCGAGCCCGCCCACCTGGCGCCCCAGGGCGTCCACCAGGGCGTCGTCCACGTCCCACACCGTCATGCCGTTGGCCCGGTAGCCTAGGGCGTAGTGGTTGGGCACGGCGCCGATGCGGCGGATGGCGCCGCGCTGGAGCATGCGCTCGAGCCGGGCGAGCACTTCGTCCACCGGCACGCCGAGCTGGGCCGCCAGGGCGTGATAGGGCCGGGACACTAAGGGCAGCCCGGCCTGGGTGGCGAGCACCAGCCGGCGGTCCAGCGGGTCGAGGGCCATGACGGGGTTGGCCGGATCGGTCATACGTGGAGCCGCAGGCCGATAAAGTACTCGGCCTCTTTGGGAAGGTTCAGGACCGGATAGCCGGTCAGGGCTTCGATACGCTGCAGGGCCGCCGCGATCTTCTCCGGGGCGTCGGCCGCCAGCACTATCCACAGGTTGAAGCGGTGGTCTCGCTGGTAGTTGTGGGCCACTTCCGGCAGGGCGTTCACCAGGGCTGCGACCCGTTCTAGCTCCTCGGGGGGCACTGCCATGGCGGCCAGGGTGAAGGCGCCTCCCAGGCGCTCGGCGTCGAACAGGGGGCCAAAGCGGGTGAGCGTCCCATCGGCGAGCATGCGGCGCAGCCGCTCCAGCAGCTCGTCCTCGTCGGTGCCGAGGGCCTGGGCTACCTGGGCAAACGGCCGCTCGCAGAGGGGAAGGCCGGATTGTAGTCGGTTGAGGATGGCCCGGTCCAGCTCATCCATCGGTCGTCTCCAGGTCGAGCCGGGGCGCCTCCCGCTGCTTGAACCGGCGCCGGCTGAAAAGCACCTCGTGGGGATAGCGGTCCAGGTCGGACTCGGCCAGGAGCTCCACCCGCTCCAGCACCCGGTTGCGGTCGCGCCCATGGATCATGCAGAACAGGTTGTAGGGCCAGTCGGGCGGCCGCCGGGGCCGACGGTAGCACAGGGTGACAAAGTCCCACGCCAGAAGGGCGTCGACCGCCTGCGGGAGTTCCGCTTCCGGCACGTCCCAGACCACCATGGCGTTGGCCCGGTAGCCCAGCTCGTGGTGATGGACGATGACGCCGAGCCGCTGGATCACGCCCGCGGCGAGCCAGTCCCGGAGGCGGGCGAGGATCGCCTCCTCTTCGATCCCCGCGGCCTCCCCCAGGGCGGCGTAGGGCCGCTCGGTCAGGGGCAATCCCCGCTGTAGCCCCTCCACCAGGACGTGGGCGGGGCCGTCCAGGTCCACGCGCTGGGGACGTGGTGGGAGCGATCGCCGGGACAGGCATCGGCCCGGCGCGCCGTCCGCCGCCAGATCGAACCCCAGGTCGATGTGATAGTCCTCCAGCAGGGGCAGCTCAAGGAGGGGCAACTGGGCGCGAAGCTCAATCTCGTGCACCAACGCCGACAAGCGCGCTTCGTTGGGCGCGGTGGCCACGAACCACAGGTTGTAGCGGTGCTCCCGCTCGTAGTTGTGGGTGATCTCTGGATAGCCGCTCACCATCCCAGCGACGGCCTCCAGCCGGTCCTCAGGAACCGCCAGGGCCCCCAGGACGCTGGCGCCCACGGTGTTCGGGCGGAAGGTGGCGCCGATGCGGCTCACGATCCGCCGCTCCTTCAGCATGGCGAGGGTGCGCAGCACCCGCTCCGGGGAAGTCCCGAGCTCCCGGGCAAGGACGTCGAAGGGCCGAGGCACCAGCGGGAAATTCCGCTGGTAGCAATTCAAGAGGGCGAGCTCCAGATCCAGCATGGTTACATTCCGGTGACGAATGCTCGGGAGGTGAAGAAGATGCCGCTCGGCTTCCGGGCAGGGATGCGGGCGAGCTCGGCGAAGCTCGCGGTGTCGTAGACCAGCACCCGGTCGTCGTCCCGGGCCGAAATCCACACCTCTCCGCCTCGGGGTGTGAACTCCATGTGCAGCACCGCCTTGCCCGGCTTGAGCGTGCGCACGATGCGCCGGGACGGCACGTCGATCACCTGCACCGTGTCGTTGTCTGGATAGGCGAAGTTGACCCATACTTGGCGGCCCCCCGGCTGGGCCATGACGAACACCGGCTGGCCATGGACCGGGATGCGGGCCGTCTCGCGCCAGGTCTCCGTGTCCACCACCAGTACTTCATGGGCGCCTACGGCGGGAAGGAAAGCCTCCCGGCCGGCGATGGCCCAGCCTTCCAGGTGGGGCATCTTGTACACGGGAAGCCGCTGCCGGCCGCGCCCATAGCCGTCCAGCACCCGCCGCACGCCGGCCTCGGGCCGCCACAGGTCCAGCAGCGCGACGCCGTCCTCGCCGAACAATCCGGCCAGGTAGTAGCGACCGTCGGGGGTCACCAGCGCGTCGTAGGGCTCTTTTCCGATCCCGGTGTAGCGGTGCACCCGGGGCGCCGCCGGCTCGCTTAAGTCGGCGAGCCAGATTTCGCCGGTGTCGAACAGGCTGAACACGAACCGGTTGCCCGGCGCGTCTTCCAGCCCCACCACCTTAGCGCGCCTGCCGCCCCCCGTCTCGGTGGCCGGCAGATCGGCGACCTGCTCCAGGGTTTCGCTGGAGAACACCTTGACCCCGCCCGGCTCGTAGTTGGCCACAGCGACGAGGCGCCCATCCTGGGAGATGGCGCCGCCGATGCTGTTGCCCGCCTGCACCACTCGGCGCGCGATGCGCTGCTCCAGCAGATCCACCTTGGTAAGCCCGCCGTCGCGCCCGAAGACGAAAGCATGGCGCCCGTCCCGGGAATACACCACGGACGCGTGGGACAGGTCTCCCAGGCCCTCCACTACGCCGATGGCCCGACGGGCGGTGGTGTCCACGATCAGCACCCGCCCAGAGCCTCGCTCCACGATGAGGCCCAGGTCCCCGGTGCCGCGCAGCGCCGGCGCCGCGCAGCCGGCGAGGGCGAGCGCCAGGAGCCATGGGACGATTCGTGCCTTAACGTTCATCGGGCACTCCTTCGAGCAGCCTGTGGGCGAGCCACGCCGCCTCGTCCTCGGAGAGGAAGCGGGACCAGGGCGGCATGGCGGTCCCGGGGCGGCCGTGGAGGATGGCGGCGGCGAGGCCCTGGGGGTCCTTCCCGGAGAGGGCCGAGGGCAGGAGCGGCGGTCCAAGGCCGCCGCGCAGGGTGAGGCCGTGGCACGATCCGCAGTCATGGCGCAGCAGGGCCAACAGCTCCCCCTGGCGGGCGGGGGAAGGCGCCTCGCCTGCCGCGCTCACCGCGGCCCAGGCGAAGACCGCGGCGAGCAGCCTCCGGCACCAGGAAAAAAAAGCGGGGTTTCCCCCGCCGGCAGAGTGAGGAGGGACTGCCTGAACCTTAATAAACATCGTGCCGCGTGTTGTAGACATTGAACTTGCCGGTGGGCGTGATGAGTTTCGGGTCTTTGATCACTGCCTTGAGCTTGCGGGTCTTGTCGTCCACCACTACGATGGCCGACTCGTGGTTCTTGGCGCTCCACACCGAGAACCACACTTCATCGCCCGCCTTGTTGTACTCCGGCTGCAGAACCCGTTTAGCGCCCTCGCCCAGGCCGGCCCATTCGGCGATAGGCAGCACCTCGTAGCCCTTGTCCAGGTTGTCGATGTCGAATACCGCGACGCTCTGGCTGATCTTCGGATCTGGGTTGAGGGCGGTGTCCACCCACAGGTTGCGGGACTTGGGATGGGTCTTGATGAAGAGGGACCCGCCTCCCTGGCCCTTGAGCATGCGCACCACCTTCCAGGCGTACTGGGGATGCTTCTGCGGGTCGGTGCCGATGATGGCGATGTTCTCGTCCCCCAGGTGCCCGGTGGCCCACACCGGCCCGTACTTGGGATCCACGAAGTTGGCACCCCGGCCCGGGTGGGGAATCTTGCCCACTTCGATGAGGGCCACCCGCTTGCCTTCTTTGGCGTCCACCACCGCGATCTTGTTGGACTGGTTGGCCGCCACCAGGAAGTAGCGCTTGGACGCGTCCCATCCGCCGTCGTGGAGGAAGCGGGCCGCTTCGATCTCCGTGACCTGGAGATTGCGGATGTCCTTGTAGTTCACCAGCAGGATCTTGCCGGTCTCCTTCACGTTCACCACGAACTCGGGCTTGAAATGGGAGGAGACGATGGAGGCGACCCGGGGCTCCGGGTGGAACTCCTGGGTGTCCACGGTCATGCCGCGGGTGGAGACGATCTTGAGCGGCTCCAGGGTGTCCCCCTTCATGATCACGTACTGGGGCGGCCAGTAGGAGCCGGCGATGGCGTACCTGTCTTCCCAGCCCTTGTATTTGGAAGTGTCCACCGAGCGGGCCTCCAGGCCGATCTTGATCTCGGCCACGTTGTCTGGTTTTTCCATCCACAGGTCGATCATGTTGATCTTGGCGTCGCGGCCGATCACGAAGAGATAACGCCCGGAAGCCGAGAGGCGGGAAATGTGGACCGCGTATCCGGTCTTGACGATGTTGACGATCTTCTTGCTGTCGCCGTCGATCAGCGCCACCTCGCCGGTGTCCCGCAGGGTCACCGAGAACAGGTTGTCCAGGTTGAGGTTGTTCATCTTCTTTTTCGGACGCTTCTCGGGCGGCACGATGACCTTCCACGTCTGCTTCATCTCGGGCAAGCCGAACTCGGGCGGCGTGGGCGGCTCGTGCTGGAGGAAACGGGCCATGATGTCCACATCCTTGTCCGTGAGCTCGCCGCTGGTGCCCCAGTTGGGCATCCCCTGGGGGGAGCCATAATTGATGAACACCTTGAGGTACTCGGTGCCCTTGGGCAGGGTGATGTCGGGGGTGAGGGGCTTGCCGGTAGCGCCCTTGCGTAGCACCCCGTGGCAGCCGGCGCAGCGCTCGAAATAGATCTGCTTGGCGCGGGCGAACTCCTCGCTGGTAAGGGGCGGGGCCTTGGGCGTCACCACTTCCGCCGCTTCTTCGGGCTTGATCACCGTGGGGGCGCCCTTGTAGCGCAAATCCTCTTCCGGCGTGCCGGGGTGTACCGGCTGCTTCTGCTGGGCGATCCCGGTCCCGGCGTAAAGTGCCAGCGCCGCAAAGACCGCGGACGCCGCCGCGGTCAAGGTTCCCTTCGCTCCCATGGCCTGCTCTCCCTGAGTGATATGAAGAATCCGATGACGATATAAGTTAGGCGCTCGCCCGGGCGTGCGCTTTGATGTGCATCAAAGAAACCGTGTCACCGGTAGGGCTATGACGGGGGTTGGCGAAGGCGGCCGCCCTCGTGGTCACGCTCCTCGTACCCGGAAGGTTCGGGGCCGTAGGCGCCGATCATGGTCTCCATTCTCTGCACCGCTTCCCGCGCCCGGGGCAGGCGCTCGCGCCGCTTGCGCCGCTCGATGAGGGGCGGGCATTTGCGCTCGTTGTAGTACACCACCTGGCAGTCGAGGCAGTAGTGGCATTCGTTGGCGTTGATCTCGCCGGTGGGCCGGATCGCCCGCACCGGGCATTCCACCGCGCACACCTGGCAGGGCTTGCCGCATTCCCGGCGCCGCCGCAGCCACCAGTCGAAGAGGCGGAACCGGCCGGGGATCGCCAGGGCCGCCCCGAGGGGGCACAGGTACTTGCAGAAGAACTTGCGGTTGACCATCGTGATCCCGATCAAGCCGGCCGCGTAGAGCACGAAGGGCCACTCCCGCTGGAAGCGCATGCCGAAGGTGGTCTTGAACGGTTCCACTTCGGCGAAGACCGCCGCCTCCCCCATGGACTGGAGGGAGATGCCGAACAGCACGACCAGGATCACGTACTTCACCGCCCACAGGCGCTCGTGGACTACGTCGGGCAGCTCGAGCTGGGGCGCGCCCAGGCGCCGGGCGATCTTGTTGATGAGTTCCTGCAGCGCCCCGAAAGGGCACAGCCAGCCGCAGTAGACCCCGCGTCCCCACAGGAGCAGGGTCACGGCCACGAAGGACCAGAGGATGAACAGCATGGGATCGATCAGGAAGTGCTCCCAGCGGAACTCCCGCATCACCGAGTGGGCGAAGGTGAGCACGTTGATCACGGTGAGCTGGGCGAGGGCATACCAGCCGAGGAAGAACAGGGTGTAGGCGAGAAAGGCGTTGCGCACCCAGGCCGTGAGCCGCGGGCGGCGGGCGAGCCAGTCCTGGAACACCAGGATCAGGGTGAGGATCGCAAGGCTCACCGCCAGCACCGCGATCTCGAACGTCCGCTGCCGCCACATGCCGATCCACAGGGGCTCTTCCGGCGCCGCCAAAGACGCGGCGGGCGGCGCGATCGGCGCTCGGGCGGGGGCGGTTTCCTCCGACGCCGCCGGTGGCTTGGCGGGGCGCGGCACGGCGGTCGGGGACGTCTTCCGGGGCAGGGAGGGCTTGATGGGAGCGACGGCGGGAGGGGGCTCGATGGCTGCCGGCGCTTCGGGCTCGGGCGGGGGCGCGGGGGGAGACAGGCCCCGGGATTGGGCCACCGCCCGGGCGGCGCGGGTGACGGTGGCGTTTTCCACCATCACCGTGATGGTGGCGCCGGCGATGGTGTCGATGGCCACGTGGCCTTCCCGCCGGGCGCCGACCGCGATGCGATCGAACACCGATTTGCCTACATACTGGTCGACGAATCGTTTCAGGCGCTCGGGGGTGATGCCGACGGCGAGGATCGGCTCTTCGTGGTGGACGATGGCGATCCCCGTGATCCGCCCGGACCGATCGAAGCCCACCAGGGTGTTGATGGGCTTGCCGGAGTAGGCGGGAATGCGCAGGACGTCGGCGGTGAGGAAGGCGTAGCCGATCACCTCTTCCCCCTGGTAGACCGCCGCCGCCGGCGGGTCGCCCTCCAGGTTCCCGAACCGGTCCGCCTGGGGGAAGAATTCCTTGACCTGGGGATAGCGCTCGGCGATGTCCGCGGCGGCCGGCGCGGCCAAAAGGATAAGGGCGAGCCACGCGAACGCCGCCCAACCCCGCCGCCGTCGGGCGGCGAGTCGCGGCCGGCCGCAGGCGAGGTGCGAAGAGAGCGGCCGCATCGGGGGCATCGGTTTCATTCGGGCGCCGATTGAAAAAAATCATTCTAGAGATCGAGGGCCGCGGATGGTTTTGACGTGCATCAAGGAATGCGCGCTGAAGCCTGGGCGACGGCACCGCCACCGGCTTTGACTTAAATCAAGGTTCGCCGGGAGGCATGTCCTTAGAGTCCTTGTCAGGCTATGGGTCTTTCGACCCGGCCATCCTTCGACTGCACGAGCCCATGGGCATGGACCGGCCAACCGCCACCTTCGGCGTCGACGCGCCTCCCGCCGGGGGGCGCGGCGAGGTCTATCTGGTAGGGGCCGGGCCGGGCGATCCCGAGCTGCTGACGCTGCGGGCCTTGAAGCTTATGCAGCGGGCGGACGTGGTGCTCTATGATCGCCTAGTGTCCTCCGAGATCCTGGCGCTGGTGCGCCCCGGCGCAGAGCGGATTTGCGTGGGCAAGGAGCCGGGGCGCCACAGCGTGCCCCAGGCGGAGATCTGCAAGCGGCTCGTGGGCCTGGCGCGGGAAGGCAAGCGGGTGCTGCGCTTGAAGGGCGGCGATCCCCTGATCTTCGGGCGCGGCGCCGAGGAGCTGGAGGTCCTGGCGGCCCACGGCATTCCCTTCGAGATCGTCCCCGGCATCACCGCCGCCACCGGAATGGCGGCCTACGCCGGCATTCCCCTCACCCATCGGGACCACGCCCACGCTTGCGTGTTCGTCACCGGCCATCTCCAGGACGGCAGCATGGACCTGGATTGGGAGGCCCTGGCACGTCCTCGTCAGACGGTGGTGGTGTACATGGGGCTCGGCGGGCTGGCGTTCCTGTGCCGCTCCCTGGTGGCCCACGGCCTGGCGCCCGCCACGCCCGCCGCCGTGGTGGAGCGGGCCACCACCCCCGGGCAGCGGGTCGCCGTGGGAACCCTGGAGAGCCTTCCGGAACTCGCCCGCGCTGGGGGTTTCCAGCCGCCGGCGCTGGTGGTGGTGGGCGAGGTGGTGCGGCTGCACGGCGTGCTGGGATGGTTCGCGCCCCGATCCGGCGCCCTGCCGGATCCGGTTCCTTCAGCCGTGCCCACGTGAAAGATCCTGCTTCGCCCTGCGGTAGAGGCGGACCGACCCCAGCAGGTTGAGCCCCAGCCACAGGGCGGAGATCCCGAAGCCGACGCCGGCGGCGGAGGCGAGGGCGGGCCGATCCACCGCGGCGACGAGGAGTGCCAGCGCCGCGGCGTGGGCCCACACGTGGGCAAGGCACGAACCCTGGGGCGCGAGCTGCCTGGCGCTGGGAAGCGGCCGGGCGTGGCTCGCAAGCCCCTGCAGGTCGATCCAGGCGAGAAACGGCACGATCCGGTACAGCATGCCGGCGATCATCCAGAAGGCGAAGCCGAAGAGGAATGCCACCGCCGCCATGACGGCGATGGGGCGGCCGTGGGTCGCGTCGGTCGCCAGGCTCACGCCCGCGCCGAGCAGGCTTGCGCCGAGGGCCAGCATCGCCAGGCGCCAGGCGGCAGCTGTGGCACCGTCCCCACGGCGACGACCGCCCGACTGGATCTTCAAGGTCACGAGAAGGAAGGCAGCGAACGCGGTCAAGATTCCGGCACCCGCTAGCCCGTAAAAGAAGCGCCCCACCGCCGCGCCCCCGGCGAGGGCCGCCGCGGACATGGATACCAGGGCGCCCACCACCGCCGGCGCCAGGCCCCGGTGCACGAGCTTGGGGTAAGGCTTCGTCAGCCCGAACATGGGCACCACCTGGTAAGCGACCCCGGCCACCAGCAAGCCGATCCAGCCGGCGAATCCCCACGCCAGGTGAAGATCCACCAGCGCGGGCCGGGGAACGGCGGCGAAGGGGACCGGGACGACGGCCAGGGTGGCGCCCATCAGGACGGTGACCGCGAGCGAGGCCAGGGCGAAGCCCACGGTGACGCCGGTGGGCGTGGCCACCGGCGCCCGGAGGATCGCTTGCGCCGCGGCTGCGACGTAAACGCCGAGGCCCGCCAGCAGCGCCGCCGCGCCGAAGGGCGCGAGCAGGGGGACGCCGCCCAGGAAGGTCCAGGCCAGCAGGAGGGTGCCGACGGTCAATGCCCCGTGGGCCACCTCCGCCACCAGGCGCCCTCGCGCCACCGGGGCGCCCGCCGCCACGGGCAGGATCTGGAGCAGGGCGCCGGCGGCGGTCATGGTGACGAAGCCCAGGGTCATCAAATGGGTGGCGGCGAGGGCGGCGGGCGTCCAGCGGCTCGCCGCGGCCGCCGGGCCCTTCGTGGCGATGACGACGGCGGCAAGCAGGGCGAAGGTGGGCGCGGTGAGGAAGAAGCGCAGCAGAACGGACAGAGGCAGCACGCCGTCCGCGGTCCTCGGCGGCAGCATTACGCGCGAGCCCAGATTTCGATGCAAAACGTGCCCTCGTCGTTCACGCGAGTCGAGTGCTCGTAGCCATTGCGCTCCAGGATGCGGTAGAGGGGAAAGGGCTCCCGCTCGAGCAGCAGCAGCATCCGCTGTCCCGGTTTGAGCCGGCACAAGGCCTCGAGCGCCCGCTCCAGGGGCTCGGGCGGCTCGAGACCCCGGGCGTCCACGATCAGGTCGTCGTTTGCCACCCTTATGTCCCGATCTCCTGCGCTAGCGCTTCCAGGAGCTGGGCCCGCTGGCCGGCGAGGACCCGGTCGCACAGGGGGTACAACACCTGCTCCTCCTTGAGATTATGTTGTTGCATGAAGAGGAGCAGAGTCTCGAAGGCATCGCGGAAAGCCCTGGGGTCGGCATCCGCCGCCGCCCCGGCGAGGGCGGCGATGAGGGGACGCATCTGGGCGTGCTCGTGCCGCATGACCGCGGTCGGTCCGCCGGGCGCACCGGTGGCGCTTTCGTAGGCAGGAAACAGGATCGTCTCCTCCAGCCGGAAGTGCCTTTCCATGGCTTCGCTGAAGCGGCGCATCGCCTGGCGGCAGCGGTTCCAATCCCCCAGGAGCATGGCCGCCTCTCCCTCGGCGAACAGTTGATCGCAGGCCCGATGGTCGGTGGAGAACCACTCGGTGAAGGTATCCGCAGTCATGGGGGTCGGCAAACGAGCAGCGTAGCGGTCGAGGATGGGAGGCATTGTGGAGACCCGGGTAGCGGGCGCGCCTTGATGTGAATCAAGCGAGCGGTGCAGCACGCCCGCGCCGGGCGGCGCGCACCGCGAGCTCCACGGCGACGAGGAGCAGAGCCGCGGCCAGGGCGTTGTGGACCAGGGCGAGGGGCAGGGGAAAGGCGAGCTTCACCATCGCCGCGCCGAGCGCGGCCTGGAGCAGGGCCAGCAGGGCGGCTGCGGCCGCCGGGAGGCGCAGTCCCGGATAGGCTCGGGCGCCGAGGGCCACGGCACCGAGCCAGCCGAGGGTCAGGAGGGCCCCGAGGCGATGGGCCAGATGGAGGGCGGCGCCCTGGTCGCGGGGAAGGGGGGCGGGGGAGGAGGCGAACGGGTCGAAGGCGGCCAGCCCCTCGCTGGGGGAAAAGTCCCCTTCGCACCCGGGCAGGGTGGGGCAGGCGGCTGCGGCCAGCTTGACGCTGAGGAGGCCCCCGAGCCCGATCTGGACCGCGATCAGCACCACCGCGGCAACCGCGGCGAATCGCAGGCTCGGCGCGTGCCTGGGGTCGGAGACGCCGAGCCGCGGCGGATGCGCCTGGCGCGCCCGCAGCATCCAGGCGCAGGCTAGCAGCGCGAGGCCGCCCAGCAGGTTGCCGAGGGCCACCGTCGGCGCCATACCGGTGGAAGAAGAGATCCCCAGCAAGGCGAGAAAGGCGGTGAGCGCCGCCATAGCCAAGGCCAGTACCACGTCGCCATGGCGGCGCGGCTGCCGCAGGCTCGCCACCAGAATCGCGAAGACGAGGAGCAGCATGGCGCTCGCGGCGAGGCGGTGGCCCAGTCGCGCCAGAAACTGGAGCGGCGAGGAGGCGCCGCCCCTCGGGTGGGCGCCGGGCATCGACGGCGCGCCGTAGCACTCGGGCCAGGGCTCGCAGCCGAGACCCGCGGCGGCGAGCCGCAGGTAGGCGCTCGATACCACCACGAACAGCATGACCGCGCTAGCGGCCAGGGCGAGGCGCGCCAGGAGGGGCGAGGGCGGATCGGGGGGATCCATGGACTCCACGATGGGGACGGGGTTTCGCTACGCAGCTTACCTCTGGACGCCCTCCTTCGCCCCGCGAGGTGGAAATTTCTTGATGCGTATCAAGGAGCCCTCCCTCTCCGCTGCGGATCATCAAGGCCTGAAAGCGACAGGAGGAGCCCATGGCTGGAGCGCGATGGCGCAAGACCCCATGGACGACGGTGGCTGTGGCGGCTGCGATCCTCGCCCTGAGCGGTTTCGGCGCCGCCCTTTCTGACGGGGCGCGGCTGTGCAGCCCGGTCAATGACAAATGGGTTGGCGGCGGCTGGTACTCGTCCCCCGGTTTGCTGCGGGCTCTGGCCGTCGCCGATCGCTTGTGCGGCCGCTCGGAGCAGGAGCGGCGCGAAGGTTGATGGCTTCCAGCACGGAGGAAGAAAAATGGCCGAACCATCCAAAATCCAGGACCCGGAAGAGCTCAGCGACGAGCCCATCCCCTTCATGCAGCAGCTTTTGGACAACCCGTTCGCCCTGCTGTTCCTGGGAATCGCCTCGCCCATGGTGCTTTACGTGGTGTGGGGCGTGATGGAGATCCTGAGCATCCCGGTCGCCAAGTAGGCAAGCGGCGAGCGCTGCCGGTACACGGAACCGACAGAAGGGGAGTTTACGCCATGCCCACTGCCATCGACCCACCGAAGAACCGCGTCTGGTGGAAGGATCCGGTCGACAAGGTCGAGATCACCTGGATCGTGCTCGCCCTGATCTGGGGTCTCATCATGTTCTTCATGATGCCCTACTGGCATGTGTACGGAAAACAGAACCTGTCCAACGAAGCGTACCGCTCCACCCCCGAGCTCTTCAGCCGGAAGACCCAGGAGATGGTGGACAAGTACACGGTGCGCACCGAGACCGACCAGAAAATTCCCGTGGTGCACCCGCCTGCGGGCAGCGACGTCTATCTGATCGCCCGCCTGTGGCAGTGGTGGCCCCTGGTGGAGTTGGAGGCGGGCAAGAGCTACCGGCTGCACCTCATGTCCATGGACTGGCTGCACGGCTTTTCCCTGCAGCCCGAGAACATCAACATCCAGGTCCATCCCGGCTACGAGCACGTGTTGACGGTGACGCCCACCAAGGAAGGCACCTACTCCATCGTGTGCAACGAATACTGCGGGATCAACCATCACACCATGACCAGCAAGCTGTACGTGGTCAAGTAAGGGGGAGGCCATGGCGATCAACCGGATGTTTCGAACCTGCCCGAGCACAGGGCTGCAGTTCCATCAGCCGGCGGAGGCCCTGATCCGGTGGAACGCGGTGGCCGCGGTGGTGTCGCTGCTGGTGGGCGGGATCCTGGGGCTCCTGGTGGTGCTCACACGCTGGCCCGCAGTGCACCTGCTGCCGGCGGACGCCTTCTACCAGGCGCTCACCGCCCACGGCCTCAACATGCTGGTCTTCTGGATCATCTTCTTCGAGATAGCGGTCCTCTATTTCGCTGCCTCCACCCTGCTCAGGTGCCGCCTTGCCACCCCCCACATGGCGTGGCTCGGATTCTGGCTCATGGTGGCTGGCGCGCTGCTAAACAACTACGCGGTATGGCGCGGAGATTCCAGCGTCATGTTCACCTCCTATGCCCCCATGGGAGCCCACCCTACCTTCTACCTGGGCCTGATCCTGTTCGCGGTGGGGGCGCTGATCGGCTGCTTCGTGTTTCTCGGCACCCTGGCGGTGGCCAAGGCGGAGAAGACCTACGTGGGCTCGGTGCCGCTCGTGACTTTCGGCGCGTTGACCGCGTGCATCATCGCCATTTTCACCATCGCCAGCGGCGCCATCATCCTGATCCCAACCTTCCTGTGGTCGGTGGGGCTGGTGGGCTACATCGACTCCCTCATGTACCGCACGGTGTGGTGGGCGTTCGGGCACTCGTCCCAGCAGATCAACGTCTCCGCCCACGTGGCCGTGTGGTACGCCATCGCCGCCATCGTGTTTGGCGCCCGGCCCATGAACGAAAAAGTCTCCCGCGGGGCGTTTCTGCTCTACATCCTGTTCCTGCAGCTCGCCTCCGCCCACCACCTGCTGGCTGATCCGGGCCTCACGTCCAACTGGAAGATCTTCAACACCAGCTACGCGTTCTACCTGGCGGTGCTGGCCTCCATGGTCCACGGCTTCACCGTGCCCGGGGCCATCGAGCTGGCGCAGCGGGAGAAGGGCTACACCAAGGGGCTGTTCGAATGGCTGAGAAAGGCGCCGTGGGGCAACCCAGTCTTCTCCGGGATGTTCATCTCCCTGGTGGGATTCGGCTTCCTCGGCGGTATTTCTGGCGTTGTCCTGGGTACTGAGCAATTAAACTTGCTCATGCACAACACCTTCTACGTGCCGGGCCACTTCCACGCCACGGTGGTGGTGGGCACCACGCTCGCGTTCATGGCCCTCACCTATTTCCTGATCCCGGTACTTTTCCGGCGCGAGCTGGCTTTTCCCAAGCTGGCCCAGTGGCAGCCCTACGTTTTCGGCATCGGCATGAGCGTGTTCTCCCTGTTCATGATGGGCGCCGGGACCCTGGGGGTGCCCCGGCGCCACTGGGATATGACCATGGCGGGCAACCTGCTGCCCCACGAGTGGCCCGGGACTGCCTACCTGATGGTGGGCCT
Organism: Pelomicrobium sp. G1; assembly: GCF_051905455.1. Lineage (NCBI taxonomy): Bacteria > Pseudomonadati > Pseudomonadota > Hydrogenophilia > Pelomicrobium > Pelomicrobium sp. G1. Next base: position 78,905 of record NZ_JBQACR010000009.1, read on the forward strand.
CATGGCCCTCGCCGGGATCCTCGCCGTCGTGGGTGGGGCCATTTACATCCTGGTGACCGTGTGGTCGGTGTTCTTCGGCAAGCGCATCGAGACCCCGGACTTCAAGCGCGTGAGCGCCCGGGAGGGCGCTGCCCCGGCGCCGCAACCGGTGGCCGTGTCGCTGACCGGCCATGGAAGCGCGGGCCATATGGCGGCCCCCGGCACCTTCGTCCTGGCGATGGTGCTGCTGGTGTCGTTCGTGCTGTACTACTTCGTCAACTGGAGGTACCTGTCCTCGGTGTGGCCGCTGAGCTGACGGACGGGAATGGCCATGCGTGACGGGGCGAGACTGTTCTTCGATCTCTTCAAGCTGCGCATCGGGCTACCGATCGGGCTCACGGCCCTGGCCGGCCTGGCGGTGACGCCGGGACCGCCCCTCGCCGGGTGGCAGGTGGCGGTGCTGGCCCTGGCGGTGGTGATGGCTTCCGCCAGCGCCGGCGCGTTCAACCAGTTCGTGGAGCGGGACATGGACGCGCGCATGGGACGCACGCGGCGCCGCCCCTTCGTCACTGGGCGGCTCCAGCACGGGCCGGCGTGGCTCGTCCTCATCGCCGCCATGGCGATCGCCGCCGTGGGCGCCGCGGCCCTGGCCCTCAATGCCTACGCCGCGCTCTACGTCTTCCTAGGCGCGTTCTTCTACGCCGTGGTGTACACCGTGTGGCTCAAGCGCCGCACCTGGCTCAACATCGTGATCGGCGGGCTGGCCGGAAGCTTCGCGGTGCTGGCGGGCTCCGCCGCGGCGGCGCCGGGGGAGCTGCCCGCGGCGCCCTTCCTGCTGGCGACGGTGCTGTTCCTGTGGACGCCGCCCCACTTCTGGAGCCTGGCGATCGCCTACCGCAGCGACTATGAGGCGGTGGGGGTACCCATGCTGCCCTGCGTGGTGGGGGACGCCCGCTGCGCCCAGATCATTTTCCGCAGCGCCATGGCCCTGGTGGCGGTGTCCCTGCTGCCGGCGTTCTTCGGTCTGGGGTGGGTCTATCTGGCCGGCGCCGCCGCGGGAGGCGCCTGGTTCCTGGCGAAAAGCGCGGCCCTCGCCCGCTCCCCCAGCCGGGCGACGGCCATGGCCAACTTCCACGCCTCCCTCCTGCAACTGGGTCTGCTCCTCGGCGCGGCGCTGCTCGACGGGGCCGTGGCAGGGTAAGGGCCATGGGGCGATCCGCGGCCCGGCTTATCCTCGCGATCGTCTTCGCCGCGCTGGTGGCGAGCGGCGGAGACGGCGCGGCGGAGACGGGCGGGACGCCCGGCCTCGACCCCCAGGAGGCGCTGCGGGCGAGCCAGGCGGCCATCGGCCGGCCCGTCGGCGATTACGCCTTCACCGACCGGCAGGGCCGGCGGGTGACCCTCTCCTCCTACCGGGGCAAGCCCCTGCTGGTGAGCTTCGTGTACACGGGTTGCTACCAGGTCTGTCCGGCCACCACCCGGTTCCTCGTCAAGGCCGTGCGGGTGGCCCAGGAGAGCCTGGGCCAGGATAGCTTCGCGGTGGTCACCATCGGCTTCAACTTGCCCTTCGACACGCCGGCGGCCATGGCCGCCTTCGCCCGGCAGCAGGGGGTGGATCTTCCCAACTGGGAGTTCCTGAGCCCCGACGCGGAGACCCTTGAGGCCCTGACCCGGGACTTCGGTTTCCGCTACGTGCAGACGCCCAAGGGCTTCGATCACCTGCTCCAGGCGACGGTGGTGGACCAGGACGGCCGCATCTACGCCCAGGTGTACGGGGACGCGTTCGACATTCCCCAGCTCGTCGAGCCCCTCAGGCACCTCCTCACCGACGGGCCGCGGGCGCCGGCGACCCTCTCCGAGCTGGTGGAGCGGGTGCGGCTCCTGTGCACGATCTACGATCCGGCGTCCGGCACCTACCGCTTGAACTACCAGATCTTCTACGAGCTCTTCGGCGCCCTGTTCGCTACTGCGCTCACCATCGGGTTCATCGTGCACGAGCGGCGCCGGGGCCGCGGCTCCCGGCCGCCGCAGGCTTGACCCACATCAAACGCTCCGCGGCCCCCCGCGGGTAAGCTTTCCAGCATGTTGAGATACGTGCAGCGCGCCGGTCAGTGGGCGTTCCTCCAGGCGGAGCGGGTGTTCAACGCCGCCTTCGGCGACCGCTTGAACCCGCTCTATTACCTCGGGGCCATCAGCTACTTCATGTTCTGGGTGGTGGTGGCGAGCGGCCTTTACGTCTACGCCTTCTTCCAGACCGGCGTGAGCGAGGCCTACCTTTCGGTCCAGTCCCTGAGCGAGGAGCAGTGGTACCTGGGCGGCATCATGCGCTCGATCCACCGCTACGCCTCCGACGCCATGGTGCTCACCATGCTGCTGCACATGCTGCGGCATTTCCTTTTCGACCGCTACCGCAGCTTCCGCTGGTTTTCCTGGGTGAGCGGCGTGATCGTCCTGTGGCTGGTCTACGCCTCCGGGGTGAACGGCTACATGCTGCCCTGGGACCGGCTCGCCCAGTTCGTGGTGACCGCCACCGCCGAGTGGTTCGACTGGCTACCCATCTTCAGGGGCAGCCTGATCCGAAACTTCATCTTTCCCGAGGGAGTCAACGACCGGCTGTTCAGCCTGCTCTCCTTCATCCACATCGGCCTTCCCCTCGCAGTGCTGTTCCTGCTGTGGGTGCACGTGCAGCGGGTGCCTCGGGCCAAGACCAACCCGCCACGGCCCATCGCCGTCACCCTGGTGGTGGCGCTGGTGGCCCTTTCCCTGGTGAAGCCGGTCGAGAGCCAGGCGCCGGCCAACCTTGCCACCGCCATCACCGAGATCGACCTCGACTGGTTCTACCTGGCCGTCTACCCCTTGATCTACCGCTGGTCGCCGGGGGAGGTGTGGCTGCTCGTCGGCGGCGCCACCCTGCTGTTCCTGCTGCTGCCGTGGCTGCCCCCCAAGCGGGGCCGCGGGCCCAAGGAGGGCTATCACGTCATGGTGCATCCCGACAACCGCATCATCCCGGTGCGGGAGGGGGAGAGCCTGCTGGACGCGGCGCTGCGGGAAGGGATGCCGGTGCCCTTCGACTGCCGCAGCGGCGGCTGCGGGCAGTGCAAAGGCACGATCCTGTACGGCGCGGTGGATCACGGCGCCTATCAGCCGTCGGCGTTGACCGAGGAGGAGCGGCGCCTAGGGAAGGCCCTGTTCTGCTGCGCCACGCCGCTCTCCGACCTGGAGATCGAGTACCAGCCGGTGGAGGTGCCGGGCGGGATCGCGCCCCGGGTCTACACCGCCCGGGTGCACAAGCTGCGGCGGCTCGCCGAGGACGTGATGCAGGTGTTCCTCAAGCTGGAAGGAGGGGAGAGAATCCGGTACTACCCGGGGCAGTACATCAACATCCTGCTGCCGGACGGGGAGAAGCGCTCCTTCTCTTTCGCCACCGCGCCCCACGAAGCGGAAAACCTGATCGAGCTGCACATCCGCTGGATCCCCGGCGGCAAGTACACCACCCACGTGTTCACCGAGATGAGGGAGGGAGAGGTGGTGCGCTTCGAGGGGCCCCTGGGCGCCTTTTTCCTGCGGGAGGACTCGGACAAGCCCATCATCTTCGTCGCCGGCGCCACCGGCTTCGCGCCGGTGAAGGCGATGCTGGAGCACGCTTTCCACGTGGGGCTCAAGCGGAAGATGATCCTGTACTGGGGCACCCGGCGCCTGCAGGACATGTACATGAAAGAGTTGCCGGAGCGCTGGGAGCGGGAGCACCCCAACTTCAAGTTCGTGCCCGTGCTCTCGGCCCCCGAACCCGAAGACCAGTGGCAGGGCCGCACCGGGCTCGTGCACGAGGCGATCCTGGAGGACTTTCCCAACCTGGCCGGCCACCAGATCTACGCCTGCGGTTCGGTGGCCATGGTGGAGGCGGCGCACCCGGCGTTCATCGCCCGGGGGCTGCACCCCGACGACTGCTTCTCCGACGCGTTCCGCACCAGCGCCCACCTGCGGGGCGAAGGGGCCGAGCTGGTCAAGCTGGGAGGCGCCGCGTGAACCTCTTGCGCTACGCGGCCCAGGGGCTGCTCTACGTGCCCTTCATGGCCGTGGTCGGTTACTTCTCCACCGACCCGCCGTATCGCCACCTGGAGCCGGATCAAGCTCTGGTGCGCCTGTCCATCCGTCATGCCGGCGAGCGCAGGGAGGAATGCCGCGAGCGCACGCCGGAGGAGCTGGCGAAGCTCCCGCCCAACATGCGGGCCCCCTTGGTCTGCCCGCGGGAGCGGGTGCCCGTCACGGTGGAGCTGGAGATGGACGGCGAGCTCCTGCTGCGCACCACGGCGCCGCCTTCGGGCCTGGCCAAGGATCTCGCCTCCATTGTCTACTGGCGGCAACCGGTGGCGGCCGGCCCTCACCGCTTCGTCGCGCGGCTGAACGACCGGCGCACCGAGGGCTTTAGCCACGTGGCCGAGGCCACGATGACCCTCGAGCCCGGGGACGCGCTGGTGATCGATTTCCAGGCGGAGCAGGGCGGGTTCCTGTTCCACTCCCGTTCAAGCCCGCGCTGAAATGGTGGACGAAAGCCCGCTCCGCCATGAGGCTCGTTCCGGCTCGAGCCTGCGCCTGGCCCTGCTCGCCGGGCTGCAGACCCTCGAGGCCCTGTTCGACCGCGCCTTCACCCCCGCCCATAACCCCTGGCGCCACCTGGGGGCACTCGCCTTTTTCTTCTTCTGGGTAGTGGTGGTCTCCGGCGTCTATCTCTACGCGTCCAGCGAAAGCGGAGTGGAGCGCGCCTATCGCTCGGTGGAGCGTTTGACCCGGGAGCGGTGGTACCTGGGCGGAGTGGCCCGCAGCCTCCACCGCTATGGGTCCGACGCCTTCATGATCGCGATGCTGCTGCATCTGGCGAAGGAATGGATCGCCGGACGCTATCACGGCTTCCGCTGGTTTTCCTGGGTGACGGGAGTGCCACTGCTCCCCCTCGCCCTGGCCTCCGGCGTGATCGGCTTCTGGCTGGTGTGGGACCGGCTCGCGCAGTTCGCGGCCCTGGCCACCGCCGAGTGGCTGGACGTGCTGCCGCTCTTCTCGGAGCCCCTGGCGCGCAACTTCCTCACCCCCGGCGACGTGACCGACCGTTTCTTCACCCTGGCCATGTTCCTCCACCTGGGGCTGCCCCTCGCCCTGCTGCTCCTCGCCTGGATCCACGTCCAGCGCATCAGCCGCCCGGTCGTGCATCCCCCCCGGCCGCTGGCCCTGGGCACCCTCGCTGCGCTGATCGCCCTTGCCCTCCTCAAGCCGGTCACGAGCCACGCGCCGGCGGATCTGGCCATCGTTCCCGCGGAGCTTAGGTTCGACTGGTTCTACCTCTTTCCTTTCCCGGCCGTTTACGCCTGGTCGCCGGCCGGGGTTTGGATCCTCGGCGGCGCGATCGCGCTGCTCCTCCTGTTGCTGCCCCTGCTGCCCCATCCCCCGCGCTCGCCGGTGGCCCAGGTGAGCCTCGCCAACTGCAACGGCTGCGGGCGCTGCCACGAGGATTGCCCGTACGCCGCAGTGGTGCTGCGGCCCCGCAGCGACGGGCGCCGGGCGCCGCGGGAGGCGGTGGTGCTGCCGGAGCTGTGCGCCGGGTGCGGCATCTGCGCCGGAGCGTGCCCCTCCTCCACACCGTTTCGCAGCGCCGCCCCCCTCGTGACCGGCATCGACATGCCCCAGCTTCCCATCGGGGCGTTGCGGGCGCGGCTCGAGCGCGCGGTGGCGGCCCTGGAAGGGCGGCCCAAGATCGTGGTCTTCGGCTGCGATTGGGGCACCGATGTGGAGCGGCTGCGCGGGCCTGGCATTGCTGCCTTCCGCCTGCTGTGTACCGGGATGCTGCCCCCGTCCTTCATCGAATACGCCCTGCGGGGCGGCGCCGACGGCGTGCTGGTGACCGGCTGCCGCGAGGGGGACTGCGCCTTCCGGCTGGGCAACCGGTGGACCGAGGAGCGGCTCCGCGGACAGCGGGAACCCCATCTGCGCCGCAACGTTCCCGCCGAGCGGTTGCGGGTGTTCTGGGCCGGCCCCCGGGACTTCCACCGGCTGGCGGACGAGCTCGAGCGCTTCCGTGCCCATGTCGCGGCCCTTCGGGCGCCGCCCAGGGCCGCGGAGCGGGGGCTCGACCACCGGAGAGACGGGGCTTTGCTCCCATGAGAGCGCTGGCTCAGGCCGCGGTTCGCCGGCTGCCATCTTCGGTGCGTGCCGCGGGAGGGCGATACGCGCTCCCGATTCCCACGGGGGCGCGGCGCATCCTGGCGATGGTCTGGCTCGGGCTCGGGCTCGTGTCGCTCATCCTCTCGGGGCTCTTCTCGGTGCTGCTGGTGCTCTCGCGGGCTCCCTACGTGAAGGACGTCTTCCCTCTGGTGGACTTTTTCCACGTGGCCCTGGTGGTCCACGTGGACCTCTCGGTGCTGGTGTGGTTCATCGCCTTCGCCGGCGTGTTCTGGACCCTGAACAGCACGCCCCGGTGGCTGCCCCTGGGCTGGGTCGCTTTCGTCTTCGCCGTCGCCGGAACGCTCTTCATGTCGGCAGCCCCGTTCCTCGCCCGCGAGCCCGCGGTGATGAGCAACTACGTTCCGGTGCTGGACGGCCCCCTGTTCCTCGCCGGGCTTTCGGTGTTCGGCCTCGGCTTCGCGCTGCTCACCGTGCGCAGCATGGCTGCCGTGCCGCCGGTGGGAAAGCGTCCCGACGGCGCCGCGGCCCTGCGTTTCGGCTTGAATGCCTCGGTGGTGTCGGCGGCGGTGGCCCTGCTCGCCTTCGCCTGGTCATACTTTCTCGTCCCGGCCGGGCTCGAGGGCAAGGCCTATTACGAGCTCCTGTTCTGGAGCGGCGGGCACGTGCTCCAGTTCACCTACACGCTTCTGATGTTTGTCGCGTGGTTGTGGCTCGCCGGCGCCGCGGGCGCCCGGGTACCCCTCACGCCCCGTGTGGTCCTGCTCCTGTTCGGGGTCGGCCTGGTCTCGGTGTTCGGCACGCCCCTGATCCATCTCGCCCACGACATCACGTCGGTGGAATATCACCGCTGGCACACCTGGCTCATGGGATTCGGCGGCGGGCTGGCGATCCTGCCCTTCGCCCTGGCCATGGCGCTCGCCCTGGGGAGCGCGCCTCCCGCGGGCGCCGAAGAGCGCCCGCTGCGGGCGGCCCTCCTCGTCTCCCTGGTCCTCTTCGGAACGGGGGGCGCGATCGGTCTCGCCATCGAGGGCAGCAACGTCAAGATCCCGGCCCATTACCACGGCTGCATCGTGGGGGTGACCCTGGCGTTCATGGGGATCACCTACCATCTGCTGCCGCGGCTGGGCTTCGCCGCGCCCAGGCCGGTGCTCGCCACCTGGCAGTGCTACCTCTACGGCGGGGGCCAGCTCCTCCACATCCTGGGGCTGCTCTGGTCCGGAGGCTACGGGGTGCAGCGGAAGATGGCGGGAAGCGCCGAGGTGCTGGAAGGCTTCGGCCGCACGGCGGGCATGGGCCTCATGGGGTTGGGCGGGCTCGTCGCCGTCGCCGGCGGGCTGCTGTTCATCCTGGTGGTGCTGCTGGCGGTGACCTCCAGGCCGCGCCATCGCCCGCTCACGGGCCGGAGAGGGTGTTGATGAGCCAGAAGGTGAACACGGCTAGGGGCAGGATGATGGCGAAATAAACGAGGCTCCGATTCTCGAACCGGGCGCCGCGGGCGCGCTCGAGGCGATCCAGGATCCAGTCGGCGAGGAAGTACAGCCCGATGGCGACGACGGTGAAGTAGACGATTTCCATGGGGGCCCGGCGGCCTGAAGCAGGGGCCCATTTAAACACGGCCGCCCCGGCGGGGACTTGATGGAAATCAAGGACCCGCTCGCCGGCGTCAGCCTTCGTGCCGGGCCGCTTTGCGGCCCCACAGCCAGACGTAATGGACGCCGGAGAGCACGGTGAACAGGGCCACCAGGGCGAACAGGGGCGCGTGCGCGGGCTCCGCCTCCACGTAGCCGGCGACGTCCGCGAGCAGCAGGAGCAGCAGGGCGAACTGGAAGAAGGTGCAGGTCTTCCCCAAGACGGTGGGCTGCATGTGGTAGGAGCCGATCGCCAGGCGGTAGCTCACCGCGCCCACCACGAGCACAAAGTCCCGGCCCAGCATCAGGGCCGCGAGCCACAGGGGCAGCACCTGGATCCAGGCGAGCCCCAGCACGGTGGCAAAGATCAGCAGCTTGTCGGCCATGGGGTCCAGCACCGCCCCGATGGAGGTGCGCTGGTCGAAGCGGCGCGCCACGAAGCCGTCCAGGGCGTCGCTCGCCGCCGCGACCACGAACGCCCAGAAGGCGAGGGCGTGGTTCCCCTGCAGCAGGAAATAGGCGAGAGCCGGCACCAGGCACAGCCGGAGCAGGGTGATGGCGTTGGCCGCGTTCATGCAAACCGGAGACGAAAAGGGCTCACCCGGATTTTAAGGAACCTGGGCGCGAGCCGCACGGCCCTTGCCATGGTAGACTCGCGGAGAAACTCTCCGCCGTCATGCTCGATCTGGAGCGCGTCTTCGCCGAGGACGGGCCCCTCGCCCGCCGCATTCCCCACTATCGTGCCCGGCCCCAGCAACTGGAGATGGCGAGCGTCATCGCCCGAGCCATTGAGGAGCGCCGGATCCTGGTGGCGGAGGCGGGCACCGGCACGGGTAAGACCTTCGCCTACCTGGTGCCCGCTCTAATCCGCGGCGGCAAGGTGATCCTTTCCACTGGAACCAAAACGCTCCAGGACCAGCTCTACCACCGGGACCTGCCCACGGTGCGGGCCGCCCTGGGGCTTCCGGTGACCGTGGCCCTGCTCAAGGGACGCGCCAACTACGTGTGCCAGCACCATCTGCAGCGCAGCCTAGCGGAAGCTCGCTTCGCCAGCCGGGAAGCGGCGGCCCACCTCGAGCGGGTGCGCCAATTCGCGGCCGTTTCCGGGACCGGGGACCGGGCGGAGCTACCCGATGTGCCCGAGGACTCCCCCGTGTGGCCAGCGGTCACGTCCACCCGGGACAACTGCCTGGGGACCGGCTGCCCGTATTACGACCGCTGTTTCCTCATGCGGGCCCGGCGCGCAGCGCTGGCGGCGGACGTGGTGGTGGTGAACCACCACCTCTTTTTCGCCGACCTGGTGCTGCGGGACGTGGGCGTCGCGGAGCTCCTGCCCGCGTGTAACACGGTGGTGTTCGACGAGGCTCACCAGCTCCCGGAGACCGCCACCCTTTTCTTCGGCGAAAGCGTAGGAAGCGGTCAATTGATCGAGCTGGCCCGGGACGCCCGGGCGGAAGGCGCGGCGGCGGCCCGGGACTTCCAGCGCCTGCCCGAGGCGGCCCAGGCCCTGGACAAGGCCGCCCGGGATCTTCGCCTGGCGGTGGGCGAGGCCCCCGGCCGGTGGCCCGCCCGCCAGGCCATGGAGCGGCCCGGGTTTGGCCCCGCGCTGGACGCAGTGGCCGAGGCCCTCGCACGGCTCGAGCGCCTGCTGGAATCCCAGGTGGCCCGGGCCGAGGGCCTGGCCCATTGCCATGAGCGGGCGGCGCGACTCTCGGCCCTCCTCGTCCGCTGGCGGTCGGAGGAGGCGGACGAGTCGGTGCGCTGGGTGGAGGCCTTTCATCAGGCGCTGCAGCTTCACCGCACGCCCCTTTCGGTGGCCTCCGTCTTCAGCCGGCAGATCGCGAGCCCGCCCCGGGCGTGGATCTTCACCTCGGCCACCTTGTCCGTTGCCGGCCGCTTCGACCATTACTGCCGGGAGCTGGGGCTCGACGGGGCGGCCACGGCGAGCTGGGAAAGCCCCTTCGATTACCCGAACCACGCCCTCCTATACCTGCCCGAGGGACTGCCGGAGCCGGCCCATTCGGACCACACCGAGGCGGTGACCCGGGCGGCGCTGCCGGTGCTCAAAGCGAGCCGGGGACGGGCGTTTCTCCTGTTCACCTCCCTCAAGGCCATGCAGCGGGCCCACGGGCTGCTCAAGGAAGCCCTGGCGCGGGAGGGCCTGGACTATCCCGTGCTGCTCCAGGGGGAGGGATCCCGCTCGGCCATGCTGGATCGTTTCCGCAACGCGAACCACGCCATCCTGCTCGGGAGCCAGTCGTTCTGGGAGGGCGTGGACGTGCCAGGGGAGCAGTTGTCCGTGGTGGTGATCGACAAGCTGCCCTTCGCGCCGCCCGACGATCCCGTGTTCGCCGCCCGGCTCGAGCATTTGCGGGCGGCGGGGGGCGACCCGTTCAACGACTATCAGCTCCCGGAGGCGGTGATCACCCTGAAGCAGGGCGCGGGACGCCTCATCCGCAGCGAGACCGACCGGGGGGTGCTCATGATCTGCGATCCGAGGCTCCTCACCCGCTCCTACGGCCGCCGCATCCTGGCGAGCCTGCCCCCCATGGGACGCACCCGCCGCCTCGAGGAGGTGCTGGCCTTCCTCACCTCCCCGGGCCATACTCGTAGAGAATGAAAGCCGATGAGGAGACGCCGATGGAACAGCTTCCGGAAAACGTCCAGACCCTGCTCAAGGACCTGCGCGTCTATCTCGCCAACAGCAACGACCCGTGGGAATCCCGGCGGGCCCTCATGTACCGCATCAACGAGGTGATCGGCGGTGGGGAATCGGAGGTGTTCGTGGCCAACGTGCGGGAGCTGTCCCGCATCGGCGCGAGCTACGCCGAGATGATGCAGACCTTTCAGCGCCTCTTGACGTCCTACCCAGCTGGCGGCGCCACCGCTGACCTTTTCGCCCGGGCGTTCGCTCCCAACCCTTTTGCCGCCGCCCCGTTGAACGAGTTCCTGCGCCAGCTCACCGAGCTCTTCAACGCCCAGTCGGCGGCGCTGCGGGGAGGGGAGACGGGGAAGAAAGGCTAGCCCGGATGGACACGGATTTTCACGGACAAAGGCGGCGTTACCCGCTCATCCTTGGTTGATTCCGAGACGGGTGTCAGCCTGCTGCCGTCCGCGCGACCTGCTGCGGCGCCCGTCCAACGGGGATGGCGCGCAGATCGTGGGTGTCCGAGCCGGTGATGGTCACTTCCACCAGGTCTCCCGGTTTGAGCCCAGACGCTCCCTCCACCCGCACGACGCCGTCGATCTCCGGCGCATCGCCGGGGCCGCGGCCCAGGGCGTGGCGCGGGGTCACCTGGTCGATCAGGACAGGCATCCTGGCGCCCACCTTGCGGGCCAGCCGCTTGCGGCTCACCCGCGCCTGGACCTCCATGAGACGCGAGCGCCGCGCTTCTTTCACCTCTTCCGGCACGGGATCGGGCAGGGCGTTGGCGGCGGCGCCCTCCACCGGCGAGTAGGCGAAGCAGCCCACCCGGTCCAGCTCGGCTTCTTCCAGGAACCGGAGCAGCGCCTCAAACTCCGCCTCCGTCTCCCCCGGAAAGCCCACGATGAAGGTGCTGCGGATCGTGAGCCCCGGCACCTGGGTCCGCCAGGCGCGGATGCGCTGGAGGTTGTCCTCGCCGCTGGCGGGGCGCTTCATGAGCTTCAAGATGCGCGGGCTCGCGTGCTGGAACGGCACGTCCAGGTACGGCAGGACCTTGCCTTCCGCCATCAGGGGGAGCACCTCGTCCACATGGGGATAGGGATAGACGTAGTGTAGCCGGACCCAGACCCCCAGCCCGGAGAGAGCCCGAACGAGGTCGGCGAAGCGGGTCTTCACCGGCCGGCCGTTCCAGAAGCCGGTGCGGTACCTCACGTCCACCCCGTAGGCGCTCGTGTCCTGGGCGATGACCAGCAGCTCCTTCACGCCCGATTCCACCAGCGCCTCCGCCTCCCGCATCACCTCGCCGACGGGCCTGCTCACCAGGTCGCCCCGCAGGGACGGAATGATGCAGAAGGTGCAGCGGTGGTTGCACCCCTCCGAAATCTTGAGATACGCGTAATGGCGGGGCGTGAGCCGCAGTCCCTGGGGCGGCACCAGATCGAGGAAGGGATCGTGGGGCTTGGGGAGATGGCGATGCACCGCCGCCATCACTTCGTCCAGGGCCTCAGGGCCGGTCACCGCCAGCACCCGGGGGTGGGTTCGTTGCACCAGCGTCCCCTTGGCGCCCAGGCAGCCGGTCACGATCACCCGCCCGTTCTCTGCCAAGGCTTCGCCGATGGCCGCCAGGGATTCCTCCACCGCGGCTTCGATGAAGCCGCAGGTGTTGACCACCACCAGGTCCGCGCCGTCGTAAGTGGGCGCGATGTCGTACCCCTCCGCGCGCAGTTGGGTCAAGATGCGCTCGGAATCCACCAGGGCCTTGGGACAGCCCAGGGAGACGAAACCGACCCGGGGCGCGCGGCGGCGAAGGCGGCGGGCAGGAGACATCGTGCTGCGAGCCAGGGGACGGCGCTTTAAGGGTTCTTCTTGCCCTGCTCCGTGGATTCACCCGCGCTCGAGGTGTCAGGCGCGGATGACGGCTTGGACTCGGGCTCGCTGGGCGTTTGGAAGCCGGGGAATGGGAAGCCGCCGAAGAGGTTGCGGGTCTGCTTCTGCAACTGCTGCTGCATTTCGAGGAACAGGTTGGCGCTTTGCTCCAGATAATTGGAGAGCAATCCCTGGATGGCGGGACCCTGGATCTTGAGGAACTGGGCCCAGGCGTCGGAGTTGAAAAGGGGATTCTCCCCGTACATGGCCTTGGATTGCTCCTGCAGCCGCTTCTGCATGTCGATGAAGGTCTGGATGTTCTTTTCCAGGTAACTGCCCATCATCCCCTGCATCGCATGGCCGTAGAAGCGGATGATCTGGGACAGCATGTCCCGGGAGAACATGGGCACGCCCCCGCTTTCCTCCTCCAGGATGATCTGCAGCAGGATGCTGCGCGTCAAATCCTCGTTGGTCTTGGCGTCCACCACCCGGAATTCCACGTGGTCCAGAACGAGCTGCTTGACGTCGGCCAGGGTGATGTAGCTGCTGGCCGCCGTGTCGTACAGGCGGCGATTCGGGTACTTCTTGATGAGACGGACCCCTTCGCTCATGGCGGCACCCGCAACAAAAGACAAATCAATATATTACAGAAAGCCTGCTATAAATACAGCAAGCCCGCGGACGCTCGGAACCGCCCGGGAGAACCGGGGCCGGGCAGCCTTTTTGCTGCACTGCGCAATAATCCTTGACAGCAGCCTTTCCAGCAGCCTACAATGGAATTGTGCAATGCAGCAACAAGGTTTTTTCGAGCATCCGCCGAAGGAGCGATGGAGGTTATCATGGTCAAGATTCCTGAGCAGTTTTCCGATCTGGGCAAAGGCAACGTGGAAGCGGCCCTGAAGTTCGCCAAGCTGTCCATGGACAGCGCCGAGAAGCTGGTCCGCCTGCAATTGGAGGCGGCTCGCGCCGCGATGGAAGAGTACGCGAAAACCGCCCGCGCCCTGGCCGAGGCCAAGGACGTGCAGAGCGCGGCGAGCCTCAGGCTCAAGATCGCCGAGTCGAACATCGAGAACGCGCTCAAGTACGCCCGCAGCGTCTACGAAGTGGCCTCCCAAGCCCAGGGCGAGCTGGCGAAGCTGTTCGAGCAGCAGATGCAGAGCGTGGGCAAGGAAATGCAGGGCGCCCTGGAAAAAGCCAGCGCGGGCGCGCCGCCGGGCAGCGAGATCGCGGTCACGGCCCTCAAGACCACCATCGCCGCCGCTCAAACCGCCCTGGATACCATGACCAAGGCGGCCAAGCAGATGGCAGAACTGGCGGACGCCGGCGTCAAGGCCGCCACCGCCGCCACCGGCGAGGCGGTCAAGAAAGCGACCGGCAGCGCCAAGAAGGACTGAAACGGCTCCTCCTCCTCCTTTATCCTGGGGACTCTCTCCTCAGATAAAGGAACTGACGCCCCGGTGGGCAACCACCGGGGCTTTTTTTTGGATGGCGAAAGGAGAGACCGCGGGCGTGGAGAACGCCCGTTTCCCTCAGTACATGTGCTGTCCGCCGTTGATGGCGAAGTTGGCCCCCGTCACGTAGGCTGCTTCGTCCGAAGCGAGGTAGGCCACCAGGCCGGCCACTTCCTCCGGCTTGCCCAGGCGTCCCACCGGGATCTGGGGCAGGATCTTGCTCTCCAGCACATCTTGGGGGATCGCCAGGACCATCTTGGTACCGATATAGCCCGGCGAGATGGTGTTGACCGTCACCCCCTTTTTCGCCACTTCCAGGGCTAGCGCCTTGGTGAAGCCGTGCATGCCGGCCTTGGCGGCCGAGTAATTGGTCTGGCCGAAGGCGCCCTTCTGGCCGTTCACCGAGGAGATGTTGATGATGCGGCCCCAGCCCCGCTCCACCATGCCGTCGCACACCTGCTTGGTCATGTTGAAGCAGGAATCCAGGTTGGTGCGGATCACCGCATCCCAATCGGCCTTGGTCATCTTCCTGAAGGTCATGTCCCGGGTGATGCCGGCGTTGTTGACCAGGATGTCCACCGGCCCCACGTCTTTCTGCACCTGCTGCATGGCGGCCGCGCACGACTCGTAGTCCGCCACGTCCACCCCCACGGTGTAGAACGTGTAGCCCTTGGCCTTCATTTCGGCGGTCCATTCGGCCACTTTCTTGTTGCCCGGAGAGTGGGTGGCGACCACCTTGCAGCCCTGGTCGGCAAGCCGCATGCAGATGTATTCGCCCAGCCCGCCCATCCCGCCGGTGACCACTGCGACTCTTTGTGCCATGGTATGTCCTCCTGTGGTTGCTCCGGTACTGCGAGAAATCGGCTTGGGACGACCTCGCTCATTCGAACCGCGCTTTGACGTAGCTCCCGGGCGCCGGCTCGATGGGGGGATAAGCTGCGCTGCCGACTCCCGCGGGCGCCAGCACCGTGGGGCCGCTGCGCCGCTTGATCCAGCGGATCCAGTGCTTCCACCAGCTTCCGGGCACGGAGCGGGCGCCTTCCAGCCAGCCCTCGGGAGTGGCCGCCCGGAACTTGTTGATCCAGTAGTTGCGCCGGTTCTTCGACGCCGGGTTCACCACCCCAGCGATGTGGCCGCTCGCCGTCAGGATGAAGTCAATTTTGCCAGAAAGCAGCCGCGCGCTGGCATAGGCGGCGCGCCACGGCACGATGTGGTCCTCCTTGGCCGCCAGGAAGTAGGTAGGAACGCGTATCTTTCCCAGGTCTACGGGCACGCCGCAGAGGGTGAGGGCGCCTGGTGTCTTCAGCTCGTTCTGCAGGTACATGTGGCGCACGTACCAGCAATAGAGGGCCCCCGGCAGGTTGGCCCCGTCGCTATTCCAATAGAGGAGGTCGAAGGGGGGCGGCGTCTCCCCCAGCAGGTAGTTGTGGACCACGTAGTGCCAGATGAGATCCTGGGGACGCAGGCTGGCGAAGGCGGCGGCCAGCTCCGCGCCCCGCATGACCCCGCCTTCCCGGTACTCGGCTTCCTTCCTCGCCACGTAGGCTTCGTCGATGTACACCGAGATCTCCCCCGGGTCCTCGAAGTCCAGCATGGTGGTGAGGAAGGTGGCGCACTTCACCCGCTCGTCCCCCCGGGCGGCCAGCACCGCCAGGGCGGTGGCGAGCAGCGTGCCGCCGACGCAAAAGCCCAGCAGGTTCATCTGGGGCGCGCCGGCCACGGCGCCCACCACTTCCATGGCCTGGAACACGGCCCGCTCCAGGTAGTCCTCCCAGGTGAGATGTCCCAGCTCGGGGGGGATGTTGCGCCAGGAGATGAGAAACACCGTGAGCCCGTTTTCCACCGCGAAGCGCACGAAGGAATCCTCGGGTTGTAGGTCCAGGATGTAGTACTTGTTGATGAAGGGGGGCACGATGAGCAGGGGCAGGGCGTGCACCCGGGGCGTCGACGGTGCGTACTGGATGAGCTGCATGACCTCGTTCTGGTAGATCACTCCGCCCGGCGTGATGGCCAGGTTGCGGCCCACCTCGAAGGCCGATTCGTCGGTCATGGAGAGGCGCCCTTTCTCCAGGTCCGCGAGGAGATTCCTCAGGCCCCGCAGCAGGCTCTCCCCTTCGGTTTCCACGGCCCGCTTCAAGGCTTCCGGATTGGTGGCGGGGAAGTTGGCGGGGGAGAGGGCCTCGATCCACTGGCGGGTGAAGAACTGCACCTTGCGCTTGGCTACCTCATCCAGGGGAAGCTGGGCCGCGGCGGCGTTCAACCATTCCGCGTTGAGCAGGTAGGCGCGCCGCAAATAGTCGAAAAGGGGTTCCCGGCGCCATTCTGGGCTGCGGAAGCGCCGGTCGGGCTTGGCTTCTTCTTTGTCGCTTTCGGCGCCCAGTTGCCCCGCCAGCAGGCGCATCCACAGCGCCAGGTGGCGCTGGCCGTAGCGGTTTTGCAGGTCGAGCCACCGTTCCAGCTCGTGGGCGAGCCCGGCCGTCACGGCGCTCAGGATCTCCCCGCCGGCCAGGGGCGGGCGGTGGAGGGCCTTGAGCAAAACGGCGGGATCCAGCGCCACCTTCAGCGCCGGGGAAGCCTCCGGGACGGGAGCGCCAGCACCCTTTGCGGCCTGCGCCTGGGGTTCGTTCTTGCGGGGGGCGGGGCCTTTCGCTGGTCGGCCCGCGTCCATCGTCCCTCCGGAAGAAGAGGCCGGCGCAGCGGGCCCAGCCGAATGATCGGGCGCAGCCATGGGGTGAATGTGCGGTGAAAGCGCGGGGACGCAGCCCCAGCTATTCTTGGCGCCGCCTCTTTAGCCTGTCAATGGGCGTGGCCGCCCACCAGCGCCCCGACTGCCCAGATCGATCCCACGCCCAGGGCGATCAGCAGCACCTGGATGGCGCCGGCCTTGAGCGCCGGCGTACGGTGCAGGTCCGGGATCAGGTCCGCCACCGCTACGTAGATCATGCTGGCGGCGGCAAACCCGAGGAGCGGCGGCACCAGCTCCCGCATGCTCTCCAGCCCCGCGTAGCCGATCAGCGCCCCCAGGAGCATGGCCATGCTGGAGAGCAGGTTGAAGAGCAGGGCCTTGGCCTTGCTGAAACCGGAATGGAGCAGGACCAGGAAGTCGCCGGCTTCCTGGGGAATCTCGTGGGCGATGATGGCCAGCGCCGTGACGATGCCCAGGTGCAGGTTGGTGAGGAAGGCGGCGGCGATCAGCATCCCGTCGACGAAGTTATGGATGGTGTCGCCGATGAGGATGAGGATGCCGCTGCGGATGCGGGCCCCGGGCAGGAGCGCCGGGTCGTGGCCGTCCGAATGGTGGGTGTGGTGGTGGCGCCACAGCACCAGCTTCTCCAGCACGAAGAACACCACGATGCCGAGGAGCACGATGCCGCTCGTCTGCTCGATGCTCCTGCCATGGGCCATGGCTTCCGGCAGCATCTCCAGGAACGCTGCGCCGAGGAGCGCCCCGATGGCGTAGCTCACCAGCCAGGGAATCCAGGCGGCGCGGGCGGCGAGGGTGAGGGCTCCCGCCACCAGCACGCTCAAGAGGCCGCCCGTGAGGCTGGCGGCGATGATCCAGGCAAAAGGGGACATGGAAAGGACGCAGCGGCGAAACGGCGCATTATAGCCGCACCGCAGGCTCAATCGGTGAGCCACACCAGCGCCACCGTGCGCCCGGTGACCCGGTCTCGCCGGTAGGAATAGAAGCGTTGCGGTTGGCTGAAGGTGCAGTCCTCCTCCCCGTAGACCGCCCGCACCCCGCAGCCGTCCAGGCGCTGGCGGGCGAGCAGCGGCAGGTTGGCGAGCCACTTGCCGTTGTCCCGGGGCAGGAAGGCGAAGGCGGCCCGGGTCTCGTGGCGCAGGAACGCCTGCCGTACCTCGTCGCCCACCTCGAAGCTGTCGGGGCCGATGCAGGGCCCCAGCCAGGCCAGGAGCCGGGCGGGATCCGCCTCCATCGCCTCCACCGTGCGCTCGATCACGCCGGAGGCCAATCCCCGCCATCCGGCGTGGGCGATGCCTACCACGGTGGCATCCCGGTCGCATAGGAGGACCGGCAGGCAGTCGGCCACCTGCACCGCGCACACCACGCCGGGCGTGCGGGTCACGGCGGCATCGGCCTCTTTCTCCTCGGGCGTGCCGCGGGCTGCGGCCGGGTCGAGGCGGGCGACCGTGGCGCCGTGGACCTGCTTGAGCCAGCGGGGCTCGGCGGGCAGCCACCGCCGCAGCCGGCGCCGGTTCTCCGCGACGCACCGGGGGTCGTCCCCCACGTGCTCGCTCAGGTTGAGGGACGCGTAGGGGCCGCGGCTCACGCCCCCGGTGCGGGTAGTCGCGAGCGCCCGCACCCGGTCCGGCGCGGGCCAGTCGGGTAGGATGGGCTGAAGCGAATCGTCCGTCATGGTGAGCGCCGCAGCCTCTCCAGCAAGGCCGCCATGTCGGCGGGCAGCGGCGACTCCAGCTCCAGCTCGCGCCCGCCGGCCGGGTGGGGGACGACCAGCCGGGCAGCGTGGAGGGCCTGCCGCGGGAAAGCGGCGAGGAGGGCCGCGGCGGGGCCCTTGGGCGTCCCCCGGTACACGGGATCGCCCACCAGGGGATGGCCGATGGAATGGAGATGGACCCGGATCTGATGGGTGCGACCGGTTTCCAGGCGGCACAGGATCAGGGTGCATCCGGGAAGCCGTTCCAGGGCCCGGACGTGGGTGAGGGCGGGCTTGCCCGGCTCCACCACAGCCATGCGGGTGCGGTGCACCGGATGGCGGCCGATGGGCGCTTCGATCGTACGGCTGCCTGGTAGGGTCCCCAGGGCGAGGGCCAGGTACTCCCGCCGGATGCGGCGCTCGGCCAGGGCCCGCTGGAGGTGGGCGTGAGCCGCCAGGGTCTTCGCCACCACCAGCAGCCCGCTGGTCTCCTTGTCCAGGCGATGGACGATGCCCGCTCGGGGAAGCCCAGCCAGGGCGGGGGCGTGGTGGAGCAGGGCGTTGAGCAGGGTGCCCCCCCAGTTTCCGCTGCCGGGGTGGACCACCAGGCCGGCGGGCTTGTCGATGACGATGATCTCCTCGTCCTCGTAGACGATGGCGAGGGGCCGTCCCTCGGGGGCGTAGGCCGCCTCCCAGGGATCCGGCTGGAGCGCCACTTCCACCGTCTCTCCACCCCATACCCGGTCCTTGGCCGCCCGGGGCGTCCCGTTCACCCGCACGGCGCCGTCGCGGATCCAACGGGTCAAGCGGCTCCGGGAATATTCCGGCAGGAGCCGGGCGAGGGCCTGGTCGAGGCGCAAGCCGGCGCAGTTCTCTCCCACCCGCAGGCGCCGCAGGGGCGGGGAGGGCGCTGCGCTATAATCCGCCGGAGAAAGCGAGGAATCCGCCATGGCCGATAGTGTACTTGCAAGCCGCGCCCGCCGATCCCGGCGGGCTTGCGCCCGTGGAATTGCGGCCGCCGCGCTGCTTGCCCTCCTTTCGGGTTGCGGGCTCTTGCCCGCGGAAGGGGACCCCACCGAGGGCTGGTCCGCGAGCCGGCTCTATTCCGAGGCGAAGGAGGAGCTCAACAGCGGCAATTACCAGAACGCCGTCAAACTGTACGAGAAGCTGGAAGCGCGCTATCCCTACGGCCGCTACGCCTTGCAGGCCCAGTTGGAGATCGCCTACGCCTATTACAAGGACGGGGAGACGGCCTCCGCCATCAACGCCGCCGACCGCTTCATCAAGCTGCACCCCAACCACCCGAACGTGGACTACGCCTATTACCTCAAGGGATTGGTCAACTTCCAGTCGGACCTGGGCATTTTCTCCGCCCTGGGGGGCGACGACTTCAGCGACCGGGATCCCAAGGCGGCGCGGGAGGCCTTCGAGGCCTTCCGGGAGCTGGTGACGCGCTTTCCCGAAAGCCGCTACGCCGCCGACGCCCGGGCGCGCATGAACTACCTGGTGAACGCCCTGGCCTCCCACGAGATGCACGTAGCCCGCTATTACCTACGCCGGGGAGCCTACGTTGCAGCGGCCAACCGGGCGAAGTACGTGCTGGAGAACTATCCCCAGGCCCCGGCCCTGGAGGAGGCGCTAGCCATCATGGTGCGCGCCTACGACGCCTTGGGGATGCCCAAGCTGCGGGACGACGCGCGCCGGGTGCTGGAGCAGAATTTCCCCGGCAGCGTCTACCTGGCGGGCGGCCCGTCGCGCAAGCCCTGGTGGAAGCTCTGGTGAGATCAGCGGGCGAACTTGCGCACCACTTCCATCAGCTCGGCGATGGCCGCTTCCCCGTCTCCTGAGCGGATGGCGGTCTTCACGCACCCCTGGGTGTGGTCCTCCAGGAGCTGCATCGCCACAGCATCCAGCGCCGAGCGCAGCGCGGAGATCTGGATGAGGATGTCCACGCAGTAGCGGTCCTCCTCGATCATCCGCGCCACGCCCCGCACCTGGCCTTCGATCCGGTTGAGGCGCTTCATCAGGGCCTCCTTGCGGGGCTGCACCACCCGCTTCGGCGGGTGGGGAGGCTCGGATCGGCTACGCGGCGGCGACCTCATATCCCGCCCCCTCGATCGCCGCGCGCAGCGCCTCGTCGTTGG
Organism: Pelomicrobium sp. G1; assembly: GCF_051905455.1. Taxonomy (NCBI): domain Bacteria; kingdom Pseudomonadati; phylum Pseudomonadota; class Hydrogenophilia; genus Pelomicrobium; species Pelomicrobium sp. G1. The sequence continues at coordinate 99,188 of NZ_JBQACR010000009.1, forward strand.
TGCGCATCGGGTCGTACTCGACCCGGGCCTCGCCTTTTTCCAGGGACACCTCGGCGCTCCCGACGCCGTCGATCCCCTCGAGCACGCTTTTCACGCTCTTCACGCAACCCTGGCAGCTCATGCCTTTCACTTTCAGGGTGACCGTTTGCATGGTTTTCTCCCTTTATCGAAAAAAACGCTAACCGGTGATGGAGGACGTGGGCACCGGCCGGCTGGCTTCCCTTGATCCGCGGCTTCGCTCCTCGGGGCCGGCGCCGGGCCGCCAGCGCCGGAGCAGCAGGGCGTTGCTCACCACCGACACGGAACTCATGGCCATGGCGGCGCCCGCGATCACCGGGTTGAGGAGCCCCAGGGCCGCCAGGGGGATGCCCAGCACGTTGTAGAAAAAGGCGAAGAACAGGTTCTGGCGGATCTTGGCCAGGGTCGCGCGGGAGAGGGAGAGGGCGTCCGCCACCCCATTCAGGTCGTTGCGCATGAGGGTGATGTCGGCGGTCTCCATGGCGACATCGGTGCCGGCCCCCATGGCGAAGCTCACGTCTGCGGCGGCGAGGGCCGGCGCGTCGTTGATGCCGTCGCCCACCATACCCACCGTTTCGCCCGCTTCCTTGAGGCGCAGCACCTCGATCCGCTTCTCCTCCGGCGAGAGGCCGGCGTGGAACCGGTCGATGCCCGCCTGCCGGGCCACGGCCCGGGCGGTGGCCTGGTTGTCCCCGGTGAGCATCACCACCTGGATTCCCATGGCCTTGAGCCGCGCCACGGCCCGAGGGGAGGTGGGACGCAGCCGGTCGGCGACGGCGATGGCGCCGAGAAGCCGCCCGTCCCAAGCCACTGCCACCACGCTCTTGCCCTCGGCTTCCAGGGGCGCCACCAGGGCCTCGTCCACCTTCACCCCCTGGCTTTCCAAGTGGGCGAGGGAGCCCAGCATCGCGGGCTTCCCCGCGACGCGCCCGCCCACGCCCCGGCCGGGCACCGCGGTGAAGTCGGCGAGGGGGAGCGGCGCGACCCCCGCTTCCTTCGCCCGCTCCGCGATGGCCCGGGCGAGGGGGTGCTCGGAGGCCTGCTCCAGGGCTGCCGCCACGGCGAGGAGCTCGCTCTTGGCGACCCCTGGCAGGGGGACCAGGTCGGTGACCGCCGGGCGCCCTTCGGTGAGGGTGCCGGTCTTGTCCACCACCAGGGTGGTGATGCGCTCGGCCCGCTCTAGGGCGGCGGCGTTCTTCACCAGCACGCCCGCCTGGGCGCCCCGGCCGGTGCCCACCATGATGGCGGTGGGAGTGGCGAGCCCCAGAGCACAGGGACAGGCGATCACCAGCACCGCCACGGCGTTGATCAGGGCGCCGGCGAAGTCGCCGCTCCCGACCCACCAGCCGGCCAGGGTCAGGGCGGCGATAATCACCACGATGGGGACGAAGATGCCGGAGATGCGGTCCGCCAGGCGCTGGATGGGCGCCTTGGAGCCTTGGGCTTCCTCCACCATGCGCACGATGGCAGCAAGCTGGGTCTCGGCCCCAACGCCGGTGGCGCGCAGCCGCAGGAACCCCTGCTGGTTCACGGTGCCGGCGTAGACCGGGCTGCCCGGCTGCTTGTTGACGGGCAGGCTCTCGCCGGTCAGCATGGATTCGTCCACGCTGGACGCGCCTTCCATCACCACCCCATCCACCGGGAAGCGCTCCCCGGGCCGCACCAGGAACACGTCTCCGGGCTTGAGGCTGGCGGCGTCCACTTCCAGGACCCGGCCGTCCCGCTCCACCCGGGCGGTCTTGGGCTGTAGCCGCATCAGCGCCTCGATGGCGGCCGAGGTCTTGCCCTTGGCGCGGGCTTCCAGGAGCTTGCCCAGCATCACCAGAGTGATGATGGCGGCGCTCGCTTCGAAATACACGTGCTGGCCCAGGGAGAAGGCGGTCACCACCGCGCTGAAGAAATAGGCGGCCGAGGTGCCCAGGGCGATGAGCACGTCCATGTTGGCCCCGCCTCCCCGCAGGGCGTGCCAGGCGCCTATGTAGAAACGGCGGCCGATCCAGAACTGCACCGGCGTGGCGAGCAGCCACTGGAGGGATCGCGGCAGAAGCTCCTCGTGGACGCCGCTCGCCATCTGCACCATCTGGGCGAGGAGCGGCGCGGTGAGGGCGGCGGAGATCCAGAAGCGCCTGAGCTCCCGGCGATAAGCCTGCTCGCGCTCGGCTTTCTCCCGGGCGCGGGTCTCCTCGGTGAGCTCGGCGGCGCCGTAGCCGGCGCGCTCCACCGCCGCGATCAGCGCGGGCACGTCGGCTAGGGCGGGCGAGTAGGTGACCCGCGCCCGCTCGGCGGCGAAGTTGACCGTCGCCTGCACCCCGGGCAGGCGGTTCAGCACCTTTTCGATGCGGGCGGCGCAAGCCGCGCAGGTCATGCCGGAGAGCTTGAGCTCCACGGTACGGGCGGGCACCTGGTAGCCCGCCCGCTCGATGGCTTCCTCGAGGGCTTCGGGTGGGATCAGTGCCGGGTCGAACTCCACCCGCGCCTTCTCCGCGTTGAAGTTGACCGCGGCCTGCACCCCGGGTAGGCGGTTCAGCACCTTCTCGATCCGGGCGGCGCAGGCCGCGCAGGTCATGCCCGCGACGGGAAGCTCCAGCGATTTGCGGTACGGCGCGTTCAAGGGTATTCCTCCCTGCCTGGCCCGGGCGGCCTCCGGCGAGCGCAGTCATCTTATACCCCACCAGGGTATAAGTCAACGGCGGGGCGTGCTTCAATCCCGCAGCTCGGGCCGGTTGCGGAACTGCTCCAGGGCCTCGGGGTTGGCGAGCGCCTCCAGGTTCTTCACCGGCCGGCCGTGCACCACGTTGCGCACGGCGAGCTCCACGATCTTGCCCGATTTGGTGCGGGGGATGTCGGTCACCTGCACGATCCTGGCGGGGACGTGGCGGGGCGTGGTGTTTTCCCGGATCTGGCGCTTGATTATGTCGATGAGCGCCTGATCCAGGGTGAGGCCCTCCTTGAGGCGCACGAACAGCACTACCCGCACATCGGTAGGGTGATCGGGCGGCCAGTCCTGGCCGATCACCAGGCTCTCTACCACCTCGGGCAACTGCTCCACCTGGCGATAGATCTCGGCGGTGCCGATGCGTACGCCCCCCGGGTTGAGCACCGCGTCCGAGCGCCCGTAGATGACGACCCCGTCATGCTCCGTGAGGGCCGCGTAATCCCCGTGGTGCCACACGCCGGGAAAGCGCTCGAAGTAGGCGGCGCGGTACTTGACCCCATCAGGGTCGTTCCAGAAGCCGACCGGCATGGAGGGGAAGGGGGCGGTGCACACCAGCTCCCCTTTCTCGCCCGGGGGAAGCGGGCGGCCTTCCTCGTCGAACACCTCCACCTTCATGCCGAGGCCCCGGCACTGGATCTCTCCGCGCCACACCGGCAGCAGGGGGCAGCCCAGGACGAAGCAGGAGACGATATCGGTGCCGCCGGAGATGGAAGAAAGGAGCAGGTCCTTTTTCACCTTGTCGTACACGTAATCGAAGGACTCGGGCAGAAGCGGCGAGCCGGTGGAGAGGATCGTTTTGAGAGAGGCGAGGCGATGGGTCTCTATGGGCGTTAGCCCAGCCTTTTTCACCGCGTCGAGGTACTTGGCGGAGGTGCCGAACACGGTGATGTCCTCGGCGTCGATGTAATCGAACAAAGCGGTGGGGCCAGGATGAAAGGGGGAGCCGTCGTAGAGCATGAGCGTCGCTTCCGAGGCCAGGCCCGAGGCGAGCCAGTTCCACATCATCCAGCCGCAGGTGGTGAAATAAAAAAGCCGGTCGCCGGGCTTGAGGTCGGTGTGTAGCTGGTGCTCCTTCAGGTGCTGGAGCAGAGTGCCGCCGGCGCCGTGGACGATGCACTTGGGCACGCCGGTGGTGCCGGAAGAGTAGAGGATGTAGAGGGGGTGGTGGAAGGGCAGGCGGGCGAATGGGATATCCTGGGGCGAATACGGGGCGATAAACTCGGCGAGGTGGATTCCCTTGGGCACCCGGCCCGCGTCCGGGCGCTCGCTCATGTAGGGCACCACCACCACCCGCTCTACGCTGGGCAACCGCGGGACGAACTCCGCCGCCCGAGCGAGGGAATCGAAGGCTTTCCCGCCGTAGTGATAGCCGTCGGCGGTGAAGAGCACCTTGGGCTCGATCTGGCCGAAGCGGTCCAGCACCCCTTGCACGCCGAAGTCTGGGGAGCAGGAAGACCACACGGCCCCCAGGCTCGCGGCCGCGAGCATGGCGATCACCGTCTCGGGCAGGTTGGGCAAGAAGCCCGCGACCCGGTCGCCGGGGCGCACCCCCGCGGCGGCGAGGGCTTGTGCCAGGCGCGAGACCTCGTCGTAGAGCTTGGCGTGGGTGAGGCGGCGCCTGCGCCCCGCCTCGTCCCGGAAGACGAGGGCCAGCGCCTCGTCCCGTCGGCGCAAGCAGTTTTCGGCGAAGTTAAGCCGCGCGTCCGGAAAGAAGCGGGCTCCGGGCATTTTGTCCCCGTCCACCAGCACCCGCTCGCCCCGGGTTTCAGCGACGACGCCGCAGAAATCCCACACCGAGACCCAGAACCGCTCAGGCTGTTCGATGGACCACCGATAGAAGCCCCCGTAGTCCTGGGCCTCCACGCCCCATCGGGCGCCCACGTGGGCCATGAAGGCAGTCAGGTTGGCTCTAGCGATGCGTTGCGGCGATGGGGTCCAGAGGGGTCGTTCCACACTCCACCTCCAAGGGCTTTGAGCTCCGAGGGCTGAATCCAGCCGCTCTCGTCATCCGTACTAAGAAAATTGTATGCCAAAGGACGAGCCTGCAGCGCTGCCGGCCGCAAGCGGGCATTATCTTAACTATATATACTGCTGGCGAAGGCCGGGCCCGATTCGGCCTTCGTCGACGGGAGAAGCTATGGTCCGATCCCGCCAAAAGGCTTCTACGGCGCTCGATGCCGAGGACACGCCCGCCCGGTTGCTCGCGCGCTGTGCGCTGCGGGACGAGAGGGCTCTGGAGCGGCTTTATCGCTTGACCTCGCCTCGGCTGTTTGCCCTGGCGCTGCGCATGCTCAGGCGCCGGGATTGGGCCGAAGACGTCCTCCAGGACTGTTTCCTAGCGGTATGGCGCCATGCCGCGGATTATCGGCCGGAGCGAGGCGAGGCCCTCGCCTGGATGGCTGCGATTTTGCGTAACCGGGCGCTGGATTGGCTGCGGCGGGTCGATCCAGAGACTCCCTTGGAAGGTGAAGCGTTCTCGGAGCTGGCCGTGGAGGACGAGCATGCGGATCCGCCGGATCGAATGCTTTCCTCCACCGCGGCACGGGTGCTGCAGGAGTGCCTGGCGCGGCTCCAATCGCGCCAACGCCAGGCGATTGCCCTCGCCTACTACCAGGGCCTAACCCATGAAGAGCTGGCACAGCACATGGGCGAGCCCCTGGGCACGGTCAAGACATGGATCCGGCGAGGTCTCGAGCAGTTGCGCAGGTGCCTGGGGCGATGAGATACGACAATCCACGGTTGAGGCAGCTGCTGGCGGGCGAATATGTGCTCGGCACCCTTCGGGGTCGCGCTCGGCGGCGCTTCGAACACCTGCTGCTCGACGACCCGGCACTGCGCCGGCTCGTGGAGGATTGGGAAATGAAACTCAACACGCTGGCTGAATCGGTGCCTCCGGTCAAACCTCCCGAGCGGGTATGGCGGGCGATCCGAGCCCGCATCGCCCCAGCACGGCCAGCGCCTGAAGCCTGGTGGAACCGGCTAGTGCTGTGGCGCGCCTTCGCAGCGGCCGCGGCCTTGGTTGCCGTGATGCTGGGCATCCAGCTCGGGCGGGAGCCGGCGGTAGAGCCCGCCCGTCCTGCGGTGGCGGTGTTGACCGGCGCCCAGAATCAGCCTGCCTGGCTCGTGATCCTGGGGGCCCAGCCCGGCGCAGCCCCTTCCCTGCGCTTTACCGCGCTTCAGCCCCAGGCCCTGAGCCCCGATCGGTCTTTCGAACTATGGCTGATTCCCCAGGGCGAGGGGGCCCCTGTCTCGGCGGGCCTGCTCCCGCCCAGTGGCAGCGGAGCGCTGGCCCTTTCTCCGGCTGCCCAACGCGCTCTTTACCAGGCCAAGGCCGTGGCGGTCAGCCTGGAGCCGAAAGGAGGGTCTCCCACTGGAGCGCCCACGGGTCCGGTGCTCTATCAGGCGACCCTGATGGCCATGGAGTGAATCTGTAATCGCGCTTCTTGCGTATTAGCCAGTGCGGGATGTCCCGTACGATGCAATCTAAAAAGGAGCGCCATCATGAAAACTCGTTTCCGCCGTTCGTTCTTGGTCTTCGGTCTGGTGGCCGTGTTGACCGCCTGTACCGCGGCCCAGAGCGCCGCGACCGGGAAGTCCGGGAAGTCTCTCTACGAGCGTCTTGGCGGCAAGCCCGCGATTCAGGCGGTGGTGGATGACTTCATCGGCAATGTGGCCGCCGATGCCCGCATCAACGGCTTTTTTGCCAACGCCGATATTCCCCGGCTGAAGAGAATGCTCGTGGACCAAATCTGCGAAGCTAGCGGTGGGCCTTGTAAATACACGGGTAAGAGTATGAAGGAAGCCCATGCCGGGATGGGAATCACGGAGGCCCATTTCAACGCCTTGGTGGAGGATCTGGTCAAAAGCCTCGACAAGTTCCGCGTCCCCGAGAAAGAGAAAAACGAGCTCCTGGCGGCTTTGGCGGCGATGAAACCGGACATCGTCGGTAAATAAAGCTCCGAGCCCTCGCTTCCCTGCCAGGGGCAGAAAGACCGCGCCGGATCAAGGCATAGAGATCTTCTTTACAACCTCATCCCCCCGCAGACCCGCGTTTTCTCTGGCCGTCGCGGGGGTTTTGGGAGGAAGGCCTAAATGCGCAAGGCTCTATTTCTATTTTGTGGATGGCTATCGTCAAGTCTGTTTTTTGCGGACGTGGCGTTCCCCAACGAGTCGCGGCGGGACGGAGAGCTTGAACTGCCCGTCGGCTACCGAGCCTGGCCTGTGAAGCTGCTCGCTGTGGAGCGACCCGACCTTAAACAAGTGCGGGACATCTATATCAATAGCCAGGGAAGCCGTTCCACCCGGCCTTTCCCCTATGGCACGGTGCTCGTGATGGAGCTTTATTCGGTGCGGGTGGGATCGGATGGAAAACCCGTACGGGACGCCGCTGGCAAACTCGAAAAGGGCGCCTTGACCAAGATCTTCGTCATGGGCAAGGGTTTTGGCTGGGGCGAGCAAGTGCCGCCCGAGCTGCGTACGGGGGAGTGGGTCTATGCGAACTATGAGCCGGACGGAAGACCCGCGGCAGGAGATTTGAGTGCCTGTCGCAGCTGCCACGCTCGCTTCAAGGATAGGGATTTCGTCGCTCGTGCCGATGAATACGAGGCAAGGCGCAACGCCCGCTGACGGTATAGGGCAAGATTTACGCGCGTCGGGAGAATCGTCGAGGCTACTGGGGTTTGAGTTGGGGAAAGAGAATCACGTCCCGGATGCTGGGGCGATCGGTGAAGAGCATCACTAGGCGGTCGACCCCGATGCCCTCGCCCGCCGTGGGCGGAAGCCCATATTCCAGGGCGCGGATATAGTCGGCGTCGAAGTGCATGGCCTCCAGGTCCCCCGCCGCCTTGGCCCGCGCCTGGGCGAGAAAGCGCTCGGCCTGGTCTTCCGGATCGTTCAGCTCCGAGAAGCCGTTGGCGATCTCGCGGCCCGCGATGTAGAGCTCGAAGCGCTCGGCCACCTCCGGGTTGGCGTCGCTGCGGCGGGCGAGCGGCGAGACCTCCGCGGGATAGTCCAGGATGAAGGTGGGCTCGAACAGCAGGCGCTCGGTGGTTTCCTCGAACAGGCTGAGCTGCAGCCCTTCGAGGCCGTCCTGGGGCTTGTAGGGCGCCTGGAGCCGTTCGAGCTCCTTGACGAGGAAGGCCCGGTCGGCGAGCCGGGCATCGGTGTACTCGGGGTGGAACGCCTGGATCGCCTCCAGGATGGTGTAGCGGGCGAAGGGCCTGGCGAGATCGATTTCCCGGCCCTCGTAGGTGAGCCGCGTGGTTCCCAGCACCTGGAGCGCCACCTCCCGCAGCATCTCCTCGGTGAAGCCCATGAGGAAGCGGTAGTCCTGGTAGGCCTCGTAGAACTCCAGCATGGTGAACTCGGGGTTGTGGCGGGTGGAGATCCCCTCGTTACGGAAGTTGCGGTTGATCTCGTACACCTTCTCGAACCCTCCCACCACCAGCCGCTTGAGGTAGAGCTCGGGGGCGACGCGCAGGTAGAGCTCCATGTCCAGGGCGTTGTGGTGGGTCACGAAGGGGCGGGCCGCGGCCCCGCCGGGGATCGGGTGCATCATGGGCGTTTCCACTTCCAGGTAGCCCCGGGCGTTCAGGAACTCCCGCAGGGCCTGGACCACCCGGGTGCGGGTGACGAACACCTGCCGCGCTTCCGGGTTGGTGATCAGGTCCAGGTAGCGCTGCCGGTACCTCTGTTCCTGGTCGGCGAGACCGTGGAACTTTTCCGGCAGCGGGCGCAGCGCCTTGGCGAGGAGCCTGAGCTCCTGCGCCTTCACCGTGAGCTCCCCGGTCTTGGTCTTGAAGAGGGTACCCCGTGCCCCCAGGATGTCCCCCAGGTCCCAGTGCTTGAACGCTTCCAGTTGCTCGGCGCCCACATCGTTGACGGTGACGTAGATCTGGATCCGGCCGCTCATGTCCTGGAGCGTGGCGAAGGCCGCTTTGCCCATGAGGCGCTTCAACATCATGCGGCCCGCCACTGCCACCTGGACGGCCTGGGGCTCCAGCGCCTCGTTGCTCATCGCGCCGTACTTTCCGTGGAGATCGGCGGCCAGGGCGTCGCGGCGGAAATCGTTGGGAAAGGCCGGGCCCCGGCGGCGCAGCTCGGCGAGCTTGGCCCGGCGCTCGGCGATGATCTGGTTTTCTTCCAGCGGCATGGTTTCGGAAGTGTTGCCGGTCATGGGAGGTGTCCGGTCAGAAAAAGGTCGTCACCCGAAAGCCGAGGGCGCGCGCCGCCTCGGCCTGATTTCTGTCGGAAGTCGCGAAACCGGAGGCGCCCAGGGACTCGGCCAGGGAAAGGTGCAGCACGTCTAGGGTTCGCAGCGGCGTATTCGCGACGCGACCGAGCAGATGGAAGGCATCCGCCACGGAAGCGTCGCTGACGGGATAAAGGACGATGGCGCCATCCTGGATGTCGGTGCGTATTTCCTCCAGGGCGCGCTTTTCCAAGCGCCGGTCGATATGTCCTGCGCGGCGCCGCCGCGCCAGGCCGCAGCGCATCTCCACCAGCGTCAGGCGGCTGGCGGCCACCGGCGCGTGGGCGATGAAGAAGGCGTCGAAAGGCGCGCTCTGGGGCTCTGCGATATAGCGCTTCATGAGCGCGCTGGTGTCCACATAGATCATCGACCGCTTTCTTCGCGATCTTGGCCGATGACGGCCTCGCTCGGCACCTGCTGCATGCGTTGGCCGGCCCGAAATTTCGCGAGCGAGCGCACCTTGCGCTTCGGGGTTGCGGGCAGAATGCGAACGATCGGTTTCCCGCGACGAACGACCAGGACTTCGTCGTGGTCAGCGAACAACCGTTCGGGATGACTCAGAGCTTCCCGGGCCTCGCGGACGGTGAGCGTTTTCATGCGTTCCTCCCGAGGAGTTTGATTGTGACACAAAAGCCAAAACGTGTCGCAAGGCTCCCCCCGTTCGCGCGCTGCGCAATAAGCCCGGGAGTGGGCCTTCCGGATCCGGCCAGGACCTGCCAGTCACACCCCCTGCTTGAGGCTCGCGGTGATGAATTCGTCCAGGTCCCCGTCCAGCACCGCCTGGGTGTTGCCGATCTCCACGCCGGTGCGCAAGTCCTTGATGCGGGACTGGTCGAGGACATAGGAGCGGATCTGGTGGCCCCAGCCGATGTCGGTCTTGGATTCCTCCAGCTTCTGCCGCTCCGCCTCCCGCTTACGCAGCTCCAGCTCGTAGAGCCGGGCCTTCAGCATGGCCATGGCCTCGGCCCGGTTGCGGTGCTGGGAGCGGTCGTTCTGGCACTGGACCACAATGCCGGTGGGGAGATGGGTGATGCGCACCGCCGAGTCGGTGCGGTTCACGTGCTGGCCGCCGGCGCCGCTCGCCCGGTAGGTGTCGATGCGCAGGTCCGCCGGGTTGATCTCCACCTGGATGGAGTCGTCCACCTCCGGGTAGACGAAGACGCTGGCGAAGGAGGTGTGCCGCCGGGCGTTGGCGTCGAAAGGGGACTTTCTCACCAGACGGTGCACTCCCGTCTCGGTGCGCAGCCACCCGTAGGCGTAGTCGCCTGTCACCTTCAGGGTGGCGCTCTTGATGCCCGCTACCTCCCCCGGCGATTCCTCCAGCACTTCCACGTCGAAGCCCTTGCGCTCGCAGTACTTGAGGTACATGCGCTCCAGCATCTGGGCCCAGTCCTGGGCCTCCGTGCCGCCGGAACCGGCCTGGATGTCGATGAAGCAGTTGTTCGGATCCATGGGGTTGGAGAACATGCGGTGAAATTCCATCTCCGCCACCTGCTTCTCCAGGCGCTTCGCGTCGGCGGCGACCGCGGCGAGGGTTGCCTCGTCCCGTTCTTCCCGCGCCAGGGCGAAGAGCTCCCCGGCGTCCTTGAGCTCTTGCCCGAGGCGCGAAAGGCGAAGCACCACCGATTCCAGGGCCTTGCGCTCGCGTCCCAGCTCCTGGGCGCGGCGGGGGTCGTTCCAGACCGCCGGGTCCTCGCTCAGGCGCACGACTTCGGCCAGGCGCGTTTTCTTGGCATCGTAGTCAAAGATACCTCCGCAGTTCGGAGGTGCGCCGGGCCAGGTCTTCCAGGGATTGCTCGATGTCGTTGAGGGTTTCGGCGTCCATGGGCGGAAGATTCTGTAAAATGACAAATTATAACGTCGCGCGGCCGCTACCGAGCGTCCTAAAAAGGCTTGACGACGCTCGGCGGTAAATGGTTCGTCAACCATTTACTGGAGCCTCAATAGGACAGGCTCAGGCCGGCTCCCAGTGCCGGATCGTGAGCTGCACCCGCTCCTCGCCGTTGAACTCGTTGACCTCCAGCCGGTAGGCGGCGCGAATGCGGGAGGGCAGCTCCCCGGCGTGGAAGAACAGCATGGCGTCGAATCGGGCGCCCGCCTTGGCAAGCCTGAGTTTGAGATGACGGCCCGCCACCACCCGCTGGGATTCCACCAGGAAGCAGTCGTCGAACAGGGGCTCCGGAAACCCCTGGCCCCAGACGTGCCGGGCGAGGAGCCGGGCGAGCTCCAGGTCGACGTCCCGGGGATCGAGGGGGCCGTCCGTCTCCAGGATCTGTTCCAAGTCAGCCTCGGTGAGCAGCTCCCGCGCGCAAGTTTCGAAGGCCTCGCGAAACGCCTCTAGCCCCTCCGCCGGCAGGGTCAGGCCCGCCGCGGCGGCGTGGCCACCGAAGCGGACGATCAACCCGGGCCGGCGCTTGGCCACGAGATCCAAGGCGTCCCGCAGGTTGAGGCCCGGGATGGAGCGGCCGGAACCCTTGAGCTCGCCGGCCTGCCCCGGTGCGAAAGCGATCACGGGGCGATGGAAGCGTTCCTTGAGCCGCGCGGCGAGGATGCCGATCACCCCCTGGTGCCAGGAGGGTTCGTAGAGAGCGAGGCTCCAGCGGCTTCCGGGGTCGAAGTCTTCCAGACGTTCCAGGGCCGCCTCGTGCATGTCCGCCTCGATGTCCCGGCGCGCCGCGTTGAGCCGGTCCAGCTCCGCGGCGATGGCCTCGGCCCGGACCGGGTCGTCGGTGGTGAGGCACTCGATCCCTAAGCTCATGTCGGCGAGCCGTCCCGCGGCGTTCAGGCGCGGGCCCAGGCAGAAGCCCAGGTCGTAGGCGCTCGCCCGGCGCGGGTCGCGCCCCGCGGCCTGGAACAGGGCCAGCACACCGGGGGGCGCGTCCAGGGCCCGGATGCGCGCGAGCCCCTGGTGCACTAGGATGCGGTTGTTGTGATCCAGCTTCACCACGTCGGCCACGGTGCCGAGGGCCACCAGGGGCAAGAGCCGGGCCAAGTTGGGCTCGGGCGTCCGGGCGAAGGCTCCGCGGGCGCGCAGCTCCGCCCGCAAAGCCAGCATCAGGTAGAACAGGACGCCGACGCCGGCCAGGGCCTTGCTGGGAAAGGGGCATTGGGGCTGGTTGGGGTTGACGATGGCCGCCGCCCGGGGCAGGACGGGCCCGGGCAGGTGGTGGTCGGTGATCACCACCTCCATCCCCAGCCGGCGGGCCGCCTCCACCGCTTCCACGGCGGCGATGCCGTTGTCCACGGTGATGAGGAGGTCCGGGCGCTTCAGGTGAGCGGCCAGTTCCACGATCTCAGGGCTGAGGCCGTAGCCCGTCTCGAAACGGTTGGGCACCAAGTAATCCACCCGGGCGCCGAAGGCCTTGAGCGCTCGCAGCCCCACCGCGCAGGCGGTGGCGCCGTCCGCGTCGTAGTCGGCCACGATCAGGAGCCGCTTGCCCGCCTGGATCGCCTCCGCCAGGAGCCGGGCCGCCTCCCTCACCTGGCGCAGCCCGTCGTAGGGGAGCAGGGCGGCGAAGCGGGCGGAAAGCTCCTCCGGCGCCGCGACGCCCCGGGCCGCGGCAAGCCGGGCCAGCACGGGATGGATTCCCGCTCCCCTCAGAGCCTGCTCGGCGTCGGAGGGGACTTCCCGGGAGATGAGCCGGGGCACGGTCAGCCTCCCCGGCTTCTCGCCGCCCACACGGGCAACGGTCGCTTCCTTCGCCAGAAACGGCGCAGGTCCGAAGCCCGGACCTGGACTTGCACGGGGGCGGGAACCGGGGTCACCACCAGGCGCTCGAAGCGCTTCGCGCCGAGGGCGGCTTCCAGGGGAGCAAACCACTGCCCTTCCAGGGCGGCGAGGCCCTCCCGCCAGCCTTGGACGTCCCCGTACTGGACCGCGCCCCGGAGGCGGTCCAGGACCACCAGCACCTCACCCTCCTCCCGAGGGCCGGCGAAGAATTCCCGGGCCGAAGGGGGGAGGGCGCGCGCCGCAACGCCGGCGGCCCGGGCGAGGGCGAGCGCCAGGACGTCGCGGGCGTACACGGTGCTGAAGACGGGCCGGGGTGCGGGGACCTCGCGCCCGCCCCCCCACAGCCAGACGCTGTTGATCGGCGGCCGCCCTTCCGCCTCCCGCCGGAGATTGACGGGATGCTCATGGAGTAGCATCTGAATCTCGGTCAGCCGGCGCTGCCAGCGGGGCGCGTCTTCGCCCGTGAGCTGAAAAGCGTCCACGTCCCGCCCGATCGCCTCGGCGATGAGCCGGGTCTGGAGCCGGGGGACGGCGGGCAGGCGCAGGTACCACCGGTCGGGCCGCATGGGGTAGAAGGCGAGCCCTTCCTCGGCGAAATGCCGGTTCAGGGTGTCGGTGAGGGCGGCGGCTTCCGCCTGATTCACTTCGAACGCGCCGCTGTCGGCGAGCAGCACCCGATCCCGCTCGACCTGAAGATGGACCGGATCGGCCCGCAGCCAGTAGGCGCCGCCCGGCGCGCCCTCGTCCAGCGCCAGGGTGAGGGGGGCGACCGGCCAGTCCTGCTGGCGCTCGACGCCGAACGCTCGGCATAGCCAGATTTCCGGGCTTGCGGGCTCGGCCGGCTGCCACCGGCCCCGGGACAGGAGCCGCTCCAGGCCCTCGAGGGAAAGATCTGCGAACGGCGAGGGGTCCGAGGCGTCGAAATCAAGAAGGTCAAGAAGGTGGGGAACCAGCAGATGGACGATCACGGGGGCACAAGGACCGCGCGGCGCGGTTGGAGGGGGCATTGTACACCGGCTCCTCGGAGGAGCTCCTCTTCCCGGCGGGCGGCCCGGGGTGCGTGCACCGGAAGAATGTGGCAGACTCTGGCCCGCCTTCCTTCGAAAGCGACGGCCTGAATTGCAACCTTACGAAGTCTTCGTCGGCCTGCGCTATACCCGCGCCAAGCGCCGCAACCATTTCATCTCCTTCATCTCCCTCATCTCCATGGCCGGCATCGCCCTGGGGGTGGCGGCGTTGATCGTGGTGCTCTCGGTGATGAACGGATTCCAGAAGGAGCTGCGGGCCCGCATCCTGGGGGTGGTTTCCCACGTCCAGATCTCGGGCCCGGGTAACGTGCTGCGGGACTGGCGGGAGGTAGAGGCTCAGGCGCTCAAACATCCCGGCGTGCTGGCCGCCGCGCCCTACGTGCTCGGGCAAGGCATGCTTACCCACCAGAGCCGGGTGCAGGGGGTGGTGGTGCGGGGCATCGACCCGGCGGCGGAATCCCGGGTCGCCGACGTGGGACACCACATGCGCTCGGGCAGCCTCGAGGCCCTCGAGCCCGGCGGGTTCGGGATCGTGCTGGGAATCGACCTGGCCCGCATCCTGGGCGTCTTCCCGGGAGACAAGGTGGTGCTGGTGGTGCCCCAGGGGATGGTGACCCCGGCCGGCATCCTGCCCCGGCTCAAGCAGTTCACCGTGGCGGGCGTGTTCGAAGTGGGCATGTACGAATACGACAGCGGCTTCGCCCTGGTGCACCTGGCCGATGCCCAGGCCCTGTTCCAGTTGGGCGGCGCCGTTTCGGGCGTGCGGCTCAAGCTCGACGACCTGTTCGCCGCGCCGCGGAGGGCGCGGGAGCTCTCGGCGACCCTGCCCGGGGACCTGTACGTGAGCGACTGGACCCGCCAGCACAGCAACTTCTTCCGCGCGGTGGAAATCGAAAAGCGCGTCATGTTCATCATCCTCACCCTGATCGTGGCGGTGGCCGCGTTCAACATCGTCTCCACCCTGGTGATGGTGGTGACCGACAAGCGGGCCGACATCGCCATCCTGCGCACCATGGGGGCGACCCCCGGGAGCATCACCCGCATCTTCATGGTACAGGGCTCCCTGATTGGCGTGATCGGCACCCTGCTGGGCGTGGCGGGCGGGGTGCTGCTGGCGTGGAACGTGGACGTGGTGGTGCCCTTCATCGAGGGCCTGTTCGGCGTCCAGTTCCTGGCCAAGGACGTCTACCAGATCAGCGAGCTGCCGTCGGAATTGCAATCGAAGGACGTGATCACCATCGCCGGCGTGTCCCTCGCCCTGAGCCTGCTGGCCACCCTCTACCCGAGTTTCAGGGCTTCCCGGGTGAACCCGGCGGAGGCGCTGCGCTATGAATGACCGCACGGCCCCGGTGAGCGGCGCGCGGGCCGGGGCGCCGGCGCGGGAGGAGGCGAGGCCGGTGATCGCCTGCCGGGGATTGCGCAAGACCTACGGGGAGGGTCCCACTGCAGTGGAAGTACTGCTGGGGGTGGACCTGACCGTCGAGCCCGGCGAGCGCCTCGCCATCGTCGGCGCGTCGGGATCGGGTAAGAGCACCCTGCTGCATCTGCTCGGAGGGCTCGACCCGCCCACGGCGGGAGAGGTGCGGGTGCAGGGGCAGGACATCCACGCGATCAGCGAAGCGGAGCGCAATCGGCTCCGCAACCGGACCCTGGGTTTCGTCTACCAGTTCCATCACCTGTTGCCGGAATTCACCGCCTTGGAAAACGTGGCCATGCCGCTCCTGATCCGCCGCCTGCCCAAGGAGGAGGCGGCTGCCCGGGCGGCGCGGATGCTGGAGCAGGTGGGGCTGGCGGCGCGCCAGCACCACGTCCCTGGGGAGCTCTCGGGGGGCGAGCGCCAGCGGGCGGCGCTGGCCCGGGCGCTGGTGACAGAGCCCCTGTGCGTGCTGGCGGACGAGCCCACCGGTAACCTGGACCGCCACACCGCCCGCAGCGTGTTCCGCCTGATGCTGGAGTTGAACGAGCGGCTCGGGACCAGCTACGTGATCGCTACCCACGACCCGGAGATCGCGGCCGGCGCCCAGCGCGTTCTCCGGCTGGAGGAAGGGGTGCTGGTACCGGCGAAGGCCGTTTATTGAGCCTACGGTAAATGGTTGACGAACCATTTACCGCTGTTCTGTTGCCTTCTCCTCGGCCGGGTCCTCGATCTTCAGCACGCCGGCCTGCACCGCCTCGGTGTACCAGGCTTCATCCTGGAGGGCCTGGGTGACCACGAAATTGGGTGCCGAGCGCTTGATGAGGCGCGGTCCGACGAAGCCCGCCAGGAAGACCAGGATCCCGAGCCACAGCTGGCCGATCAGCGCCAAGGCCACCCCGGCTCCCAGGACCGGCAGCGCCACCAGGGGCAATAGCAGCCGGCGGGACAGGAGCTTTTCCGCCAGGGCCCGATCGATTTTCACTCGCAGCGCGCCGCTGCGGTAGCCGGAGACGAATTCTTCGTGGGTCATGGGGCTCTAGTATTCCACCGGAATCGGATCCAGGCTGCGCCACAGGTACCAGGTGGCCACCGAGCGCCACGGGATCCAGCGCCTGGCGATGGAGCGCATCTTGAGCTTGGACAGGGGTCGCTCGTCGTTGTAGTGCCGGCTCATGGCCCGCTGCAGCCCGATGTCGTCCAAGGGCAGCACGTCCGGGCGCAGCATGTAGAAGATCAGGAACATCTCCGCTGTCCAGCGGCCGATTCCCCGCAGCTGGGTAAGTTCCCCGATGAGCGCCTCATCCTCCAGTTGCTCCCATGCCTCCAGGGAAATGGAGCCGTCGCTGAAGCGGCGCGCCAGGTCCCGCAGATAGTCCGCCTTGCGCGCGGATAGCCCGCAGGCGCGCAGCGCCTCCTCGTCCAGCCGGAGCAGGGCCTGGGGGCTTACGGCGCCGCAGGCGGCGGCGAGCCGCTGCCACACCGATTCCGCGGCCTTGACCGAGATCTGCTGGCCGACGATGGAGCGGGCGAGGGCGGTGAAGGCGTCGCTGCGCCGGCGCAGCGCCAGCCCGTCGTGGCGCCGGATGAGCCGGCGGATCACCGGGTCCGAGCCGGCCAGCTCCCGCTTGGCCTGTTCCCAGTAGAGGGGCGTCATGGGGATCAGGAGGGGTGGCGGGGGACGGAGCGAGCGAAGCGGGCCCGGCGGCGGCGCCACTGGATCGAGTAGTAAAGGCGCCAGGACCCGAGGACCGCGAAATAGCCCAGGCCAGCGAGCAGGACCGCCAGCATCGGCAGGCCGATCAGCAGGGGCTTGCCCAGGGAGGCGGTCCAGTCGACGAGGGCGGGGATCCATTCCTTGAAAGGCACGTGGCCAAACTCTAGGGGCTCCAGGGGGAGCGCCCGGTTGCCGCCGCCCGTGACCAGGGTGCCCAGCTTGTAGGCTGCCAAGTACAAGGGGACGATGGTGAAGGGATTGGTGTAGAGGGTCGCCAGCAGGGCGACTGGGAGATTCACCCGCAGGATCGCCGCCAGGATCGCCGCGACCAACATCTGGAATGGACCCGGAATGAGCCCCGAGAAGAGGCCTACGGCGACACCGCCCGCCACCGAGCGCCGGTGGAGATGCCACA
Organism: Pelomicrobium sp. G1; assembly: GCF_051905455.1. Classification (NCBI taxonomy): domain Bacteria; kingdom Pseudomonadati; phylum Pseudomonadota; class Hydrogenophilia; genus Pelomicrobium; species Pelomicrobium sp. G1. The sequence continues at coordinate 116,476 of NZ_JBQACR010000009.1, forward strand.
GGTTGTGGTGGTGCAGGGTCTTGCCGAAGACCGAAAGGAAGCGGTTGCCTTTGACGCTTTCCAGCGTCGGTAGGTATTTCCTAAAGTATTTCCTGGGCATGCACGTGAACCCGCAGGCCGGCGCCGGACGGGACAAGGAGCGTGGCCCTGGGCGCGAGGCGAAGATCAATCTTACACTAAGGGACCTCTGAACAAGTCCCGCGCGGCGCAACTTCGGGTAAATTGACGGCCCGTGCGCGTCGCGGTGCTCGCCTTTCTTTTGGGAACTTTCCTGCTCCAGCAGCAGGCGTCCCTTCCCGACCGGCGCTGGCTTTGGCTCGCGCCCGTGGCCTTCGCTTTGGGCTGGGCTGCCGCTGGGAGCCGGTGTCCCTGGCGGCGGAGCGTGGGGCTCGCGGCGGCGGGCCTCGTCCTCGGCTTTCTGTGGGGTCAGCTTCGCGCCGACCTGCGGCTCGCGGACGCCCTCGCTCCCGAGTGGGAAGGCCGGGACGTGGAAGTGGAAGGCGTGGTGGCGAGCTTGCCGCGGCGACTGGAGTACGGCACCCGGTTCGAGTTCCAGGTGCGAGACCGGTTCCCGGCGGAGGCCGAGGTACCGGCGCGGCTCCTCCTCACCTGGCCCCGGCGGGAGAACGAGGACGGGGCCTGGGTCCCGCCCGTCAGGGGCGGGGAGCGCTGGCGTTTCACCGTCCGGCTGCGTCGTCCCCACGGCACGGCCAACCCCCACGGGTTCGACTACGAGGCCTGGCTCCTGGAGCGGGGGGTCCGCGCCACCGGCACCGTGCGGGAACGCTTGCCGAGCGCCCGGCTCGGCGTGGACGGCGGGCCCTCGTCCCGGGTGCTGCGGGCCCGGGAAGCGGTACGGGAGCGCCTGTACGGGGTACTCGGGGTTCGCCCCTACGCCGGCGTGATCGTCGCCCTTGCCATCGGCGACCAGGACGCGATCCCCCGCAGCCAGTGGGAGGTCTTCACCCGCACCGGGGTGAACCATCTCATGAGCATTTCCGGATTGCACGTCACCCTGGTCTCGGGCCTGGTGTTTGGCCTGGTCCGGGCCCTGTGGCGGCGCGTACCCGGGCTCGCTCTGCGGCTGCCGGCGGCGAAGGCGGGGATCGCGGCGGGCGCCGCCGCGGCCCTCGCCTACGCCTTGCTGGCCGGCTTCGCGGTGCCCACCCAGAGGACCTTCTACATGCTGGCGGTGGTGGCCCTGGCCCTCTGGACCGGGCGGGTCGAGTCCCCTTCCCGGGTCCTGGCGGCCGCCCTGTTCGTGGTCATGGCCCTGGACCCCTGGGCCGTCCTGTCCCCCGGGTTCTGGCTTTCCTTCGGCGCCGTGGCCGCCATCTTCTACGTGGCTTCGGGCCGCATCGGGACGCCGCCGCGCCTCGTCCAATGGGCGCGCATTCAGGGCGCGGTGACCCTGGCGCTCCTGCCCCTGCTCCTCGCCCTTTTCCAGCAGTTCTCGGTGATCTCCCCCATCGCCAACGCCCTGGCGATTCCCCTGGTGAGCCTGGGGGTGGTGCCCCTCACCTTGGCGGGGGCGCTCCTTCCCCTGGACTTCTTGCTCATCGCCGCCCATGAGGCCATGGCGGCCGGCGGCGCGGCGCTGGCCTGGTTCGCCGCGTTGCCGGCCGCGGTGTGGCAGCAGCACGCACCGCCCGGGTGGAGCGTACCCCTGGCCGTCGCCGGGCTGTTGTGGCTCCTGCTCCCCAAGGGTTTTCCCGCCCGCTGGGTGGGGGTGGTGCTGCTCCTGCCCCTGGGGCTTACGGCCGCGCCGCGGCCCGGTCCCGGGGAGCTGTGGGTGGACGTGCTGGACGTGGGCCAGGGGCTGGCGGTGGTGGCGCGCACGGAGAACCACGCCCTGGTGTACGACACTGGACCCGCCTTCGGACCGGACGCGGACAGCGGCGAGCGAGTGGTGGTGCCTTTCCTGCGGGGGGAGGGGATCCGGCGCCTGGACGCCCTGGTCGTAAGCCACGACGACGCGGACCACGCGGGGGGAACTCGTTCGGTGCTGGCGGCGCTGCCCGTCGCCCGGATGTGGTCGTCCCTGCCCGAGGGCCATCCCCTCCGGGGCGCCGCCTCCGAGCATCGCGTCTGCCGGGCGGGGGAAGGCTGGGACTGGGACGGGGTGCGCTTCGAGTTCTTGAGCCCTGAGACCTCGGACTACGCCGATCCGCGCCGAGACGACAACGCCCTGAGCTGCGTGCTCCGCATCGCCGCCGCTGGCGGCAGTGTGCTGCTGCCGGGGGACATCGGGCGGGCCGTCGAACGGCGCCTAGTGCAAGCCTATGGCCCGGGGCTCGACGTCACCCTGCTCATCGCGCCCCACCACGGCAGCGGCGGCTCCTCGTCGCCTGCGTTCGTGGCCGCTACCCGACCCGAGACGGTGGTGTTCACGGCAGGCTATCGCAATCCTTTCCGCCATCCCCGCCCCGACGTGGTGGAGCGTTACCGGGCGCTCGGTGCGGCGGCTTTCCGCAGCGACCGGGACGGGGCGGTGCGGGCGCACTTCGGGCCGCAGCCCGGCATGGAGATCGTCGCCCATCGCCAGGTGTCGCGGCGCTACTGGCACGCTGCCGAGCGCTGAGGGATCTAGCTCGCGACCGTGCCCGGCCCGCCCGGGCAAAGCCTTCGTGTCATAATGAATTCCGTGATTTTGACCAGCGCACCGAACTCCGCCGCGCTCGAGGCGCGGCTTCCCGCCGCGATGACCGCGGTGCTTCCTCGGCTCGGCGCTTCCGAGGCAGCGCTGCTCGGCCGGGCGCTGGAGAAGGCGCGAGCCCTCTACGGCGACGCCCGACGGCCGACCGGGGAAGGGCTGCTGGAGCACGCGCTGGGGGTCATGGAGATCCTCAACCTGTTGCGGCTCGACTCGGACGCCCTGGCGGCGGCGCTCCTCATGGACGCCCACGGCCGGCTGGAAAACGCCGCGGAAAGGCTCGCGGCGGAGTTCTCCCCCGCCATCGCCCGGCTCACGGAAGGGGTCGCCCGCATGGGCCAGATCCACGCCCTTTCCGGCACCGCCGCCCAGCAGGGGCAGGCAGAAGCCCTGCGCAAGATGCTGCTCGCCATGGTGGAGGACCTGCGGGTGGTGCTGATCAAGCTGGCTGACCAGCTCCAGACCCTGCGGGCCCTGGCGATGTCGGAGACCCCCGACGAAGCTGCCCGGGCGATCGCCCGGGAGACGCTGGATATCTTCGCCCCGCTGGCCAACCGGCTCGGGGTGTGGCAGCTCAAGTGGGAGCTGGAGGACCGGGCCTTCTCCCTCCTGGAGCCCGCTCTCTACAGGAAAATCGCCGCCCAGCTCGACGAGCGGCGGGTGGATCGGGAACGCTACATCGGGCGCGTGGTCGCGGCCCTCAAGGAGGAGCTGGCCCGCGCCGGGGTCCAGGCCGAGATCACCGGGCGGCCCAAGCACATTTACAGCATCGTCAAAAAAATGCGCCGCAAGCGGGTGCCTTTCGAGGAGATCTACGACGCCCGGGCGGTGCGCATCCTGGTGAAGGAGGTGAAGGACTGCTACACGGCGCTGGGGGTAGTGCACAACCTGTGGACGCCGATCCCCAAGGAGTTCGACGACTACATCGCCAAGCCCAAGGGCAACCACTACCGCTCGCTCCATACCGCCGTCATCGGCCCGGAGGGCAAGGCGTTGGAAGTGCAGATCCGCACCTTCGAGATGCACCAGCACTCGGAGCTCGGGGTGGCCGCCCACTGGCGCTACAAGGAAGGCGGGCGGGAGGATCCCCGCTACGACGACAAGATCGCCTGGGTGCGGCAACTCCTGGAGTGGAAGGAGGAGCTCGCCGACAGCGCGGAGCTGGCCGAGCAGTTCAAGACCGCCCTCTTCCAGGACACGGTCTACGTGCTCACCCCCCAGGGGCGGGTAATCGACTTGCCCCGGGGCTCGACTCCGGTGGATTTCGCCTACGCCGTGCACACCGACCTGGGGCACCGCTGCCGCGGCGCCCGGGTGAATGGGGCCATCGTGCCCCTCACCTATCGCCTGGAGAACGGCCAGCGGGTGGAGATCATCGCCGCCAAGCAGGGCGGGCCGTCCCGGGACTGGCTGAATCCCGAGCTGGGCTACCTCCGCAGCCCCCGCGCCCGGGCCAAGGTGCGCCAGTATTTCAAGAGCCAGGAGCTGGCCCAGACCCTGGCCGAGGGCCGGGCGATCGTGGAGCGGGAGCTCTCCCGCCGGGGCCTGGCGGCCATGGGCCTGGAGCAGGTGGCCCAGCGGCTCCATTTCTCCAAGGTGGAGGACCTCTTCGCGGCGGTGGCCCGGGGGGACGTGAACCACCGGGCCCTGGCCCAGGCCCTGGGGGAAAAAACCGCCCCGGCGGCGCCGGAAGAAGCGCTGGGGCCGCGGCCCCAGGCCGCCCCTTCCGCCACGGGCATCCTGGTGGGCGGGGTGGGGGATCTGCTCACCGTTTTCGCCCGCTGCTGCCGGCCGGCGCCCCCCGACCCGATCCTCGGTTACGTGACCCGCGGCCGCGGGGTGTCGGTCCACCGGCGGGGCTGCGCCACCCTCGCCAAGCTGATCGAGCGCCATCCCGACCGGGTGATGGACGCCGCCTGGCGGGTGCGCGAGGGCATGACCTTCGAGACCGACGTGGTGGTGGAAGCGAACGACCGGCCGGGCCTGCTGCGGGACATCTACGAGGTGGTGGCCCGGGAGCGGATCAACATCACCGCGGCCAACACCCACACCCGGGGCTCCGTGGCGCACATGTTCTTCACCCTGCGCGTTGCCAACCTGGAACAGCTGAAGCGCCTGCTCGCCCTGGTGAGGGAGGTGCCTGGCGTGGTGCATGCGGTCCGGCACTAGAACCGGGAACCTCCGGGTTGCTTAAGAGGGAGGGAAAACCCATGACGGCGTGGGAGAGACTCGGCGCGTCCCTGGAGAACGCCTTCCTGCAGGTGGGGGAGCGTCTCGCCAGTACCGCGCCTAACCTTCTCGGCGCGGTAGCGCTCCTGTTGGCGGGCTGGCTCGCGGCCCGCCTCCTGCGGGGAGGGGCGGTGCGGCTGATCGGCGTGCTGGAGCTGTTGCTTTACCGGCTGTCCCGGACCCGCGGAGTCGAGCCGCCCCGCATCCCCTCCGCCACGGCGGAAGGGGTGGGCAGCGTCCTGTTCTGGGTGGTGATCCTCTTCTTCGCCGCCGCGGCCACCCACGTGCTGGGCTTGGACGTTTTTTCCTCCTGGCTCGCGGGGCTGGTGGCCTACGTGCCGACCCTGGCAGCGGGGGTCCTGATCATCCTGGCCGGCGTGCTCCTGTCGGGCCTCGCCCGGGACCTGACCGCGGCGACTTTGTCCACCCTATCGGAAGCCCAGCGGGCGCTGCTCGCCCGCATCGTCCAGATCACCATTCTCACGACCGCCGTGGTGATCGGCGCCGACCAGATCGGGGTCAAGATTACCTTCTTAGTGATCCTGGCCGCCGTGGTGATGGCCGCCATGATCGGCGGCGTGGCCCTCGCGGTGAGCCTAGGGGCGCGGGCCTACGTGGCCAACCTGATCGGCGCCCACTACCTGCGCCAGGCCTTCGGCGTGGGGCAGCGCATCCGGGTGGCCGGACTGGAAGGGACGATCCTGGATCTTACCCCCGTGTCTATCGTGCTCGATGCTGAGGAAGGCCGGATTACCGTTCCGGCCAAGGTGTTTAACGAGGAGCCCATCGTGCTGCTCACCGACCGGGGTGGGGAAGCCTGAGGTGAACGGGCTCACACTAACCTTTGTGGAAGGGCATCCGGCGGATGCGGCCCGGGTGCTAGAGGGTCTGCCCGCGCCCGAAAGCGCTGCTTTTGTGGCGCGGCTGCCGGCGCGGCTCGGCGCACTGCTTCTTCGGTATATGGCGCCCCTTTACGGCGGGAGGCTGCTCGCGCTGCTGGACGACAAAACCGCCGTTGCCCTGGTGGAGCGCCTCAGCCCCCACGAAGCGGCCGGGTTGCTCCAGCAGCTCTCGAGTGAACGCCAGGCCCGGCTGCTCCAGGCGCTGCCGGTCGCCACGGCGGTGGCCCTGCGCCTGCTGATCGGCTATCCCCGCGGCACCTGTGGCGCGGCGATGGATCCCTGGCCCCCGACGGCATCTCCCGGTACCCTGGCGGAGGAGGCGCTTGCGCAGGTGCGCGCCTTCGACGGGGACCCGGGCGATGCCCTGCTCGTGGTTAACGGACAGCGGCGCTTACTGGGGGTCGTGCCCCTGGCGGTACTGGTCAAGGCGACGCCGAGGGACACCTTGATGAAACTGATGCGGCCCCCTGTCCATGCGGTGTCGGCGCTCGCCACTCTGGCCTCGGTGGCGCAGCATTCCGGGTGGGCCGAGTTCCACGCGCTGCCGGTGGTGGAGCGGGACAATCGGCTCGTGGGCCGATTGCACCGGAGCGCGGTCAACCCGGCGCGGCAGCCGCCCTTGGAGGCCGCCGAAGGCCACCTAGGCGCCGGGCTTGCCGCTGCCTACTGGCAGGTGCTGGCCGCCCTGGCCCAAATGGTGGTGGGAGTCCTACCCGCCATACAACCTATCGACGGAACGAGGAAATCCGATGAGCGCTGACGCCCGACTCCCAGCGGAAGCGGCTCTGGAGAGCCGCTATCTCAAGGACTATCCCCGGGAGGCTGCTCGCCGCCTGGAGGCCATGCCCGCCGCGGAGGCGGCGGAGGTGATCGCCGCCCAGCCCCCCGCCCTGGTGGTGCCGGTGTGGGAACTGTTGGCAGCGGACGTGCAGGAGCGGCTGCTGGAGCGGCTGCCCGAGGCCACGGTGGCGCGGCTTCTCTCGGAGATGGACCCGCCGCTCGCCGCCGAGCTGCTATTGGACCTGGAAGCGGAAGCCCGGACCCACTGGCTCGCCCACATGGATCCGGCGGCGGCTCGGCTGGCGGAGCGGCTGATGGCTTATCCCCCCGACTCGGCGGGCAGGCTCATGGATCCCCGGGTGTTGGGCTTCCGAGCTGACATGACTGTGGCGGAAGCGCTTGCCCGGATGAGGGGATTCCGCCGAACCCGGGCCCTGCGGGAGCTGTTCCTCGTGAACGAGGAAGGGCATCTGGCCGGCCGGGTGGAGCTGCAGGACCTGGCGGTGGCGCCGCCGGAGGAGAGCTTGGCCCAGCTCTCCCGCCCGGTGACGGCGGCGGTGCTGGATCTGGCGCCCAGGGAGGAGGTGGTGGAGCGGATCGAGCAACACCGGGTCCCGGCCCTGCCGGTGGTGAACGTGGCCGGGCGCCTGATCGGTGTGATCCACCAGGGCGCCCTGGTCACGGCGCTCCAGGAGGAGGTGAGCGTGGACATCCAGACCATGGTGGGGGCGAGCAAGGACGAGCGGGCCCTGTCGAAGGTGTCCTTCGCCGTGGTGAAGCGCCTGCCCTGGTTGCACGTCAACCTGGCCACCGCCTTCCTGGCCGCCTCGGTGGTGGGGCTGTTCGAGGACACCATCGCCAAGGTCACTGCCCTGGCGGTGTTGATGCCCGTGGTGGCGGGTCAGTCGGGCAACGCAGGCGGCCAGGCCCTGGCGGTCACCATGCGCGGGCTGGCCCTGCGGGAGATCAGCCCGCGGCATCTTTCGTGGGTGGTGTTCAAGGAGATCCGGGTGGGGCTCCTGAACGGCCTGGCGGTGGCGGCCACCTGCGCCTTGGGGGTGTACCTGTGGAGCGGTTCCCCCGGGCTGGTGGCGGTCATCGCCGCGGCCATGGTGGTGTCCATGGTGGCTGCCGGACTCGCAGGGGCGTCGATCCCTATCCTGCTCACTCGCCTGGGACAGGATCCGGCCCAATCCTCCACCATCTTCCTCACCGCCGTGACTGACGTGGTGGGGTTTCTGTCCTTCCTAGGGGTGGCCAGCCTATCTCAGGGATGGCTCTGACCTTGCCGGTTCGGCGGTCTAGAAGACGGCGAGCAGAAACACCAAGCCTGCAGTGGTGGCAGAGGCTCCCGCCAACGGCAGCAGCATCCGCAGCCGTCCTGCTTGAGCGCTTCCTACCCAGGCCATGCCAATACCCATGCCAATCAATAGGACGCTCGCCAGCATAAAGCCGGCGACGTACGCTAGAGCATCCCCAGCCACCGGCATTTTCACCCCATGGGCATAGCCATGAATGATGGCGAACGTCGCGGCGATAGCGCTGGCGAAGGCAGTAGGTGGCTGGACCGCGTGCAGAATCAATAGGCCGAGCACTACGCTGGAGAGCGCAACGCCGGCCTCTGTGCCCGGCAGCGGGATTCCCCACGCTCCGATGAGCCAGCCACCGAGCGTCGCCGCAAGAAACCAAGCCAGAAGCCGCGGCCTTCCCCGAGAACCGAGCTGGGCGGCCCAAACCCCCACGGCCACCATGGCTACCATATGGTCCAGGCCGAGGACCGGGTGCAGGAAGCCGACGCTGAAAGACGCGAGCTCGTCATGGCCCGTGTGGGCGATGGCGATTCCGCCAAGGCCGCTGATCGTGAACAGGACGATGAGTGTCAGAAAGTTTTTGGACGTCATTCGCTGGCCTCCAAGAAGAAAAGAAAAATCAAGGTGTCGGTTGAGTCGGGGCAGAACGGGGCGTCAGCATGCCGTGGGTCTCGATAAACGCAATGATGGCCTCAAGGCCCTGACCGGTCTTCAAGTTGCTGAAGACGAAGGGCCTCGGACCGCGCATGCGGCGCGCATCCTGCGCCATCACTTCCAGCGACGCCCCCACGAGCGGCGCGAGGTCGATCTTGTTGATGATCAGCAGATCCGACCTGGTGATTCCAGGCCCGCCCTTGCGTGGGATCTTGTCGCCTGCGGCCACGTCGATCACGTACAGGGTCAGGTCGGAGAGTTCCGGGCTGAAGGTGGCCGCCAGGTTGTCGCCGCCGCTTTCCACGAACACGATGTCCAGCGCCGGGAAAGCGTGACTGAGTCGGGCCACCGCCTCCAGGTTGATGGAGGCGTCCTCGCGGATCGCGGTATGAGGGCAGCCGCCCGTCTCCACGCCGATGATCCGCTCGGGGGCAAGCGCCTCGTGGCGCACCAGGAACTGGGCGTCCTCCTTCGTGTAGATGTCGTTGGTCACGACCGCGATCTCGTAGCGGTCCCGAAGGGCGCGGCACAGGGCGAGGGTGAGCGCGGTCTTGCCGGAGCCTACCGGGCCGCCGATGCCGACGCGCAGAGGCTGATTGCGGCTCATGGGGTGACCTCCTCAAGATCTGAACAACCGGCTGTATTGGGTCTCGTGGCGGCAGCTGGCGAGGGCGAAGGCCGGGGCGAAGTTGCTGAAAGCGTGGTCGTCCAGCCGGATCGATCGGCGCGCGACTTCTTCGATGCGCGTGCCCAACGCGAGCAGCAGCCGCTGGCCGGCGCTCTGCCCCAGCGGCACCGTCTTGATCGCCACCATGACTTGGTTTTCAGCCCACGCCCAAAGGTAGGCAGCCACGGCTTCAAAGGTGGGCAATCCCCACGCGGCCGCCACCCATCCCCAGGCCGTCGGGTACGCCGGCTCGGGGATGGACTCGAGCCTCGCCAGCTCGGCCTCGTCGAAGGCGTCGAGCTCTCGGACGAGGCGCACCAGGGAATAGCCCATCTGCAGCGTCTCCGCCCGCAACTCCGCCGTTTCGCGGCTCGCCACGAACCAGGCATTCAGCTCGGCTGCGGCTCGATCGTCGCGGGCTCTCCAGGCGGTCATGAGTCGCGCCAGCAGGGGCGCTTCGAAAGAGCCCACGACAAATTCCAGCAGGTCCGCAACCCAACGGCCGGCGCTTTGCTCGTCGTGCACCGTTCCCTCGGCCACGGCCCATTCCAGCCCCTGGGAGTAGGTGTACCCGCCCACTGGCAACGCGGGGCTCGCCAGCTGCAATAACCTGGATAGAGAGGCACCATATCTCGCGGTCATCGTCATTCGAAATGATGAATCGCGGGCCGGCCCTTTCCGTGGCCGTGTCCGTGGCGGTAGGCGCCACCCTCGGGCTCAAACGGCGCCACCACTTCCGTCACCCGGGCGCCGAGACCCACGAGCATTTGTTCGAGCACCGCGTCGGCCGCAAAGCGTAGCCATTGCGGCCCCACTTCTACAGCCACATGGCGATTGCCGAGGTGATAGGCCAGGCGGGCCAATTGCGCCGGATCCTCACTGCGGGCTTCCATGAGCCGCTCGGGGGCCGCCACCACTTCCACCACGCGCCCGTCATTCCCGAGCAGCCGGTCACCACCGCGCAGCACCGTGCCGGGCTCAAGGAACAGGCCCGCTTCTTCGCCGGTTTCCAGGCGCGTGCGCAAGCGGCTTCTGCAGCGCAGTTCGAACGGCAGCACCAGCCGCTCGGTGGGAGGCTCGGGACCCTCGTAGCGCCGTTCGATCACGAGCATGCTTTCAGAATAAAAAGTATCGCTGCGCCATGGGCAGCACGTGCGCCGGCTCGCAGACGAGGAGCTCCCCGTCTGCGCGTACCTCATAGGTTTCCGGATCCACTTCGACCCTGGGCGCGTAATCATTGTGGATCATGTCCCGTTTGCTGAGGGTGCGGGTGCCGCGCACGGGCTCCAGAGGCTTCCTTAACCCGAGCGCACGCAGTTGTGGGTCGTCCAGCGCCGCTTGTGACACGAAGGTGACCGAGGTGCGCAGCGCGGCACCGAAGGCGGCGAACATGGGCCGGTAGTGCACCGGTTGCGGGGTGGGAATGGACGCATTGGGATCTCCCATGGCGGCCGCCGCGATCATGCCGCCTTTGAGCACCAATGCCGGCTTGACGCCGAAGAAGGCTGGCCGCCACAGCACCAGGTCGGCGAGCTTGCCTTTTTCCACGGAGCCCACCAAGTGGGCGATGCCATGGGTGATGGCCGGATTGATGGTGTACTTGGCCACGTATCGCTTGACGCGAAAGTTGTCATTCCTGGGATTTTCCTGCACCGCAGGGTCAGACGTTTTCATCGCTTCCTGGGAAAGGGGGTGGAGGCGAGGGCCAGGGGGCGCAAGCCAGCCGCGCTGCACCTTCATCTTGTGGGCCGTCTGCCAGGTGCGCTGAATCACCTCGCCCACCCGGCCCATGGCCTGGGAGTCGGACGAGATCATGCTGAAGGCCCCGAGATCGTGGAGAATGTCCTCTGCCGCGATGGTCTCGCGGCGAATGCGGGATTCGGCGAACGCCACGTCTTCGGCGATGCTGGGATCCAGGTGGTGGCACACCATGAGCATGTCCAGATGCTCGTCGACGGTGTTGACCGTGTACGGCCGCGTTGGGTTGGTGGAGGAGGGCAGCACGTTGGGCTCGCCGCAGGCGCGAATGATATCCGGCGCGTGGCCGCCCCCGGCCCCCTCGGTGTGGTAGGTATGGATAGTACGCCCCTTGAACGCGCGCAGGGTGGTCTCGACAAAGCCGGATTCATTGAGCGTATCGGTGTGGATCGCCACCTGAATGTCCATTTCGTCGGCGACGTTCAGGCAGTTGTCGATGGCCGCCGGCGTGGTCCCCCAATCCTCGTGGAGCTTCAGCCCCATGGCGCCGGCCCGCACCTGTTCCTTGAGCGGCTCCGGCAGGCTGGCGTTGCCCTTGCCGAGAAAGCCCAGGTTCACGGGAAAGGCTTCCGCCGCGGCCAACATCGATCGGATATGCCAGGGGCCAGGGGTGCAGGTGGTGGCCTTGGTGCCGGTCGCGGGCCCCGTGCCGCCGCCGATCATGGTGGTGATGCCGGACATCAATGCCTCTTCGATCTGCTGGGGGCAGATGAAGTGAATGTGGGCGTCGACGCCGCCTGCTGTTACGATCATGCCTTCGCCGGCGATGATCTCGGTCGCCGGCCCGATGACGATGTCCACGCCGGGCTGGATGTCGGGATTGCCCGCCTTGCCGATGCCAGCGATGCGTCCGCCCTTGATGCCGATGTCCGCCTTGACGATGCCCCAGTGGTCCACGATCAGGGCGTTGGTGATCACCGTGTCGGCGACCTCGCCAGCGGTGCGCGGGCTCTGGCCCATGCCGTCGCGGATGACCTTGCCGCCGCCGAATTTGACCTCTTCGCCGTATACGGTGAAGTCCCTTTCCACTTCGATCCAGAGCTCCGTGTCCGCCAGGCGGACACGGTCGCCCACGGTGGGTCCGAACATCTCGGCATACGCTTGACGGGAGATCTGGGCGCTCATCTCAGTCTCCCCATCACTTTGCCGGCGAACCCGTACACTTTCCGCTCACCGCCCAGGGCCACCAGCTCCACGGTACGGCTCTGACCAGGCTCGAACCGTACTGCGGTGCCGGCGGGGATGTTGAGCCGGAAGCCGTACGCCGCTTGGCGATCGAACCTCAGCGCCTCGTTGGTCTCGAAGAAGTGATAATGGGACCCGACCTGGATGGGCCGGTCGCCGGTATTCGCCACCTCCAGGGTGACCGTGGCGCGGCCCGCGTTCAACTCGATTTCGCCGGGCTGCACGTGGATTTCGCCGGGAATCATCGGACGCTCCGTTTTCAAACGATCGGATTGTGGACGGTGACCAGCTTGGTGCCGTCGGGGAAAGTGGCTTCTACCTGGATCTCGGGGATCATCTCGGCCACGCCTTCCATCACGTCCTCGCGCTTGAGCAGGGTGGCGCCCCAGCGCATGAGCTCGGCCACGCTCCGGCCGTCGCGAGCGCCTTCCATGATGGCAGCGCTGAGGTAAGCGACCGCTTCCGGGTAATTGAGCTTCAGTCCCCGGGCCTTGCGCCGCTCGGCCAGAAGCGCTGCCGTGAAGACCAACAGTTTGTCTTTCTCTCTCGGTGTCAGCTCCATGCGATTTCCTCCCGCATTAAGTCCTGCCGTGCGGTCCCTGGATGATCAAGTGTTCCAGATCCGCGGCGGACACGCCGCCCGCCCGCACAGAGCCGGGCGGATCAATGCCCACAACTGGCCGAAATACCGGCGCGCAGCCTGCCCGCTCGGACCGAGAAAGCGCGCCACCAGCAGCCCCGGGAGCGCAGTGATGCCGCCCGCGCAGCCTTGCGCCGGCGCCACGTCTCGGCAGCGCTCCAGCAGCTCCGGCGGGATGTGATCGGCGACCGCGAGCAGCGTGCCGCAGACCGGCTGGCCGGCGAGGCCCGCCGGCGATGTCAGTACCGGTCCGCCACCCGCCAGAATTCCTTGTTCCAGCCACAAGGGTCGCCCGTTGCGCCACAGCCGGGTGCTGAGCTTCACGGTGCCGCGGGAGAAACGCTCGCCTCGCGCCGTGCGTCCCAGGCACAGGATCTCCCAGCCGATGTAGCGGCTGCGCTCCTTTAGATGCACGTCGCAATGCATGACAGCACGCGCTTGATCGAACACAATGGTCTCTTGGGGCAGCCATTCCAGCGTTGCATCATCTTCCACGTCGAAGCGCAGCCGCTGAGCCGCTTCTGGACCCGCGGAACGGTACCACTTGTTGGCTCCGGGGGTGGTGAGGAGCGCATGGGCGCCCGACATCAACTGTACGCAGAGATCCAGCCGGTCGCCTCCAGCCAGTCCTGCGGGCGGGTGCAGTGGCACTGTGTGGCAGACGGCTTCTCCTTCCGGGTAGAACGGCTTCTGGACCGCCAAGGGACCCGAGTGGGCGCGCTCCACCAGCCGCGTGCGCGGGCCATCCCTGTCGTAGCGCAACGTGAGCGCTCCATGCCATCCCGTGGCGGCAACCTGCTCGCGGGGAATCATCCCCGAATTATACGGCGAGGTAGCCTCGCACGTTGTCGCGGTCCATGTCGGCTCCCGCGCCGCGCTTGACGATTTCGCCGCGTTCCATGACCAGGTACTGGTCGGCCAGCGAGCGGGCGAAATCGTAGTACTGCTCCACCAACAGGATGGCCATTTCACCGCCTTCGGCGAGCGTGCGGATCGCGCGCTCGATGTCCTTGATCAGGGAGGGTTGGATCCCCTCGGTCGGCTCGTCCAGGATGAGCATCTTCGGCGTCATGGCGAGCGCTCGGCCGATGGCAAGCTGCTGCTGTTGGCCGCCGGAGAGGTCGCCCCCGCGGCGCCTGAGCATGGTCTTGAGCGCGGGAAACAGCTCGAAAATGCGCGCCGGAAGCGGCGTTGCCGGATGGCGCGAAGCAAGCCCCATGCGCAAGTTCTCCTCCACCGTGAGTCGGGGAAAAATCTCCCGCCCCTGAGGCACGTATCCGATGCCGGTCCGCGCGCGCCGGTGCGAAGGGCAGCGGGTGATATCCTGCCCGGCGAAGCGGATGGTACCCGAAGCTGCCGGGATGACGCCCATCAGGCACTTGAGCAGAGTGGTTTTGCCCACGCCGTTGCGGCCCAGCAGCGCCGTCACCTTCCCTGGCGGCACCTCGAAGCTCACGTCGCGCAGGATGTGGCTTCCGCCGTAGAACTGGTTGAGATTTTCAACGCTCAGCATATGGGCGTTTAACCGCGGGCAGAGGCGGAGAAAACAACTTTCTCGCGTTTTTCGAATGGAAGCTCCATACCTCGGCGGTCAAGGATTCAGCGTCCAAGATACACCTCGACCACCCGCGGGTCGTTCTGCACTGTCTCCATGGAACCTTCGGTCAGCACGCTGCCTTCATGCAGGACGGTGACCTTGCGTGCGATGTGGCTGACGAACTTCATGTCGTGCTCCACCACGATCAGGGAGTGGCGGCCAGCGAGGGAAATGAACAGCTCTGCGGTGCGCTCCGTTTCCTCGTCCGTCATTCCCGCCACCGGCTCGTCCAGCAGCAACAGCTTGGGCTCTTGCATCAGGAGCATGCCGATTTCCAACCACTGCTTCTGGCCGTGGGACAAGAGCCCGGCCGGGCGGTCCGCCTGATCGGCCAGTTGCACCAGGCGCAGCGTTTCCGCAATGCGGTCGCGCTGGACGTCGTCCAGCTCGGCGAATAGGCTGGCAAACACGCCCTTGTCGGTTTTCATCGCCAGCTCCAGGTTTTCGAACACCGTATGTTGCTCGAACACGGTGGGCTTTTGGAACTTGCGTCCGATGCCGACTTGGGCGATTTCCGGCTCGGTGAGGCGCGTCAGGTCGATGGTCTGGCCGAAGAACGCTTTTCCCTTGTCCGGGCGCGTCTTGCCGCTGATCACGTCCATCATGGTAGTCTTGCCGGCGCCGTTGGGGCCGATGACGCATCGCAGCTCCCCCGCGTCGATGACCAGGTTGAGGTCGTTGAGGGCTTTGAACCCATCGAAGCTGACGCTGATGTTTTCCAGGTAGAGGATGGTGCCGTGGGAGATATCCAGCTCGCCCGGCTGCAGGACGTGACCGAAGGCGGTCGAGCCGCTGGCGGCGCTGTGGTCAACGGCCATGCTTCCGGCTTTCATGGTTTGCGTGCCGCGAGTTGCTGCACGAGCCCGACGATTCCGCGCGGCATGAAGAGCGTCACCGCGATGAACAGAAGCCCTAGGAAATAGAGCCAGAACTCGGGGAACGTCACCGTGAACCAACTCTTCGCCCCGTTGACGATGCCGGCGCCCACGAGCGCGCCGATGAGCGTTCCGCGGCCGCCGACGGCAACCCAGATGGCGATCTCGATCGAGTTGGCGGGCGACATCTCGCTGGGGTTGATGATGCCCACCTGCGGCACGTACAGGGCCCCGGCGATGCCGCAGATGACGGCGGAGAGCGTCCAGATGAACAGCTTGTAGTGCAAAGGGTTGTAGCCGGAGAACATGATCCGGCTCTCGGCGTCGCGGATGGCGGTCAGCACCCGGCCCAGCTTGGAAGTGACGATGAAGCGCGCGGCGATCAGCGTCAAGAGGAGCGCGGCTCCGGTGACCATGAACAGCGCCATACGGGTTTCGGGGGTCGCGATGGGAAAGCCGAGGATGCGCTTGAAATCGGTGAATCCGTTATTGCCCCCGAAGCCGGTCTCGTTGCGGAAGAACAGCAGCATGGCGGCGAAGGTGAGGGCCTGGGTGATGATGGAAAAGTACACGCCCTTGATGCGGGAGCGAAACGCGAAATAGCCGAATACAAAGGCGAGCAGTCCTGGCACCAGCACCACGAGCAGCGCCGCGTACCAGAACTGGTCAGTGTTCCACCAGTGCCAGGGGAGCTCTTTCCAGTCCAGAAAGACCATGAAGTCTGGAAGATCGCTTTGGTAATGGCCGTCGCGGCCGATCTGACGCATGAGATACATGCCCATGGCGTAGCCGCCGAGGGCGAAAAACAGGCCGTGGCCCAGACTCAGGATGCCGGCGTAGCCCCAGATGAGGTCCAGGGCGAGTGCGACCATGGCGTAGCACATGATTTTGCCGATAAGCGTCACGAGGTAGTCTGGGATGTGCAGCGGACTTCCGGCGGGCACTGCCAGGTTGAGGATCGGGAACAGGACCAGCAAGATGGCGGCGGCGAGCGCTACCGAGGTCCAGCCGGCCGGACCGTAGAGACGTCCCAGGCGGACGCAGAAGGGCGTGCGCATCGGTCAGCTCTCCGCGGTCCGCCCTTTCAGGGCAAACAGGCCCTGGGGTCGTTTCTGGATGAACAGGATGATGAAGACCAGCACGGCGATCTTGGCCAGCACGGCGCCTTGCCATGCTTCGAGGAACTTGTTCACGACGCCAAGGCCGAGCGCTGCGTAGACCGTGCCGGCGAGCTGCCCGACGCCGCCCAACACCACGACCATGAAGGAGTCCACAATGTAGGCTTGGCCGAGGTCGGGTCCGACGTTGCCGATCTGGGAAAGGGCGCACCCCGCGAGCCCGGCGATGCCGGCGCCCAAGCCGAAAGCGTAGGTGTCCACCCGCGCGGTGGGGACGCCGCAGCAGCCCGCCATGGACCGATTCTGCGTGACGGCGCGGATGAACAGACCGAGGCGGGTTCGGGCGAGCAGCACGGCCACCAGCAGGACGACCATGCCGGCGAACAGGATGATGACGATCCGGTTGTAGGGCAACACCACGTTGCTCATCAGTTCTACACCGCCCGACATCCAGGACGGGTTCTCGACCTGGACGTTCTGGGCGCCGAAGAGCG
The DNA here is from genome assembly GCF_051905455.1 of Pelomicrobium sp. G1. Classification (NCBI taxonomy): domain Bacteria; kingdom Pseudomonadati; phylum Pseudomonadota; class Hydrogenophilia; genus Pelomicrobium; species Pelomicrobium sp. G1. Next base: position 133,338 of record NZ_JBQACR010000009.1, read on the forward strand.
TGCGGACTCCTTGGATCAGGATCAGGCTGATGCCCCAGGTGGCGAGCAGCGTCTCCAGGGGCCGCCCGTACAGGTGGCGGATCACGCTGCGTTCCAATGCGATGCCGACGAGGGCCGAAGTGACGAACGCCGCCGGGGCGGCGCACAGCAGGTAGAAGTCGAACGCATGGGGCAGATGGCTGCGGAACAGGTTCTGCACCACGTAGGTGGCGTAGGCGCCCACCATGATGAGCTCGCCATGGGCCAGGTTGATGACGCCCATGAGGCCGTAGGTGATGGCAAGTCCCAAGGCGGCGAGCAGCAGGATGCTGCCCAGGCTCACACCGCTGAAGACCTGGGCCGCCCGCTCGCCCATCGCCAGCCGGCTCTCCACCGCCCGCAAGGATTTTTCGGCCTCGGCGCGCACGGTGGGATCGGGCTCGGCGTAGCCATCGGCTTTTTTCGCCAGCAAAGCGAGCAGCAGCGTCCGGGTGTTGGGATCGCTGCTGGCGGCAAGCGTCCTGACGGCGGAGAGGCGGGTGGCCGGATCGGGGCTGGCCAGCTGCAGTCCGGCCTGGGCCAGTTGCAGCTTTTCTTTGATCCGGGGGTCGGTCTCCTGGGCGAGGGCCCGGGAGATCGCCGGCAGCAGCGATTCGTCCGCGCCGGCTTGCAGCGCCTGTGCCGCCGCCAGGCGCTCGGCGCGGTTTTTGGAAAACAGCTTAAGGCTGGCGATGGCGGTCGCCAGTTCGCTGCGAATCCGGTTGTTGACGACCACCTCGTCGAGCTGTTCCGGCGTCGGCTCCACTTTCCCGCCTGTGGCCGCGTCGATGACCGCACCGTCTTTGACGATGAGCACCCGGCCATCGGGGGTCGTGTGGAGCTCGGCGTTTTCCAGGGCCTGGAGCACCGGCAGCGCCGAGTGGTCGCCTCCTGCCGCGATTTCGCGAATCGCGGCGATCTTCTCGTCACTGTCGCCGAAGGCCAGGGCCTGGAGCCGTTGCGGCGCCATCGCCAGCGCGCAGAGCGGCAGTAGCGACAGGATGGGGGCGATGAGATGCAGCAGTCGTTTCACGACGCTATGAGGCCCAGGAAGCAGGTTCAGGCAAAAGGGGAAACGCCGCGGCCCGGAAGCGTCCCGGCCGCGGGCGGGCACAACTTACTTCTTCTCCGGTTCGTCTTTCTTCTTATCGTTGCCGGGGATGTAGGGGCTCCACGGCTGGGCCTTGACGAGGCCCTTGCTTTTCCACACCACGTTGAATTGGCCGTCCGCCCGCACTTCGCCGATGAACACCGGCTTATGGAGGTGGTGGTTTTTTTCGTCCATTTTCACGGTGAAGCCGGAAGGGGCCTTGAAGGTCTGGCCCGCCATGGCGGCGATGACTTTATCGACATCGGTCGTCCTGGCCTTTTCCACCGCCTGCTTCCACATGTGGATGCCGATGTAGGTGGCCTCCATCGGATCGTTGGTGATGGGTTTGTCCCGGTGGCCGGGCAGGTTTTTCGCCTTGGCGTACGCCGCCCATTTCTTGATGAATTCTTCGTTGGTCGGATTCTTGAGCGACATGAAGTAGTTCCACGCCGCCAGGTGACCCACCAGCGGCTTGGTGTCGACGCCCCGCAGCTCTTCCTCCCCGACCGAGAACGCCACCACCGGCACGTCGGTGGCCTTCAAGCCCTGGTTGCCGAGTTCCTTGTAAAACGGCACGTTGGAGTCGCCATTGATCGTGGAGATCACCGCCGTCTTTCCGCCCTGGGCGAACTTCTTGATGTTGCCGACGATGGTCTGGTAGTCGGTGTGCCCGAACGGCGTGTAGACTTCCTCGATGTCCGACTCCTTGACCCCTTTCGACTTGAGGAAGGCGCGCAGGATCTTGTTGGTGGTGCGGGGATACACGTAATCCGTGCCAAGGAGGAAGAAGCGTTTGGCACCGCCGCCTTCCTTGCTCATCAGGTATTCGACCGCGGGAATCGCCTGCTGGTTAGGAGCGGCCCCGGTGTAGAAGACGTTGTAGGACAGCTCCTCGCCCTCGTACTGGACGGGATAGAAAAGCAGCCCGTTGAGCTCTTCGAACACGGGCAGCACGGATTTGCGTGATACCGAGGTCCAGCAGCCGAAGACGACGGCCACCTTGTCCTGGGTAAGGAGCTGGCGCGCTTTCTCGGCGAACAGGGGCCAGTTGGAGGCCGGGTCCACCACCACGGGCTCCAGTTTTTTGCCCAAGACCCCGCCCTTGGCGTTGATTTCCTCGATGGTCATCAGGGCGACGTCCTTCAGCACCGTCTCGCTGATGGCCATGGTGCCCGAGAGCGAGTGCAGGATTCCTACCTTGATGGTCTCGGCAGCCTGCAGGGGCGCAGCCCACCAGAGGGCAGCCGCCAGGCCGAGCGCCGTTTTCAAGAATTGCTTCCGGTTCATCGTGCTCCCCTTGTGAGGACGAGTGATGTGGGTGCTCAATCTCCGCGTGAGTGAACCTCTGCCCTTTGCAGGGCGGCGGTTCGACGCCCCTGTCCGCAACAACCATGCCAGTCGGAGGACTGGCGTCAAAGACGTTGTGTTTCAGCTGATTGCGGCGAGCCGCCGATGCCCTTGGCCGTGCCGGGCGACGGGGCGGCGCGCCCGTCTTTGGTGCGCCCGCGGCGAGCGTGCACTGGTTTGGGGCGGGGTGGGGCTTCGGGCCTGGGGTGAGGCCATCGCGTGCGCTTCCGGTTTGATGGCACACCCGGTTTCCGGTAGAATTCAGGGCGTTTCAGGCGCGTAGCTCAGCTGGTTAGAGCATCACCTTGACATGGTGGGGGTCGGTGGTTCGAGTCCACTCGCGCCTACCAGCCTCTTGCAGGTTGCCCATGTCGTTCCGAACTCGCATGACGACCGACGCTTGAGAAAAGGGGTCGAGCCCCGCTCAAAGAAGGGTGCGGCTCGGCCGCACTTTTTTTGCGCCCCGGGAGAGGATTTCCATGTCGGTCGTCATCACGCTGCCCGACAAGTCGCAAAAGACGTTCGACCAGCCGGTGACCGTGGCGGAAGTCGCCGCGGCCATTGGCCCGGGTCTTGCGCGCGCCGCCCTCGCCGGCCGGGTCAACGGGCGGCTGGTGGACACTTCCTACCGTATCGAGTCCGACGCTGAGGTGGCCATCGTCACGGACAAGGACCCCGAGGGGCTGGAGATCCTACGCCACTCCACGGCCCATCTCCTGGCCCACGCGGTGAAGGAGCTCTTTCCCGACGCCCAGGTGACTATCGGCCCGGTGATCCAAAACGGCTTCTACTACGACTTCGCCTACAAGCGTCCCTTCACCCCTGAGGACCTGGAGGCGATCGAAAAGCGCATGGCGGAGATCGCCCAAAGGGACTACCCAGTGGAACGCCAGGTGCTCCCCCGGGACGCGGCGATCAGGTTCTTCCGCGAACAGGGCGAAGAGTACAAGGCCCGGATCATCGAGGCGATCCCCGAGGGGGAGGAAATCTCTCTGTACCGCCAGGATGGATTCACGGATCTATGCCGGGGGCCCCACGTGCCCTCCACCGGCCGGCTCAAGGTCTTCAAGCTGCTCAAGGTGGCGGGGGCTTACTGGCGGGGCGACGCGCGCAACGAGATGCTGCAGCGGATCTACGGCACCGCCTGGGGAAAAAAGGAAGACCAGGAGCGCTATCTCAAGGCCCTGGAAGAGGCGGAGAAGCGCGACCACCGTCGGCTCGGGCGCCAGCTGGATCTGTTTCACACCCAGGACGAGGCGCCAGGAATGGTGTTCTGGCATCCTAAGGGATGGGCCGTGTGGCAGCAGGTGGAACAGTACATGCGCCGGGTGTACGTGGAAAACGGCTATCAGGAAGTGCGCTGCCCCCAGATCCTGGACGTCAGCCTGTGGCAGCGTTCGGGCCACTGGGACAATTTCCACGAGAACATGTTCTTCACCGCGTCCGAAAACCGGCAATACGCGGTGAAGCCGATGAACTGCCCGGGTCATATCCAGATCTTCAACAGTGCGCTACGCAGCTATCGGGACCTGCCGCTGCGCTACGGAGAGTTCGGCTCCTGTCACCGCAACGAGCCTTCCGGGGCGCTGCACGGGCTCATGCGGGTGCGGGCCTTCACCCAGGACGATGGCCACATCTTCTGCACCTCGGAGCAGATCGAGCCCGAGGTGGTGGCGTTCCACCGCCTGGCCCTGAGCGTCTACGCCGATTTCGGCTTCGACGAGGTCACCATCAAGCTGGCCCTGCGGCCCGAGAAGCGGATCGGCTCCGACGCGATCTGGGACCAGGCGGAAGGGGCGTTGCGGGCGGCGCTCGCCGCCTGCGGCGTGCAATGGGAGGAGCTTCCCGGCGAAGGAGCCTTTTACGGCCCCAAGATCGAATACCATCTCCAGGACTCCATCGGCCGCTCGTGGCAGTGCGGAACCATCCAGGTGGACTTCGCAATGCCCCAGCGCCTGGGGGCGGAGTACGTGGCGGAGGACAACACCCGCAAGACGCCGGTCATGCTCCACCGGGCCATCCTGGGCTCCATGGAGCGGTTCATCGGCATCCTGATCGAGCACTACGCCGGGGCGTTTCCCCTATGGCTCGCCCCCGTCCAGGCGGTGGTGATGAACATCTCCGAAGGCCAGGCGGCTTACGCCCGGGAGGTGGGCGAGGTGCTGCGGCGCCGGGGGCTGCGGGTGGAATGCGACTTGAGGAACGAAAAAATAACCTATAAAATTCGCGAACATAGTTTGCAGAAAGTGCCGTTCCAGCTCGTTGTCGGGGACAAGGAGGTGGCGGCGCGGAAAGTGGCGGTGCGCGCGCGAGGCAACCAGGACCTGGGGGCGATGACCCTAGAAGGATTCTGGAACCTGGTCGAGCGGGAACTGGCCAAGAAGGGGCGCACTGGATGAGGGCTGTGGCCGCCGCGCGTATCGACGAGCGGAGCGCGGCGGGCCGCAGCTTTTTTTGACTTGGAGGGCTGACGCTATCGTTCAAGAGAAACAGCACCGGATCAACGGCGAGATCACCGCGCCCGAGGTCCGACTGATCGGCGTAAACGGCGAGCAGATCGGCATCGTGAGCCTGGCCACCGCCCAGCAAATGGCGGAGGAAGCTGAGCTGGACCTGGTGGAAATCGCGCCGCAGGCGAAGCCCCCGGTTTGTCGCATCATGGACTACGGGAAGTTCAAGTACCGGGAGAGCAAGAAGCGACACGAAGCCAGGCTCAAGCAGAAGCAGATCCAAGTCAAGGAGATCAAGTTCCGGCCGGGAACCGACGAAGGGGACTACCAGATCAAGCTGCGCAACCTGGTTCGTTTCCTCCAGGAAGGGGATAAAGCGAAGGTGACGCTGCGTTTCCGCGGGCGCGAGATGGCCCACCAGGAGATCGGCGTGCGGCTGCTCGAGCGGGTGAAGGCGGACCTGGAACCCTACGGCATGGTAGAACAGTTTCCCAAGATGGAAGGGCGGCAGATGGTGATGGTGCTGTCGCCCAAGAAGAAGTGAGCGGCCCAAGGTAAGGATCGCTATACAAGCGGCGCCGGGTCATGAAGCGTCCGCCCATGCGGGCCGCCCGGCGAGCGAAGAAAGGAGAGTGAAAGTGCCCAAACTCAAGACCAAGCGCGGCGCCGCCAAGCGCTTCAAAGTGCTGGGCGGCGGCGGGATCAAGCGCACCAAATCCCACCTGCGCCACATCCTCACCAAGAAGTCGCGCAAGCGCAAACGCAACCTGCGCGGGACGACCATGATTCACCCGGCCGACAAGGCCCTGGTGAAGAACATGCTGCCGTACGCGTAAAGGAGCGCACCCATGCCGAGAGTCAAACGTGGAGTCACGGCGCGCGCCCGCCACAAGAAGGTACTCGCCCAGGCCAAGGGCTACCGGGGCCGCCGCAAGAATGTGTTCCGGGTCGCCACCCAGGCGGTGATGAAGGCGGGGCAGTACGCCTACCGGGACCGCCGCCAGCGCAAGCGCCAGTTTAGGGCCCTGTGGATCGCCCGCATCAACGCCGCAGCGCGGGAGTGCGGTCTCACCTACAGCGCCTTCATGAACGGGCTGAAAAAGGCCTCCATCGAGATCGACCGCAAGGTGCTGGCCGATCTCGCGGTATTGGACAAGCCGGCCTTCGCCCGCATCGCGGAGCAAGCCAAGGCGAGCCTCGGCACCTGAGGGATTGCCCGGCCCCGGGGGCTTGAAGCCTCCCTTTTTGTTCGCGGGCGGGCCCGAGAAACCCATGGTTCAGCCGTTGATGGAAAGCCTGGATCAGCTCGTCCAGGAGGCGCTCAACGAGTTCCAGGGCGTCGAGGACCCGGATGCCCTGGAGAGGGCGAAGGCGCGCTATCTGGGCCGCGCGGGGGTCATCACTGGGCTGCTGAAGGGGCTCGGCCGGTTGCCGGCCGAGGAACGGCCGGCGGCCGGCGCGCGGATCAACCAGGCGAAACAGACGCTGGAGGAGGCCCTCGCCCGCGCCCGGGAGGCGCTCGCCTGGCGCAAGCTGGAAGAACGCTTGGCCTCCGAGGCCCTCGACGTCACCCTCCCGGGACGGGGCCAGGGCACCGGGGGGATGCATCCCGTGACCCGCACCCTCGCCCGCATCGAGGAGCTGTTCGCTTCCATCGGCTTCGAGATCGCCTCCGGCCCGGAGATCGAGACCGACTATTACAACTTCACCGCCCTCAACATCCCGGAGGGGCATCCCGCCCGGGCCATGCACGACACGTTCTACGTGGAGGGCGGGCTGCTCCTGCGTACCCATACCTCCCCGATCCAGATCCGCTACATGGAGCGCCATACCCCGCCCATTAAGATCATCGCCCCGGGGAAGGTCTATCGCGTGGATTCGGACGCCACCCACTCCCCCATGTTCCACCAGGTGGAGGGCCTGTGGATCGACAACCACATCACCTTCGCCGACCTCAAGGGGGTGGTGGCCGATTTCCTGCGCCGGTTTTTCGAGCGGGACACCCTCCAGGTGCGCTTCCGGCCGTCCTTTTTCCCCTTCACCGAGCCGTCCGCCGAGATCGACATGAGTTTCGGCGAGGGCTGGCTGGAGATAGGCGGATGCGGCATGGTGCACCCCAACGTGCTGAAGTTTGTCGACATCGATGCCGAGCGCTATCAGGGTTTCGCTTTCGGCCTCGGTGTCGAGCGGCTGGCGATGCTGCGCTACGGCGTCAACGACATCCGGGCGTTTTTTGAAAACGATCTGCGCTTCCTGAAACAGTTCAATTAGGCCCCAGGGCCATGAAGTTCTCCGAACACTGGCTCCGCAGCTTCGTGGATCCGCCCCTCACCAGCGAGGAGCTGGCGGAGGCCCTCACCATGGCCGGGCTTGAGGTGGAGGCGTTGGAGCCAGTCGCGCCGCCCTTCAGCGGGGTCGTGGTCGGCCGGGTGCTGGCGGTAGAAAAACACCCGGGCGCGGACCGCCTCTCGGTATGCCGCGTGGACGCGGGGGACGATCCCCTCACCATCGTCTGCGGCGCGCCCAACGTGCGCCCCGGCATGAAGGCGCCGTGCGCCCTAGTGGGCGCCCGGTTGCCAGAATCAGCCATCCGGGAGGTGAGTGTGCGGGGCGTGGTTTCCCAGGGCATGCTGTGCTCGGCCCGGGAGCTGGGCCTGTCCCAGGAGGCATCGGGGTTAATGGAGCTGCCCGCGGATGCCCCCGTGGGGGTGGATCTGCGGGAAGCGTTGGATCTGGATGACCGGCTCTTCACCTTGAAGCTCACCCCCAACCGCAGCGACTGCCTGAGCGTCGCGGGGGTTGCCCGGGAAGTGGCGGCCATCACCGCCACCAGCCTGCGGCTGCCCGAAATCGAGCCGGTGGCCGCGAGCATCGAAGACGCGCTGCCCGTCCAGGTGGACGCTCCCGACGCCTGCCCCCTCTACTGCGGCCGGGTGATCCGCGGCGTGAATCCCGCCGCCCCCACCCCGGACTGGATGGTCCAGCGCCTGGAGCGCAGCGGCGTGCGTCCCTTGAGCGCCCTCGTCGACGTCACCAACTACGTGATGCTGGAGCTGGGGCAACCCCTGCACGCCTTCGATCTCGCCCGGATCGAAGGCGGAATCGTGGTGCGCTTCGGGCGCCCGGGGGAGGGGCTCGCCCTGCTCAACGGGCAGCGGGTGGAAACCGCCCCGTTCCTGGTGATCGCGGATGCCGCGAAACCGCTGGCGCTGGCCGGCATCATGGGCGGGGCGGACAGCGCGGTCGGCGCGGCCACCGCCGACGTTTTTCTGGAGGCGGCTTTCTTCAGCCCCCAGGCGGTGGCGGGGAAGGCGTTCGGCCTGGGCTTCACCTCCGAGTCGCTGCACCGCTTCGAGCGGGGCGTGGACTACGCCGCCACCCGCCAGGCGATGGAACGGGCGACCCAGTTGATCCTCGGCATCTGCGGCGGGCGCGCCGGGCCGATCGGCCAGGTGGAAGGCACGCTGCCCAAGCGGGAGCCCATCCGGCTGCGGGTGGCGCGGGCGCAGCGCCTGCTGGGCATAGAGCTGGATGCGGCCAAGGTGAGCGAGCTGCTGCGGCGGCTCCAGTTCCGCTTCGTCGACGAGCGGGACGTGTTCTACGTCACCCCCCATACCTACCGCTTCGACCTGCAGATCGAGGAGGACCTGATCGAAGAGCTAGCCCGGCTCTATGGCTACGACCGCATCCCGGCGACCCTGCCTTCGGGGGTGGCCGCCATACGCCCGGTTCCCGAAGGGGTGAGGCGCGAGGAAACCCTGCGCCAGCGGCTGGTGGACCGGGACTACCAGGAGGTGGTGACCTATGCCTTCGTGGACGAGGCGCTGAATGGGGACCTTACGGGGAACGGGGAGCCCGTGCGCCTCTTGAATCCCCTCGCCAGCCAGATGGGGGTCATGCGGGGCAGCCTGTGGACAGGCCTGCTCCAGTGTCTTCGCTACAACCTGAGTCGCCAGCAGCCCCGGGTGCGGGTGTTCGAGGTAGGCAGTTGTTTCCTTCGTCAAGACGGGGAACTGCGCCAGCCGGCGCGCATCGCCGCCCTCGCTTACGGGGAGGCATTGCCGGAGCAGTGGGGGGAGGCGGCCCGGAATGTGGATTTCTTCGACGTGAAAGCCGATCTGGAAGCTCTGTTTGCCCCCCGGCCGGTGCGCACGGTGGCCCGGTCCCATCCGGCCCTCCACCCCGGGCGCTCGGCGGCCGTGGTGGTGGAAGGGGTAGAGGTGGGATGGATCGGCGCGCTGCATCCCCGCTGGCAGCAAAAATACGAGTTGCCCGAGGCCCCCGTCCTGTTCGAAGTGGAGCTGGCCGAGGCGCTGCGGGTGCCAGTTCCCGCTGCCCAGCCGGTCTCCAAGCTGCCTTTGGTACGCCGCGACATCGCCGTGCTGGTGGACGAGGGGCTGCCCGCCCAGGCCTTGCTGGACGCCCTGGAGGGACTCCACCTGGACCGGGTGGTGGAAGTGGGTCTCTTCGACGTGTATCGGGGAGGGGGCCTTCCCCCCGGGAAAAAAAGCCTTGCATTCCGAGTGTTATTCCAGGATACTCAGAAAACCCTTACCGACCAGGAGGTTGAGGAACTGGTGGCCCTGCTGGTGCGGGCCCTCGAGCACAAGTTCCAGGCCAAGCTTCGAATTTAAGGGGAATTTCCATGACGTTAACAAAAGCCGAGCTCGCGGATCTGTTGTTCGAAAAGGTCGGCCTCAACAAGCGGGAGGCCAAGGACATGGTGGAGTCCTTTTTCGAGGAGATCCGGGTAGCCCTCGAAAACGGAAACAGCGTGAAACTCTCCGGCTTCGGCAACTTCCAGTTGCGGGACAAGCCCCAGCGCCCCGGGCGCAACCCGAAGACCGGCGAGGAGATCCCGATCACCGCCCGCCGGGTGGTGACCTTCCACGCTAGCCAGAAATTGAAAGCCCTCGTCGAGCAGACCTATCGTGGACCCGACAACGCCCAGCAAAGAGTTGCCTCCGATTCCCGCTAAGCGCTACTTCACCATCGGTGAAGTGAGCGAGCTATGCGGGGTGAAGCCCCATGTCCTGCGCTACTGGGAGCAGGAATTCACCCAGTTGAAGCCCGTCAAGCGGCGAGGCAACCGGCGCTATTACCAGCATCACGAAGTGCTGCTGATCCGGCGCATTCGCGAGCTGCTCTACGAGCAGGGCTTCACCATCAGCGGTGCCCGCCATCGCCTGGAAGAGGGGGCGAGTGTCGCGGCCTCCACCCCGCTCGATCTGCGGGAGCTTAAGCGCGAGCTCAAGGAAGTTATCGAATCCCTGCGCCTTTGAGGGACCCCCGGCGAAGGTTCCCCAGCGGGCGCACCCGCGCCGTTGTCCCGTTCTCTGCTATAATCCGTTGCGCGTTCGGGGCGTAGCGCAGCCTGGTAGCGTACCTGCATGGGGTGCAGGTGGTCGCTGGTTCAAATCCAGTCGCCCCGACCAGTTTTTCAGAAGGCGGAAGTCAGGGGCGCAAGCCGAAGAAAGCGTCGGACGCGCGGCATCGATCCAGGCGGTCGCAGGTCGTGTTCTAATTTCTGACTTCCGACTTCTGTCCCATGCGGATCCTACTGAGCAACGACGACGGCTATTTCTCTCCCGGTCTCGCCGCCCTCGCCGAAGCCCTCGCCAAAATCGCAAGAATCACGGTGGTCGCGCCGGAGCGCGACCGCAGCGGGGCGAGCAACTCCCTGACCTTGGATCGGCCGCTCACCGTGCGGCGCGCGGCCAACGGGTTCCTGTACGTGAACGGCACCCCCACCGACTGCGTGCACCTGGCCGTGACCGGGCTCCTTGACGAGATGCCAGAGATGGTGGTCTCGGGCATCAACCACGGGGCCAACATGGGCGACGACACCATCTATTCGGGCACGGTGGCGGCGGCCATGGAGGGCTACATGCTGGGCATCCCGTCGATCGCCGTGTCCCTGGTGTCCAACGGGGACAAGCATTTCGACACGGCGGCCCGGATCGTCGCCGACCTGATCGAGCGCCATCAGCGGGAGCCGTTTCCCGAGCCCGTGCTGCTCAACATCAACGTGCCGGATTTGCCCTTCGAACGGCTCGCCGGCATCCAGGTCACCCGCCTCGGCAAGCGGCACAAGGCGGAAGGGGTGGTGAAAAGCGTCAATCCCCGGGGGGAGACCGTGTTTTGGGTGGGCGCCGCGGGGGCCGCCCAGGACGCGGGCGAAGGCACCGATTTCCACGCCGTCGCCCGGGGGGCGGTGTCGCTCACCCCGCTGCAGGCGGATCTCACCCGCTTCACCCAGATGGAGGCGTGCCGTCAGTGGCTGAAGGCCTACGGGGAGCGCCTCCAGGGCCGAGAGGGGAGCACCGGCGACCCGCAGCATCAGACGCGTCCCCCGGCTCTCCAGGGCTCCGGCCGGGACCCGGAAGCCGTGGGCCAGGGCACGGCTTCGCGCCCGGGCAGGTTCGAATGACCTCCCGCTTCGACGGCATCGGCATGACCTCCATGCGCACCCGCGCCCGCATGGTGGAGCGCCTGCGCGAACGGGGCATTCGGGACGAGGAGCTGCTCGCCGTGATGGGCAGCCTCCCGCGGCACCTGTTCGTCGACGAGGCGCTGGCGAGCCGGGCCTACGAGGACATTGCCCTGCCCCTCGGCTTCGGTCAGACCATCTCCAGCCCCTACACCGTGGCCCGCATGACCGAGGCGCTGCGGGGCGGCCAGGTGCTGAAGAAGGTGCTGGAAGTGGGCACGGGTTGCGGCTACCAGACCGCGGTCCTGGCGCGCCTGGCGAAGGAAGTATATTCGGTGGAGCGTATCGGCGCGCTGCTCAAGCGCGCCCGCGCCGCGCTTCGCGACCTGCGCCTCTACAACGTGCGCTTGAAGCATGGGGACGGCCAGCAGGGCATCCCCGAGGCGGCGCCCTTCGACGGCATCATCGTCACCGCCGCCATGACCCACGTACCGCGCTCCCTCACGGAACAGTTAGAAGTCGGTGGTAGAATGGTCCTGCCCCTCGGCGCCCAGGAGCAAGTGTTGCACCTGATCGAGCGGACCGAAAGTGGGATCAGGGAAAGCGCTCTCGAGTCGGTGAAGTTTGTGCCGTTGATTCCTGGGGTGGTGAGCTGAGGGGGCTGTTCGGCACTCCGCGAATCCCGCATGCACCGGCATCGACGCCCGCTTCTCTTCGTATGGATCCTCCTGCTGGCGGGCTGCGCGCCCGTGCGCCAGGGGGCCCCGGTAGTCGACCGCACCCCGTCCGCTGCCCCGCAAGCCAAAACCGTCCCCGCCCCGTCCCGGGCGGATTCCCGCGGCGAAGTCTACGTGGTCAAGCGGGGCGATACCCTCTACAGCATTGCCCTGGAGCACGGGATGGACTACCGGGAGCTGGCGGCGATCAACGGCATCACCGACCCGGGGACGCTCCCGGTGGGGCGCGAGCTCAAGCTCAAGCGTCCGGCCCCGCCGGCGGCCCTCGCACCCGCCGCGAGCGAGCCGGGCGGAGTGGTCACCGCGCCCCTCGTCGTGCCTTCGGGCATCGAGGCGAAGCCCCTGGGCGATTCGGTCACCCTTAAGACCGAGCCGAAGGGCTACAAGCTCCCCTACTCGGCGGAGGCCCTCGCCCGGATGAAAAGCGGGACGCCGCTCGCCGCGGCGAAGCCCGAGTCGGCCACCCCGCCCAAGCCGGAGGCGAAACCCGACCCCAAGCCTGAGGCGAGGCCCGGGCCGGACCCGGAGGGGGACGGGGAGATAGATTGGGCCTGGCCCGTGACCGGCAAGCTCATTTCCCGCTTCTCCGAGGGGAGCAAGGGGATCGACATCGCCGGCCGGATGGGCCAGCCGGTGTACGCCAGCGCCCCTGGCAAGGTGGTCTATACCGGCAGCGGCTTGCGGGGCTATGGAAAGCTGGTCATCATCAAGCATAATAGTGCCTACCTGTCGGCCTATGCCCACAACCGGGAGATCCTGGTGAAAGAAGGGCAGAGCGTCGCCAAGGGCCAGCAGATCGCGGAGATGGGCAATACGGACGCCGACCAGGTAAAGCTGCACTTCGAGATTCGGCGCTACGGCAAACCGGTGGATCCCCTCAAGTATCTGCCGGCGGACAGGGCTTCATGAGCAACGACAGCTTTTCCCACGAAGAGGAGTCCCTGGAGCCGACCCCGGAGCCGCCTCTCGCTTCCGAAGAGACGTTGTATGAGCCGGAAGCGCTGACCGGCGACCTCCTTTCCGACGTCACCAAGCTTTATTTGAACGAGATCGGGCACAACGCCCTGCTCACCCCGGAGGAGGAGCTGCGCCTCGCCCGGCTCACCCGCCAGGGCGACTTCGCCGCGCGCCAGAAGATGATCGAGCACAACCTTCGGCTGGTGGTGAACATCGCCAAGCACTACGTCAATCGCGGGGTGGCGCTGATGGACCTGATCGAGGAGGGCAACCTGGGGCTCATGCACGCCCTGGAGAAATTCGATCCGGAGCGCGGCTTCCGCTTCTCCACCTACGCCACCTGGTGGATCCGCCAGAACATCGAACGGGCCATCATGAACCAGTCCCGCACCATCCGGCTTCCGGTGCACGTGATCAAGGAGCTGAACACCGTGCTGCGGGCCATGCGCCACCTGGAGGCCCATTCCGAGCGGGAGCCCACCGCCGAGGACGTGGCCCACCTGCTGGACCGGCCTGTGGAGGAGGTGCGCCGGGTACTATCCCTCAACGAGCGCACCGCCTCCCTGGACGCGCCTCTGGACATCGACCCCATGCTTTCCATCGGGGAGTCCATCCCCGACGAGGCCAACCCGACGCCCGATCTGTGGCTCGAACAAACCCAGCTCGAGCACTGCGTGCGCGACTGGCTGCAGCAACTTTCGGAAAAGCACCGCTGGGTGATCGAGCGCCGCTACGGCCTAAACGGCCACGAGGTGGCGACCCTGGAGCAACTGGCCGAGAGCCTGGGGCTCACCCGGGAGCGGGTGAGGCAGATCCAGGTGGAAGCCTTGCAGTCATTGCGGCGGTTGCTCCAGCGGCGCGGCATGTCCAAAGACCTGTTGCTTTAGCGCTCAGGCGCGAAAACTCCCCACCAGGATCCGCAGCCGCTTGAGTTGGCGCGGATCGCCCTCGGCCCCGTAGCGCAGGGCGATGTAGAGCTGGGAGATGGCCTGCACCTGGGCGGCCAGCTCGGGACGGGCCGCGGCGACCCGGTCCGCGTAGTCCCTGGGCCCTTCGCCCGGCCGCCGGGCGAGCCCCCGCCGGGCGAGCCGCCGGCAGAAGCGGCGATAGAGCCGCTGCGCCGGCTCCGGCCGCCGTTCCCCCATCCGCCACAGCAAGCCGGCGGCCAGCATTCCGATCAGCGCCCCCGTGCCGGCGAGAAGCAGGGCGGCCATGGAGCGCCAGTCGGGGCTCGCGAAGCCGATGCGGCTCAGGAGCTTCCGCTGGCGCTCCCCTCCGTAGCCCAGCACCCATTGGTTCCACCCGTTGGCCAGGGCGTCCCATGCCAGGCGCATCTGTCGCAGCCAGCCGCCGCCCGGGCGCATGAGCACGGGGAGCGGCTCCCCGGAGGCCGCGGCCAAGGCGAGCCCGCGCTCGACCCGCTCCGGGGCCACTGCCGCGGTGGGGTCCACCCGGGTCCAGCCCGAGGGCTCGAGCCACACTTCCGCCCAGGCGTGGGCGTCGGCCTGGCGTACGATCAGGTAGCCGCCCAGGGGGTTGAGCTCGCCCCCCTGGTAGCCGGTGACCACCCGGGCCGGGACGCCGGCGGCGCGCATGAGGAAGACGAAGCTCGAGGCGTAGTGCTCGCAGAAACCGCGCCGGGTATTGAACAGGAAATCGTCCACCGGCTCCGCGCCGAGGAGCGGCGGCCGCAGGGTGTAGAAGAAGCCCTCGGCGCGGAAAAACTGGAGCGCCCGCTGGACGATGGCCGCCGGATTTCCCAGCTCCCGTTTCCACGTCAGGGCGAGGGCCCGGGCCCGGGGATTGCCGCCGGAAGGCAGTTCCAGCGCCCTCTCGGCCGCCTCGCCGGAGAACCCCGGCTCCGCCCGGTAGCGCAGGTGAGAGGTTGCCGTGTAGCGGGTGCGGCTTCGCACCGGCGCCTGGGCGACCAATTGGTAGTCAGGCGTTAGCAAGGTTTTTTCCGGGCCGCGGCCGAGCAGGTCCAGGGCGAACAGCCAGCGCCGCTGATGGGGCTCCAGGGTCACCGTGTAGGTGACGCCCGCATCCAGGGGCTCCAGCGCCCCAGGCCCCGGCCCCGATGACAGGGACATGGACCAGACCCGGCCATCGAAGCGGGTGAGTACCGGCCCGCGCCAGTAGAGCCGGGAGGGCGGCGGCGCCTCCCCCTGGAAGTCCACCCGGAAGGCGACCGCGTCCGACAGGGACAGCCGGCTCAGATCGCCCGGCGCCATGGTGTCCGAGAGCCCGCTCACGCCCTCGGCGGCTTCGTGGGGAACGCCCCACAAGGGCTGGGGCAGGCGCGGGAAGAACAGGAACAGGATCGCCATCACGGGCAGCGCCTGGGCGAGGAGCGCCGCGGCGGTCCTGAAGGGAGTGCCCAGCCCGGGATCCCCCGCCCCGTGGGCGAAGGCGGCGAGGAGGGCGGTCAGGCTCAGGACCGGCGCGGCGGCGTAGACGGCCATGGGGATCGACTGGTCGTAAAGGAAGACCGTGATCACCAGGAAATAGCCGAGGAACGCGAGGAGCACCGCGTCCCGCACCGTGCGGGACTCCAGGAGCTTGAGGGCCACTAGGACGATGAACAAGGCAACTCCCCCTGAGGGACCGAAGAGGGTGCCGTAATGGAGCGCGGTGCCGGCTACCCCGGCGGCGGCGAAGGCGAAAAGCAACAGCCGGGGCGGCAGCGGGCCGCCGGTGAAAGCCAGGTACCAGCGCCACAAGCCCAGCATCAGCACGAAGGCGCACATCCACAGGGGCAGGCGCGGCAGATGGGGCGCCACGGCGAGCCCCAGGGTGAGGAGCAGCCAGGCGCTCTGGCGCTGGGTGGGGCGGGACTCCAGGGGAGACGCGGCGCTCATGGGCGGGGGGGCGGGTCGGGCCGCACGGGGTCCCCCAGACCGAATAGGGCCAGGGCTTTGAGACAGGCGCGGCGGTGCTCAGGGGTGAGGGCCGGGGGACGCGTTGCCCCCGGGAGCCGCAGCCCGTAGGGGATTCCCAGGACGTCGCACTCCAGCACCCAGCGGGCGAGGCGGGACAGCCGGGCCTCCGTGTCCAGGCCGGCGAGCCGCTCCCAGTCCAGCCACACTTCTTCCGCGGCGTTGCCGCTGAATTGCTTGGTGAGGGTGCCCCGCTCCTGGGCGGCGGCTTTCCAGGCGATGTGCCGGGGCGAATCGCCGGGGCGGTAGTCCCGCAGGCCAGCGAAATCCTCCCCGGCTCCCAGGAGGTCCCGTCCTCCTTCCATGGGGTGGAGGGCGGCGGGGGGCGGGAGCCGGATATCCTCGGGCCGGGGATAGACCAGGCACTGGAGCTTAAGCTCCACGGGTGCCCAGGCGCGGAACAACCCGAGGGGGTAGCGGGTGTGCACGGTCAAGCGCTGGAGCCGTAGCCAGCCCCGCCGGGTCGCCGTCATGGACACGGTCAGGGTGCGGGTCTGCCCCGGCGGGAGATCGCAGTGGACGGTGGGACTGCCGGGATGGGAGAGGGCGACGCTCAGGCGTGGTCTCGGCGAACGATTGGTGAGATCGATCCCGAAGGTGACCGCCTCGCCGGCGAACGCGGGAGCGGTCTTGCCGACGGACACCTCCAGGCCCGCCAGGGTGCGGAAGGCATGGAGGATGGAGACCATGCCCATCGCCCCCAGCAGGAAGGTCAAGGCGAAGCCCAGGCTCAACTGGTAATTGGTGGCGCCGATCAGCATGAGGAGGAGCATGCCGGCAAAGACGAGCCCCTGGCGCGTCGGCAGGATGAAGATGCGGCGCCGGGTCAGCACGACCCGAGCGCCGTCGCGGCCGCTGGATTCCGATCCTGGAAGATGCCCGGCGCGGCGGGCGGTTCCGCCCAGGCCCGCGCGGATCCTCGCCGTCCAGGGACCCGTTTCCCAGGCGTTCGCTGCCGGCGATCTCATGCTCACGGGATGGGCACTGCGGCGACGATGCGCCCGCTCAGATCGGTGCCGTCCTCGACCCCCAGGCGGTCGGCGGCGGGCCGCAGCCGATGCCCCACCACGCTCGGCAGCACCGCCTGGATGTCCTCCGGCAGGACTTCGCGCCGCTCGTCCATGAGCGCCCAGGCTCGGGCGGCGGCGAGCAGCGCTAGCCCCGCCCGGGGCGACAGGCCGGTGTGAAAAAGGGGCGAGCGGCGCGTGAACTCGATGATGGCCTGGAGGTAGTCCACCAGGGCATCGGAGGCGTGCACCCGGCGAACCTGGCGCTGCAGCGCCTCCAGCTCCCCGGCCTCCATGCAGGGCGTGAGCTCCGCCAGCAGCGCGCGGCGCTCGATCCCCTTGAGCAGCCCGCGCTCGGCCTGGGGGTCCGGGTAGCCCAGATGGATGCGCATCAGGAAGCGGTCCAGTTGGGATTCGGGCAAGGGAAAGGTCCCCACCTGGTGGGACGGATTCTGGGTGGCGATGACGAAGAAGGGACGGGGCAGGGCCCGGCTCTCCCCTTCGATGGTCACCTGGTGCTCCTCCATCGCCTCCAGCAGGGCGCTCTGGGTCTTGGGGGTGGCCCGGTTCACCTCGTCGGCCAGGATCACCTGGCTGAAGATGGGTCCGGGGTGGAACTTGAAGGCGCCCGTGTCCCGCTCGTAGATGGACACCCCCACGATGTCCGCCGGCAGCAGGTCGGCGGTGAACTGGATGCGCCGGAACTCGAGCCCCAGGGACTTGGCCAGCACGTGGGCCAGGGTGGTCTTGCCCACCCCCGGCAGGTCTTCGATGAGCAGATGCCCGCGGGCGAGGAGGCAGGCGAGGGCCAGCCGGATCTGCCGTTCCTTGCCCAGGATGACGGTACCCGCCTGTTGGACCACCCGCTCGACGGCGCTTGCCATGTCGTGATCCTCAGAGGGCCTTGCGGACCCGCTTGAGGCTGGGGTCTTCGGGGTGGTTTTCGATGGCGAAGCCGAGCTTTTCCATCAGCCTCAACATGTTGGCGTTGCCGGCGAGCACGTCGCCCACCATGGCCTTGAGGCCGTTCGCCCGGGCCACTTCCATGAGGGAATGCATGAGCTTGGTGCCAATCCCGCGTCCCTGCCAGGCGTCGGCCACCACCAGGGCGAATTCGCACGTCTCTCCGTCGGGGTTGGTGACGTAGCGGGCGGCGCCCAGTTCCATTTCCCGCTCGCCCTCGGCCAGCACGGCGATGAGGGCCATCTCCCGGTCGTAGTCGATCTGGGTGAGGCGGGCCACGGTCCGGGGGGAGAGCTCCTGCACCGTGCTGATGAAGCGGAAATAGCGGGATTCTTCCGACAGGTTGCGCACGAACGCCTGCAGGAGCTCCGCGTCCTCTGGGCGGATGGGCCGGATGGTGATCTCGGTGCCGTCGGCGAGATTCCAGCGCTGGATCAGATGCACCGGGTAGGGGCAGATGGCCATGTGGGCGTAGCGCGTCCCTGGGCCGGGGGTAGCGTGGTCCACGGTCACCCGGGCGTCCACGGCGATGGCCCCTTCTTCGTCCACGATGAGGGGATTGATGTCCATCTCTCGGATCCAGGGCAGCTCGCTCGCCATCTCCGAGACCCGCAGGAGCACCGTGACGAGGGCGTCCATGTGGATCGCGGGCAGGTTGCGGAAAGGCCCGAGCATGCGGGCCACCCGGGTGCGCTCGATCAGGTCCTTCGCGAGGAGCGCATTGAGGGGCGGCAGGCTCACCGTCCGATCCCCCATGACTTCGGCCACGATGCCCCCGGCGGCGAAGGTGATGACCGGGCCGAACACGGGGTCGGTGGCGATCCCCACCATCAGCTCGCGCCCGTTGGGCTTCACCGTCATGGGCTGGAGGGTTACGCCATCGATGCGGGCTTCGGGCAGGCGGGCCGCGACGCTCCCCATGATCTCGTTGAACGCCGAGCGCAGTTGCTGCACGGTGGCGATATTGAGCTTCACCCCACCCACGTCGCTCTTGTGGGGGATGTCCGGGGAATTGATTTTCATCGCCAGGGGAAAGCCCATCTGCTCGGCCACCACGATCGCCTCGGGAAGGGAGCGCGCCACCACGGTGCGGGCGACCGGGATGCGGAACGCCGCCAGCAGGGACTTGGACTCCATCTCCGAGAGCACCTTGCGCTTCTCCGCCAGCGCGTGCTCGATCACCATGCGCGCCCCCTCGGCATCCGGCCGGTCGACCCGGGACGTGGAATAGGGGACCTGCACCAGCAATTGCTGGTTGCGGTAATGGGTGGCGATGTGGGAGAAGGCCTCCACGGCGGGCTCCGGGGTGCGGAACACGGGGAGCCGGGCATGGGACAGGATCCGCCGCCCTTCCTCCACGTCCTCGCCTCCCATCCAGCAGCCCACCACCGGTTTCCTGAAATCCCGGGCGGTCTCCGCCACGGCTTCGGCCACCCGGGCTGCGCGGGTGTTGACATGGGGCGTGAGGATCACCAGCACGCCGTCGATGCCCGCGTCCTCGAGGCAGGCGCGCACGGCGCCGCGGTAATGCTCCTCGGTCGCCTCCCCCGTGAGGTCCAGGGGGTTGCCCCGGGACCAGCCGGCGGGGAGGGCTGCGGCGAGGCGCTCCAGGGTGGCGGGCGCGAGGGCGGGGACATCGATGCCGATGCCTGCCGCCCAGTCGGCGGCGATGACCCCGGCGCCCCCTCCGTTGGTGACGATAGCGAGCCGGTTGCCGGTGGGCCGGTAGCGGGCGCTCAGGCACTTGGCGGCGGAAAAGAGCTGGCTGAAGGTCTTCACCCGCACCGCTCCGGCCCGGCGCAGGACGGCGTCGAACACGTCGTCGGACCCCACCAGGGCCCCCGAATGGGTGAGGGCGGCCTGGTAGGCGGCGGGACACCGGCCGGTCTTCACCACGATCACCGGCTTGGCCCGGGCCGCCATGCGCAGCGCGCTCACGAACCGTCGCGGGGCGAACACCCCCTCCAGGTACAGCAGGATGCTTTCGGTGGCCACGTCCCAGGCCAGGTAGTCCAGTATCTCGCCGAAGCCCACGTCGGCGCCGTCGCCTACGGTGACGACGCTGGAGAAGCCCACTCCGTCCGCCTGGGCCCAGTCCAGGATGGCGTTGGTGAGAGCCCCGGACTGGGAGACGAGGGCGATGGTGCCGGGAAGCGCCCGGAAACGGCTGTAGGTGAGGTTGATGCGGGCCGCGGGCCGCTGGATGCCTGGGCACGCGGGTCCCAGGATGCGTACTCCGCCCGAGCGCGCCGCCGCCAGGGTCTGCCGCAGCAGGCGCGGCCCCTGGGGATAGGCGGGAGACAGCCCGTCGCTGACGATCAACGCGGCGCGGATCCCTTTGCGGGCGCAGGCGGCGACGATCTCCGGGATCGCCGCCGCCGGGGCGGCGACGACTGCCAGGTCCACGCTGGCGCTCACTTCGTCCAGGGAGCCGAAACACGGGCGCCCGAGCACCTGGGCGTGCTTCGGATTGACCGGATAGACGGCGCCTTCGAACTGTTCCGCGAGCAGGTTCTCCATCAGCACCCGGCCCGCCGTTCCGGGGCGCTCGCTTGCCCCCACGATGGCCACCGACCGGGGAGCGAAGAGGGGCGTGAGATAGTGCCTTTCGGTGGAGACCGTCACGGATGCACCGTCATGGACAGGACCTGGGGGCCGCCGTAAGATGTTTGCAACAGAAGCGCCGGCGCACGCCAGGCCAGCAAATGGAGGAGGCTCGATTGAGCACGGTGCTCATCACCCATCCCGACTGCGCGCTGCACGACATGGGCTCCTATCACCCGGAATGCCCCGCCCGGATCCGGGCCATCGAGGATCAGCTCATCGCTTCCGGGTTGATGAACTGCCTGAGGCACGAGGAGGCTCCGCTGGCGACCCGGGAGCAACTGGAGCGGGTCCACGCCCCCGAATACCTCGATACGCTGCAAGCGGCGGCCCCCAAGCAGGGGCTGGTGCACCTCGACCCGGACACCGCCATGAATCCCCACAGCCTGAAGGCGGCGTTACGCGCTGCAGGTGCCGCCATTCTAGCAACCGACCTGGTGATCGGCAAAAAGGCGGACACGGCCTTCTGCAACGTGCGGCCGCCCGGCCATCATGCCGAGTGCGCCCGAGCGATGGGGTTCTGCTTCTTCAACAACGTGGCGGTGGGCGCCGCCCACGCCCTGGAGCACCACGGGCTCGAGCGGGTCGCCATCGTGGACTTCGACGTGCACCACGGCAACGGCACCGAGGACATCTTCCGCGACGACCCGCGGGTCATGATGGTGTCCACTTTCCAGCATCCCTTTTATCCCTACAGCGGGGTGGAGGGACGCTCGGAGCGGATGGTGAACATCCCGCTGCCGGCCTACAGCAACGGCGCCAAGTTCCGCGCCGTCGTCACCGAGCACTGGCTGCCGGCGCTGGAGCGCTTCAAGCCCCAGATGGTATTCGTTTCCGCCGGCTTCGACGCCCACCGGGACGACGACATGGCCTCCCTCATGCTAGTGGAGTCCGACTACGCCTGGGTCACGGAGCGCATCAAGGAAATCGCCGACCGCTACGCGGAAGGGCGCATCGTCTCGGTACTGGAGGGGGGCTACGACCTGCACGCCCTGGGGCGCAGCGCCGCGGCCCACCTCAAGGTGCTGGCGGAGCTTTGACGCCGCCATGATCGCCTGGAACGCGGTGGACACGGTTCTGCTGGACATGGACGGGACCCTGCTGGACCTCAATTTCGACAACCACTTCTGGCTCGCCCACGTGCCCCGCCGCTACGCCGAGAAGCACGGCTTGAGCTTCGAGCGGGCGCGGGAGGAGCTCGTCGAGCGCTACCGCCGCAAGGCCGGCACCCTGGACTGGTATTGCATGGACTACTGGACCCGGGAGCTGGGCCTGGACATCGCCCGGCTCAAGGAGGAGGTGGAGCACCTGATCGCGGTCCATCCCCACGTGGTGCCGTTCTTGATGGAGGTGCGACTGCGGGGCAAGCGGGCGGTGCTGGTCACCAACGCCCATCAAAAGAGCCTGGAATTGAAGCTCAAGCGCACCGGGCTCGAGCGCTATCTGGACGGGCTCGTCTGCTCCCATGGGCTCGGGCTGCCCAAGGAAGCCCCGGGTTTCTGGGGGCGGATGCAGGCGCTCGAGCCCTTCGATCCGGGACGCACCGTCCTGGTGGACGACAGCCTACCCGTGCTGCGCTCGGCGCGGGCCTTCGGCATCCGCTACCTCGTCGCGGTGCGCCGGCCCGACTCCGCGGCCCGGGAGGCGGCCGTCACGGAATTCGATTCCGTGGCGAGCTTCGCCGAATTGCTGCCGGGGTAAGGGACGCTCAGCCCAGGATCAGGGCTGCCACCACTTTGCGATCCTCGGCCATGAGGATGTTGTAGGTGCGGCAGGCGGCGTAGGTGTCCATGATCTCGTAGCCGATGCCGGCCTGAACCAGCGGCTCCAACAGGCTGGGATCGGGAAAGCGCAGCCGCTCCCCTGTGCCGAGCAGCACGATCTCCACGTCGAGGCCGGCGAGAAACTGGAAGTGTTCCCGGGCGAGAGCCGGGAAGGCGGGGACGTCCCAGTTCTCGATGAGGCGCTCGGGAAGGATCACCAGGCTTCTGTCGTAGCGCCGGCGGTTAACCATCACGTGGTCGCGCCCGTAGCCGGTGACCACGTTCTTGTCCGCCACCTGGGCGAGATGCAGTTTCATGGCGGTCGTTGCAGGGGACTTTACTCCTCGGTAGCATTATAAACTTTTTGTCCGGCCGGGCCCTGGCTTGGCTTATTGATACGGTAAAGGGTTGACGAGCCGCTTACCGCTTTTGACCCGCGACCATGGAAGAGTTTCCGCGCATCAAGCGCCTGCCCCCGTACGTGTTCAACATTACCGGGGAGCTCAAGCTCGCCGCGCGCCGGCGCGGGGAGGACATCGTCGACTTCGGCATGGGCAACCCCGACGGGCCGACCCCCAAGCACATCGTAGACAAGCTGGTGGAGGCGGCCCAGCGGCCGGATACCCACCGCTATTCGGTGTCCAAGGGCATTCCCCGGCTGCGGCGGGCCATCTGCACCTGGTACCAGCGTCGCTACGGGGTCGAGCTGGACCCGGATGCGGAGGCGATCGTCACCATCGGCTCCAAGGAGGGCATCGCCCACCTGGCACTCGCCACCCTGGACCGAGGCGACGCGGTCCTGGTGCCCAATCCCAGCTACCCGATCCACATCTACGGCCCGGTCATCTCGGGCGCAGACATCCGCCACGTTCCCATGGTGCCGGGGGTGGATTTCTTCGAGGAGCTGGAAAAGGCGATCAAGGACTCCTACCCTAAGCCCAAGTTCCTGATCTGCTGCTTTCCCAGCAATCCCACCACCCACTGCGTGGAGCTTTCCTTCTTCGAGCGGCTGGTGGCCCTCGCCCGGGAGCACGACATCTACGTGGTACACGATCTCGCCTACGCCGACATCGTGTTCGACGGCTACCGGGCGCCTTCCATCATGCAGGTGCCGGGCGCCCGGGACGTGGCCGTGGAGTTCTTCACCCTGTCCAAGAGCTACAACATGGCCGGCTGGCGG
Source organism: Pelomicrobium sp. G1 (assembly GCF_051905455.1). Lineage (NCBI taxonomy): Bacteria > Pseudomonadati > Pseudomonadota > Hydrogenophilia > Pelomicrobium > Pelomicrobium sp. G1. The sequence continues at coordinate 156,820 of NZ_JBQACR010000009.1, forward strand.
GTGGGCTTCATGGTGGGGAACAAAGACCTGGTGGCGGCCCTTGCCCGGATCAAGAGCTACCACGATTACGGCACCTTCACCCCGATCCAGGTGGCGGCCATCGTCGCCCTGGAGGGGCCCCAGGAGTGCGTGGAGCAGATCCGCCAGGGGTACCAGAAGCGCCGGGATGTGCTGTGCCAGGGCCTGCACTCCGCCGGCTGGAGGGTGAGCGTCCCCAAGGCCACCATGTACGTCTGGGCCAAGATCCCCGACGCCTACCGGGGGCTGGGTTCCCTGGAGTTCGCGAAAAAGCTGCTCCGAGACGCCAAGGTGGCCGTGTCCCCGGGAGTGGGCTTCGGCGAGTACGGCGACGATCACGTGCGCTTCGCGCTGATCGAAAACGAGCCCCGCATCCGCCAGGCGATCCGGGGGATCAAGGAGATGTTCCGCAAGGACGGGCTGCTGTGAGCGGGACCGGCCGCCCGCGGCGCATCGGAGCGTAGAGAGCGAAGCGAGAAATGAAACCGATCAGGGTGGGACTCCTGGGCATGGGGACCGTGGGCGGCGGCACGTTCCGCGTGCTCAAGCGCAACAAAGCGGAGATTACCCGCCGGGCCGGCCGGGAGATCGTCATCACCACGGTGGCGGACCGCAACGCACAGAAAACCCAGGCCATCGCGGGGGAGGGTATGCGGGTGACCGCCGACCCCTTCGAGGTGGTGAGAGATCCCCATATCGACATCGTGGTGGAGCTGATCGGCGGCACCACGGTGGCGCGGGAGCTGGTGATGGCCGCCATCGAGAACAAGAAGCATGTGGTCACGGCCAACAAGGCGTTGCTCGCGCTCCACGGCAACGAGATCTTCGCCGCCGCCCAGGAAATGGGCGTCATGGTGGCCTTCGAGGCCGCGGTGGCGGGGGGCGTGCCCATCATCAAGTCCCTGCGGGAGGGACTGACCGCCAACCATATCGAGTGGATCGCCGGCATCATCAACGGCACGAGCAACTTCATCCTGTCCGAGATGCGGGACCGGGGCGCGAGCTTCGAGGAGGTGCTGAAGGAGGCCCAGGCGCGGGGCTACGCCGAGGCGGACCCCACCTTCGACATCGAGGGGATCGACGCCGCCCACAAGCTCACCATCATGTCCGCCATCGCCTTCGGCATTCCGATGCAGTTCGACAAGTGCTACACCGAGGGCATCTCCCGGCTCACCCGGGAGGACATTCGCTACGCGGAAGCCTTCGGCTATCGCATCAAGCTGCTCGGCATCACCCGCCGGCGCCCCGAGGGAGTGGAGTTGCGGGTGCACCCCACCCTGGTGCCAGCACGCCAGTTGATCGCCAACGTGGAGGGGGTGATGAACGCCATCCTGGTGAAGGGGGACGTGGTGGGACCGACCCTGTACTACGGCGCCGGTGCGGGCGCCGAGCCCACCGCCTCGGCGGTGGTGGCGGATCTCGTGGACGTGACCCGGCTGCACACGGTGGATCCCAACAACCGGGTGCCCCACCTGGCCTTCCAGCCCGACGCGGTGCAGGACATCCCCATCCTGCCCATGGACCAGGTGGAGACCTGCTACTACCTGCGGCTGCGGGCCCTGGACCGCCCCGGGGTGCTGGCCGACGTGACCCGGGTCCTGGCGGACCTGGAGATTTCCATCGACGCCATCCTGCAGCGGGAGCCGGCGGAAGGGGAGGATCAGGCGGACATCATCATCCTCACCCACAAGACCCTCGAGGCGCGCATGAACGCCGCCATCGGCAAGATCGAGGCGCTGCCCACCCTCATCGGCCCGGCGACCCGCATCCGGCTGGAAATGCTGAACCGGCACTGACGAGCAAAACACCGATGGGTTCGAGCTCGAAGCCATTTCGATCGGCCCGGGGCGCTAGGCGGCGCGCTTGCCCGCTGAAGGCGGAGTCCTGAGCATGCGCTACGTGAGCACCCGAGGCGGCATGGCGCCCCAGTCCTTCCGCCGGATCCTGCTGGGGGGACTCGCCCCCGACGGCGGCCTGGTGGTGCCGGAAGCCTATCCGCGCCTGAGCGGCGCCGAGCTCGCCGCCCTGCGCGGCCGCCCTTATCCGGAGCTGGCCTTCGAGATCATCCGTCTCTTCGTCGACGACATCCCGCCGGCGGACCTGAAGAAGCTGATCCAGCGCACTTACACCAAGGAGGTGTTCCGCAGCGACGACATCACGCCGGTGAAGACCCTGGAGCCGGGGCTCCACCTGCTGGGGCTGTCCAACGGGCCCACCCTGGCCTTCAAGGACGTGGCGATGCAGCTCCTCGGCCATCTGTTCGAGTACGTGCTGGAGCGGGAGGGGACGGAGATCAACATCCTGGGGGCCACCTCCGGCGACACCGGCTCGGCGGCGGAATACGCCATGCGGGGCAAGCGGGGGATACGGGTGTTCATGCTCTCCCCCTACGGGAAGATGAGCCCGTTCCAGACCGCCCAGATGTATTCCCTGCTGGACCCCAACATCTTCAACCTGGCGATCCGCGGCGTGTTCGACGACTGCCAGGACATCGTGAAGCGGGTGAATGCGGACGCCGAATTCAAGGCCCGCTACCGGATCGGCGCGGTCAACTCCATCAACTGGGCCCGGGTGGTCGCCCAGGTGGTGTATTACTTCAAGGGCTACTTCGCCGTCACTCGCGGCGACGACGAGCAGGTTTCCTTCGCCGTTCCCACCGGCAACTTCGGCAACATCTTCGCCGGGCACATCGCCCGCATGATGGGGCTTCCCGTCCGGCGGTTGATTCTCGCCACCAACGAGAACGACGTGCTGGACGAGTTCTTCCGGACCGGCCGTTACCGGGTTCGCAAGAGCGCCGAGGTGGTGCACACCTCCAGCCCCTCCATGGACATCTCCAAGGCGTCCAACTTCGAGCGCTTCATCCACGACGTGGTGGGACGCGATGCCGCGGTGACGGCGCGGTTGTGGCGGGCCGTGGAGCGGGAGGGCGGCTTCGAGCTCGCCGGGACTCCCTATTGGCGGGAGGTGGAGCGCTACGGCTTCGCGTCGGGCTCCAGCACCCACGCGGACCGGCTCGCCACCATCCGCCGGATCTACCGCGATTACGCAGTCATGATCGACACCCACACCGCCGACGGGCTCAAGGTGGGACTGGAGCACCGGGAGCCGGACGTGCCGCTGGTCTGCCTCGAGACCGCCCTGCCTGCCAAGTTCGCCGAGACGATCCGCGAGGCGCTGGGCCGCGACCCGGAAATCCCCCCGGGCTACGAGGACCTGGAGAAACGCCCCCAGCGCTACGAGCTCATGGATACGGACGCCGAGGCGGTCAAGCGGTTCATCGCCGCCCACGCCGCCGGCTGAATAGGAGGCGGAAGTGCCCGCTGCCGCACTCGTTGACAGAGGGGCGGGACGGGCAAATAATGTCCTGAGTTTTTTCTCCCGGGCCGTTAGCTCAGCTGGTAGAGCAGTGGACTCTTAATCCAACGGTCGGGGGTTCGAATCCCTCACGGCCCACCACCGCAATCCCCTCGTGGTGGGCCAGTATCCCAAGTGCCGCCCCGTCGTCGACGGTCAACGCGCGAAGGCAAGCCAGCAAAGCTCGTGTGAGTCCTCCTTGGTTGCGGCAAGAGGCGGTCGTGTCCCGCGTGATGGATGCTCGCAAGTGTCCCTACTGCGGCGGTCCCCTGGAGCGCATTCGGCGCCGTCCCGTCGATCGCCTGCTCAGCCTCCTCTATCCCGTCCGCCGTTACCGCTGCTTAAACCCGGCGTGCCGCTGGGAGGGGCTGCTGTGCCGCCGGCGGGGAGAACCGTGATATCCGGCCTCCGGGCGTCTGTGGCATGCTGATGGATGCCGGGGGATCGAGGCGCCCCGAAGCGAGGAGGGCAGAGATGGAAACGTTGCTGCTGTGGGTCGGACGCCTGGCCGGGCTGGCGGGCGTGCTGGTGTGCGCCGTGGCCGTGGCGGTCAGGCTGAGCGGCGCCTACTGGCTCGCCGGCTTCCAGGCGGGCACCTTGCTGCTGGCGGGGATGGCGGCGATGCTGATGGGGTGCCTGAGTCTCCTGATGCTCCTGACTTCCCGGGTGAGCGCCCGGGACTGACCGGCGTCGTTTTCGGGCCGGGCCGCGAGCGCCGGCTTTGTGGCTCGGCGCAGGGACAGGATGGTTTGCCTGGAAGCGGGAGGAAAGCCCTCGAAAGGCGAGAGGCTTGCCGCCCTCACCGCACTTTCACTGGCTTCTCGCGTCCCCGCGGTGGGACAAGCGCAATCCCTCCAGCACCGTCACGAGGATTTCGGTTCCGTTGGTTACCAGCGCAACTTGCGCCTCGTCGAGTTCCGCGGGCGGGATGGCGGGTTCCTTGAGGGGCAGGGGCCCATAGCGGTGCTGGTAGCACGCCAGGTTGAGGGCGAGCAGCCTGGCGGCTTCGGCCAGCTCATCCCGGCTCGCTTGGGACACGAGGCGCCGGGCGAGCCCGTCGAGCTGCAACAAGGCGGCGAGGTCTGGCATTGCCATCTCCTATCCTTTGGCCCGTGTCCCCCACGGGATGCTTTATTTGACTTGTTCCAGGGCCTTTCGGCGCCGCGAGGCTCTCGCGGACAAAGGTCGCCGCGCCCGCTTCTCGCCAAGCAATTCCCGGACCGGCTTGGCTGGATCGCCCGAACGACAGGCACATAGCGCGCTTTCCGCGAAGCCCTGGCCGGGTTTCGGCGCCTTCATGTAAACGCCGGCGACGGACTCCGATCAGCGCTCGGCACGCGCCCATACGATAAAACGAATCGACGGCTGGCGCGCCGCCCCTTGCACTTCTTAACGATCTCCACCGTCCCTGGATCAAGGTCCGGGACGCAGCGCCTTACGCCTGGGCGTGGCGCCGTTTGCTTCCCGAAACCGCTCCCCTTGCTCCGGGCAACGAGGCGGTCTTGGCGCCCGCCAGGGCATAAAAAACGGGCGGTTTCCCGCCCGTCCGGATTGGCCGGCCTCAGGCTGCGGCCCGCAACGGCATCTCGGCGCAGAAAGGCCCGTCGCCGATCATCCGGGTCTCCTCGGTCCAGGGCAGCCCCTTCGCTTCCGGGTGGACCCGCCGGACCTCTGCCTCG